>JBGQDM010000024.1:0-34097 GCA_041495845.1 Terriglobia bacterium | reverse complement strand
CCGCCAGCTTGGCTTGCCGCTGGTCGAATGTCCAGAAATGTTCTGCTTGCAGTTCCAGCGCGGTTGCGACATGCAATGTGTCCAGGGTGCGGGGGCCGAGCCGGCTTCCGTGCCGGCGGGCCAATGCAATACAGGTTTCAAAGACCAAGTCGGGTAAGGCAGCTTCCGCCCACAGGCCGGCTGCCCGGTCGCGTTCGAGCAGGCGGCGGACCTGGTGTGCTTCCGCCGCCGTCATCTGACGCAGGAACACATGTTGTGCGATGGCGTGCGTCCACTCCGCGCGATGCAGCGGCGTGAGCCAGATGCGGGACCGATGCTGCATCTGTTTCTGGGCTGTCGCCGAGTGCGTGTCTGGCACGTAGAGAGAAACGAAAAAGCTGGTGTCCGCGTAGACCGTCAAAAGCGTCCGCGCTCTTGGATGACAAGATCCGCACCGGGCAGGGTGCGTCCGCGAAAAATCTTGCGGCTGCGCTGGGTGAAGTCAGGCCACGCCTCGGGGGCACGAGTGGTTTCCACCGGCATGATGCGCGCAATGACGCGGTTGCGTTCGCGCAGACTTACTGTCTTTCCGGAGCGCAGCCAGTCTTTCAGGCGAGTGGTGTTCCGCAATTGGCGCAGGTTGATCTCGGGCATATCTAAATGTGACACATAATGTGCCACATTGTCAATCTCTGAAGTATCCCTCGACGGCAAAGTCGGCGGCAAAGCGGTGCAGGGAAACGTGTTTCAGGGCCAACGCCGGAAGCGCGTGCCGGCTGCTGCTCGCGAACGGCACTGCGTTACCGCCCAGCAATTGCGGGGAATAAAACAGAAAGACTTTGTCCACCGCGCCCGCTCCGAGCGCGCTCCCATTCACCTGGGCTCCACCCTCGATCATGACGCTGGTGATTTTCATCTCGCCCAAGCGCCCGAGCACATGGCGCCAATCGGGCGGCTCGCTGGAATCCTTTGCACCCGCGCGCTCCACCAGGATGCCGAGTCCCTCCAGCCGCTTTTTCTTTTCTTCGTCCGCTCCCGTGCAAAACACAAGCACGTCTTGCTGCGCCGTCTGCACCAGTCGCGAAGTTAACGGGAGCCGCAGGTGTGAATCCAGCACCACGCGCAGCAGCCGGCGGCGGCGTGCTTTTCCGGTGCGGTCGGTGAGCAGCGGATCATCCGCCAGCACCGTGCCCACTCCGGTCAGGATGGCGTCGCTCGCGTGCCGCAACTCCTGCACGTGCGCCCGCGCCGCTTCGCCCGTGATCCAGCGATTACTCTCCGTGCGCGCTGTGCCCGGCGGCGGCGCAATCTTTCCGTCCAGCGTCATCGCCGTCTTCAGCGTGACGAACGGCCGCTGGTGCAGGATGTAGCAGGCAAACGCCTCGTTCAGCTTCCGCGCTTCCGATTCGAGTCCGCCCACCTCAACGACGATTCCCGCCGCTCGCAGGCGAGCGAATCCATTTCCCGCCACCAGCGGATTCGGGTCCTGCATCGAATCCACGACGCGGCTGATTCCGGCGCCAATCACGGCTTCCACGCAGGGCGGTGTGCGCCCCTGGTGGCAACACGGTTCCAGATTCAGATAGAGCGTGGCGCCACGTGCCCGCGTACCAGCCTGCTCGAGCGCCAGAACCTCGGCGTGCTTTTGTCCGTCGTAAGTGTGCGTGCCTTGACCGAGAACTTCGCCCGCCGCGCTCACCACCACCGCGCCTACGCACGGGTTCGGCGAGGTCAAACCAATGCCGGCTTTCGCCAGGTCAAGCGCGCGGCGCAGGAAGACCTCATCGTCTTTGGTTGTCGGCGACATAACCTGGCTCCGGGAACCGCAAGGAGAAGATCAATATGGAACGCATTTGTGATTGTCCACCATCACCGCTGCGGGAAGGAGTTCATCTCGTCCTCTGGCTCGGCCACGGCTGCAGCTCCGCTTTTACCCTTGGGCCCCCATCGCACTGGCGCCATGCGGTAAGCGAGCGGGTCACCCGGCCTCTCCGGTTCGCGCCTGCCGCCTGATACACGGCGCAAAAAATCTGCGATACGTCGCGTCCAAGATCGTCGGGTTACCTCTCGTTTGTTCATGCACGATCCCGTCCAGACCTTCGTGGTCTTCGTGATTAGTTTTTCTACAGGAACAACGAATCCACAAACTCGCGCGCATCAAACGGCAGCAGATCGCCGGCCTGTTCTCCCACGCCGACATAACGTACCGGCACACCCAGTTCACGCGCGATCGCAACCACTACCCCGCCCTTCGCGGTTCCGTCCAGCTTGGCCAGCACGATCCCGGTCACCCCGGCCGATTGGGTAAACTGCCGGGCCTGCTGCAGGCCATTCTGCCCGGTAGTCGCATCCATCACCAGCAGTACTTCATGCGGCGCTCCGGGGATGATGCGTTGCGCCGTGCGTTTCATTTTTTCCAGTTCCGCCATCAGATTGGTTTTCGTGTGCAAGCGTCCCGCCGTGTCCACAATCACGTAGTCCATCTGGCGCGCGCTGGCCGCTTGCAACGCATCAAACAACACCGCAGCCGGGTCGCCTCCGGGCCGGGTGCGAATCACTTCGGTGCCGGTGCGCTCGCCCCAAATTTGCAGTTGCTCAATGGCAGCCGCGCGAAACGTGTCGGCGGCGCAGAGCAAGACTTTTTTTCCTTCGCTGCGGAACGCGTGCGCCAGCTTGCCGATGGTTGTCGTCTTGCCCGTCCCATTCACGCCCACAATCAGAATCACTTCCGGACCGCTTTCCACACGTGCCACTGCCGGTCCGCCACTCCGCATCAGGATGGCGTAAATTTCTTCTTTGAGCAGCCGCTTCAGTTCTTCACCATCCTTGATCTGCTTACGATCAGCTTTTTCGCGCAACGTAGCCAGCACCTCGTGCGTGGTGGTCATGCCCAGGTCGGCGCCGATGAGCGTGGCTTCGAGCGCATCCAGCGTGTCCCGGTCAATCTCTTTGGTGAATGCGACTACCGCTTCAATGCGCTCACTCAGGTTCTCGCGGGTGCGCGTCACCGCCTGCTTCATGCGCTCGAACAGGCCCGGTTTTTTCGATTCTTCTGTCGAACCAAACAAAGTTTGAATCATGACTGAAGGGATTATATCGGGCAGGGCCGGAGGACGCGGGGCGATTGGTGGAACGTTGGCGGCGAGAAGGCTGTCATCTGCAATGCACTCCCCGGCAAAGTACAGAGGTGGTTCTCTCCGCTCAGGATCACCAGTCACCCGGGCAGCATACCGGCGCGGCCTACACCGGCGATGCCGCCAGTGCTCCGGGAACGGGCGTTTCTGGGGGTGGGGCTGGGGTGGCGGGCGCGGTCGCGTTTCTCCGCGGAACCCGGATCTCACCGCGCTCGAATACGCGAGTAAATGCCTCGACGGCGATTGGGTCCAGGCGCTTGCCCACCAGCGCATGCAGGATGCGCAGTGCTTCCACCGGATCATGCGCCTGCTGATACGGCCGGTTGGTCGTGACCGCATCAAATGTGTCCGCGACCGCGATGATGCGCGGCAGCAGCGGAATCTGATCGCCCTTCAAGCCAAAGGGATAGCCGCGTCCGTCCAGCGACTCGTGGTGCAACTCGATTCCCGGCAACATCTCTGCCAGTTGCGGCACCGGCCGCAGGATATTTGCGCCCTTGGTGGTGTGCGTCTTCATGACTTCAAATTCTTCCGGCGTCAGCGCACCGGGTTTTTTCAGGATGCGGTCTTCAATGCCGATCTTGCCCACATCGTGCAGCTGGGCGGAGATGCGCACGGTCTCGATCATCGCTTCCGGCAGTCCCATTTCCTGCGCAATCATCACCGAGTATCGGGTCACACGGTCGGAGTGACCGCGGGTGTAGGGGTCCTTTTCGTCGACCGCTCCGGCCAGCATCTGGATGGAATTGAAAAAGAGTTCATGATTTTCATCCGCCGCCCGTTTCAGGTCTTCGACGAAATGCTCCAGCTCCTCCGACATGGTGTTGAAGGTGGTTGCCAGTTCACCAAACTCGGTCCGGCTGTGCACCTTCACGCGTTGGGAAAAATCTCCGCGGGCAATGGCGCGGCTGGTTTCGGTCAGCACGGCCAGCGGATTGATAATCCGGCGCGCTGAAAAAATGCTGACCACAATGCTCAGCAGCACCGCCATCAGCGCCAGCATACGCGCTGCCCGCTGCATTTCGTAGACGCCGCGATACGCCTCGTGTTGCGGCTTCTGCACCATCACTGCCCAGTCCAGGGTGCGCACCGGGCTATACGTGCCCAGCATTTCGACGGGCCGCTGATTTTCGACAATCTCGAATTCCTTTGTCGCCACCAACTGCGCCTTGCCGCCGCCATCGACAAAGTTGCGCACGATCTCGATCGTCTTCATGTCCTGCCCGGTGGCATATTCGGGACTGGCCGAAGCCACCAGCCGCCCCTGGCTGTCCACCACGTAGGTCATCAGCCCGCCGCCGCTGGTCTCCCGCAACCGCTGCACCAGATATTGCAAGTCTTCGACGCAGGCAATGATGCCCAGAAAACGTCCGCCATAGCTGATTGGCGAACTCACCACCATGACCGTGCGCGCCTCGTGCCCGCTGCCCAGAGTCAACGTCTGTCCGGAATAAGCACGTCCCTCGCGCGCCGCCGCATAGGCGTGTTCCAACTCGCGTTGCAGAAATGCATCGGGAGCAATCCGTCCAGCGGAAACGCCTTTGGCTTCGCCGTTGAGGAGCGTGGCATACGCCAGGTCGTTCGAAGAGGAAACAAAATTTTCCAACAACGCTCTTAGCTCGGGCGACTCGACGTGCTTGCCGGCAATGTCGCCACCGCTCGCCACTTGGATGGCCGACGAAAGGTTCGACAGCATCATGCGCACGGCTTCCTGGCGCTGTGAAATGTCTTCCGCCAGCGACCGGGTCACTGTGTTCTGCAGCAGCATTTCGTTGGTTTTCAGGCGGTCGCGGTTGATTGCTTCCACCCGCGTGGAATAGAAATACATGGGCACCACGCTGATCGTCAGCAACACGCCGAGGATCACGTAGAGGATGGGAACCCGCGTCGGAATGGGTAATCGAATCTGCAAGCGTTCGCCGGAAGGCCGCTCCGGATGGGGGCAGCGGCGCAGCAACTCTGCTGGATTTTACTGCCGTTGGGGCACCGGTTGTGAGATCACTCGGGGGGTTACCGGGTTACCGAAGTACTACAAGGCAGGTGCCTGCGGTGCTGGGCTTTGTTGCTGAGAAAGGTGAAGGCGCCGTGGCCTCCGGTTAGGTAAGGATGAAGGCACGGCGCCCGGTATCAGGGGATGAATCGGGGTTATGAAGTTGGAGTCAGCATAGTTCTGGTACCGATCGCTGGAAGTGACTGTGATCACGAATCCCTGTGACCGCCCACGGCTGGCGCTGGCTTCCGGCGCGGTGCCCAGAGGTCTAACGGGGCGCCGGGGCACGCACCTCGCGGGTGGCGGGGCGGGTCATCAGGTCTTGAATGGCGTCACGCGGCGCTTTGCCTTGATGCAGAATCGCGTGCATCTCCTGGGTGATGGGCATCTCCACGCCATGCCGCTCCGCCAGCCCAACGGCTGCGCGGGTGGTGAAAACGCCTTCGGCCACACTTCCGCGCATGCCGGCGATGATCTCGGGCAACTTACGCCCGCGGCCCAGCTCCACGCCCACTGTCCGGTTGCGCGAGAGGCCGCCGGTACAGGTCAGCACCAGGTCGCCGAGTCCAGCCAGTCCGGCCATGGTTTCCTGGCGTCCGCCGCTGGCGGTCACGAGGCGCGTCATCTCCGCCAAGCCGCGCGTGATCAGCGCTGCCACCGTGTTGTGTCCCAAGCCCAGGCCGGCGCACACACCGGCGGCGATCGCGATCACGTTTTTCAGCGCTCCGCCCAATTCCACTCCGGCCACGTCGTCGTTGGTGTAGACGCGAAACGAGGCGTCGTTGAATTCCTGTTGCACCAACTGCCCAAGTTCCGCATCGCGCGAAGCTACGGTGACTGCCGTCGGGTCGCCACGCGCCACTTCCAGCGCGAATGACGGCCCGCTGAGCACACCCAGCCGCACTCCGGGCGACACCTGTGCGATCACTTCGCTCATGCGCAGCAGGGAGGTTTCTTCCAGTCCCTTGGTGGCGCTCACCACCAGCGTTCCCGGTTCCAGCGTCCCGCTCATCTCGCCGAAGAGCCGCCGGCAGTGCTGCGAAGGCATCACGCTGACCACGATCCGCACCCCGCGCAACGCCGCATGCAGGTCGTTGGTCACTTCCACGGTCTGGGGAATGATGGCGTCGGGCAGGAATTGCAAGTTCCGCCGCTGCTCCGTGATCTGCCCGCACACCTCGCGCTCCCGGGCCCACAGCCGTACGCGATGTGTGCCTCGCCGTCCAAGCACAATGGCGAGTGCTGTGCCCCACGCTCCCGCGCCAATCACCGCGATCTCGCTCATGCCTTTTTCGCTCCCAGGCGGGATTCCGTTCCCGCCAGCAGCCGGCGCACATTCTGATGGTGGCGCAGGATGATCAGGGCCGAGGCCAATCCCAGCAGCAGCAGCACACGGGGAGAATGCCGCCCGTCGAGCCACCAAGCCAGAAACGGCAGGCTCACCGCCGCGGCCAGCGATCCCAGCGAGACGTAGCGCGAAAGCGCCACCACCGCCGCGAAAATTCCCACCATGACCAGAATGGACTTGGGCGCAATCCACAGAAACGCGCCGAGCCCGGTGGCCACGCCTTTGCCGCCGCGAAATCTCAGCCACACGGGAAAGCTATGCCCGATCACGGCGAACAGCGCTGCCAGCGCCATCAATCCCACTTGTTGCTCGCCGGCAAAGTGGCGGGTCAGCGCCACGGCCGCCAACCCTTTCAGCGCGTCCAGGACCAGCGTGGCGACGCCCAAGAGCGGTGACTGGCGCGCCACATTCGTTGCCCCAATGTTGCCGCTGCCTGTCTGCCGGATGTCCTGCCCATGAAACATCCGCACCAACAGATAGCCAAACGGGATTGAGCCCAGCAGATAGCTCAGAACGGCGGTGAGGAAAAAAGGCATCAGTTGAAAATTTCAGTGAAACAAAAAAAAGCGAGCAGCGCGCCGCTCACCTCTCCAGTGCGAAGGTTTTCACCTTGCGATACTGCGCCCCGCGTGGCGCCAGCTTGCTCTCAAACAGGTGGAACGCCGGGGCGGTCATTGTACCGAATTCTAACGGCGCCAACGTGCCGACCCGTTTCTGCAAACGCTCAAATTGCAGGTCGGGGACGTTACCGCGGCTGGAATGTGGCACACCCGAACCCCTCCCGCCGCGGGCCAGCGTGAGATGCGGGCTGAATTCGTGCCGCTCCGGTTCCACTCCCAGTGCGGCCATGGCGCCGTCCACCTGTGCCGCCAACGCTTTCAGTTCCGGTCCTGCTTCCACTCCGATCCAGAACACTCGCGCTGAGCGCGCGGTGGGAAAGAACCCGTGGCCGCGGAAACTAACCGCAACCGCCGCGCTGTGGATCTCCGCCAACGCCGTTTCAATCCGCGCCAGTTCCGCCTCCGGCCGCTCGCCCAGAAACTTCAGGGTCACGTGCAAGGACTCTGCCCGCACCCAGCGCGCGTCGGGGGCAAACCCGCGTACGCCCTCCAGAAATCCTCCCACCTGCCGCCGGATCTCGTCCGCAATGTCCAGAGCAACGAAGAGTCTCATGGTTCACGGCACCGTCCTACATCAACTTCCGGCGCACCATATCGAGCGCCTGCTGGGTGGCAAAGCGGCGAACGCGCTGGCGGTCGCCGGGGAAATGCCGTTCCACCACATCCGTTCCGTCTTCATCGGCGAGCGCATGAAACACCAGCCCAACTGGTTTTTCCGGCGTACCTCCGGCTGGTCCGGCCACGCCGGTAATGCCGACGCCCAGCGTGGCCGCGCAGCGTTCGCGAATGCCTTCCGCCAAGGCCGCTGCCACTTCGCGGCTTACCGCCCCATACTCCGCAATCAACGACGGGGGCACATCCGCCAGCCGCGTCTTGAGCTCGTTGGAATAGGCAATCACGCCGCCGCGAAAATAATGCGAGCTTCCACCGACGGCGGTGATACGCTCGCCCAGCATTCCGCCGGTGCACGATTCCGCTACCGCGATCGTTGTCCCGCGCATCTGCAGATAGTAGCCAACAATCTGTTCCAGCGATTCGCCGTTCGTCGAAAAGACCGACTCTTCCAGCTCGTCCTCGATCTCGCCGGCCAGCTTGTCCACGCGCTCCTGGGCAGCCCCGGCGGTTGGCGCCTTGGCCCGGAGATGCAATTCAATCTCGCCTGCTCCCGCCAGAATCGTGGTCTCAACATCCGTGTATTTCGCATAGATCGGAGCCACCCGCGCATCGCACTGCGACTCGCCCATCATCGCGACCTTGAGCACCTTGCTGGCCATGACTTGCACCGGCACTTTGGCCCGCAGCCGCTCCCAGCACTGCTCGAAGACTACTTTCATCTCCGGTGGTGGTCCGGGCAACAGGATGACGATGCGGTCCCGCCCTTCATACTTGCCCGCGATCCACTGCCCCGGGGCGGTGCCGCGAGAATTCGGTAAAACCGCAGCCCCGGCCAGCACATCCGCCTGCTTGGCATTGTTGGGCGCCATCTTGGCTTTGCGCGCTGCAAACCACTTCTCGAGATGCGCCACGATTTCCGGATCGCGCCGAATTTCCAGCCCCAACGCTTCCGCCACTGCCTCGCGGGAAAGATCGTCCTCGGTGGGCCCGAGCCCGCCCATCACAATCACAATCTCGGTCCGCTCCAAGGCCTGCCGAACGGCGGAGGTCAACCGCGGACGATGGTCGCCGACCACGGTCTTGAAAACTACGTCCACGCCCAGCTGGTTCAGTTTTTCAGTGAGGTAGAGCGAGTTCGTGTCGGTGCGGTAGGGAGTCAGCAACTCCGAGCCAACGGCGATGGTTTCGGCGTTCACAGCTAGCCATGATAACGCCAGCGGTTGGCGAATTGGTTGCCGGACCTTCGCCTGGGGAGCTTCGTTGAAACCGTGGCAGGGCACATGTATGCTTTGTCGTCGTGCCTTTCAGAGATGACGCCGATCTTCAGCAACATTTTGAGGACCATGGCCAAGAGTTTCAGGGTGTTACAACGGCACAGGCGTACCTGCTTCTGGCGGAGGGCTTTATGAATGATCCCCGGAGATCAACCACCGAAGAGTGCCAACGGCCCCAAGGGGGCCGGGCGCGATATGATAGGGTGACGCAGGAGTACGGATCCGTGCGGGCGGATGACACAATTGCAACCTATTTTAGGCCCGACCCGGCGATTCACGGCTATGTGTCCAATCTCGACTATTTTCTAGCGAAATGTCGGTAACGGAGGGGAACACGTGTATACCTGCCCTATTTGCGCCTACCCGCGGCTCAGCCATCCGCCATCCGACTTTACCATCTGCCCTTCATGTGGAACTGAGTTTGGTTATCACGACGCCAACAGAACATTTGAGGAGTTACGCAACAATTGGATGGCCGAGGGAATGAATTGGCACAGCCGCGTGATTTCACCACCGCCGGACTGGAGCGCAGTTGCACAGTTGTGCTCTGGTGGATACCTTCCAGTCATTTTTTTCTCAGCGAGCAATGGTGGTATCGCACAAGAGATGCCGATGAGAATTAACTCAAGCTGGGCCTAAGTAAGGAGTGGAACCCCCGCATGCCTGAACTTCTCTGCCTTATTGCTTGCGAAAGAGTCATCGTTGATGAGCAGAAAAATCCCAGTCTGATCGTGCTCATGGAGCGGGTCGAGGCACAGATTCCAGAGGGGCAGCAACTACCTGCCGACGTGATAACACCAAGAGAATGGGCGGTGTTTACAGTATGGAAAAAGAAAGATGGCGAAGAGCCGGGGCACAGCAGACTATTCACTGAGGTTGTTCCGCCTGCGGGTGTAGTCCGCAGCATGAAAACTGAGGTGGAATTTGATTTTACCGACCGCACACACAAAGTCATCCAGAAGTTCGTCGGTATCCCCGTAGGAACTTCGGGCACATGCTGGATCAACGTCAGACTCGAATGTGCCACGGGGGCGACTGAGACGTTTTCTTACCCAATCGAGATTCTGCACAAATCTGTTCCGGTGGTATCGCGTCAGCAGGGGGCGGTTCGGTAAGAAGCGTTTATGTGTGGGTGGTTGTCACGTGGGGGTCGTCATGACAGGGTCTTCCGCTTCGCTCTCTGCGGTTCGAAGCCCTACTCGGCCGGCAGCGGCAATCCTGCAATTCCCCACGCCAGATGATGCACTGCATTCGCGGTGGCCAGAATCACGGACTTGCCGGGTGCGAACGCCAGGCCCACCAACCCTTGCCCGGAGACGGCGAGCGACGCCTCGGCTTGCGGTGTAATTTTCACTATCCCGCGCCGTCCGCCGACCGACGCTGCGACGTACAGGTTCCCGTCCACGTCAAACGCCAACCCCTGCGGGCGTCCCAGCCCACGATAGAAGACGGAAACTTCGCCTTGCCGGGAGATCCGGTAGACGCACTCGCTGCTGGAGATGGTGGGGCCGGTCACGAAGAGGTCCCCCGCCGGCCCCATCGCCAGGTGATATGCAGAAACGCTTGGCTCCAGCGTCGCGAAAACAAAAATCTGCCGATCGCGAGCGATCTTGAAAATGGTTCCGCTGCGATCACCCACGTAGAGGTTTTCGTCGCGGTCGAACGCCATCCCGGTGGCGACGCCGAGGCTCTTCGAATAGGTGGACATGGCGGCGTTGCGTCCCACCTTGTAGACCGCGCCCTCGTGCCGCGAAGAGACATACATCTCACCAGCGCGATCGAAGGCAATGGCGGTGGCATTCATCAGGTCGCCGAGAAACGGGCGTGCGGTGTAGTTGGTATCAATCTTGTAGACCGCCACCGGCACCTTTTCCCCGCGGGCCCCGGAAAACGTTACGTAAATGTTGCCTTCGGCATCGAGCGCGGGATTGGCTACGGGGTGGAGGTTCTCGGCGACGATGACGGCAACTTGCACGTCCAGCGGATTGCTGTTGTGTCCATTGGCGGCGACCACCACCGGCCCGGTGGTTGCGCCCTCGGGCACGCGCGCTACCACAAAATCATCCGCGCTGATCAGCACGGCGGCGTCCGCGGCGCCAAACTGCACGCGCGGCGGCCGGAACTCTGCCGGGCGCAAGCCCGCTCCCCGCAGCCGTACCTCGCCGCCGGGCAATGCCGACCCCGGGTCCGCCGATTCCAAGCGCGGTTTTCCGTTCACGTTTCCCTTGCCCTTTAGATGGTCCGTAATTCCCATGCTCGCAAATCTCTCTCCTACAATTTCAGCGCACACCGGGGTGCAACCTGCCCTAATGCAGCACGCCAAAGCGCAGCAACGCCTGCAGGGCCAGCAGCGCATACAACCCCGCGGCCACATCATCCAGAACGATGCCCGCGCCTTCCGGCACCCGCTCCAGCCAGCGCACCGGCGGTGGTTTGATGATGTCGAAAGCCCGGAAAAGTAGCAAGCCCGCCAACAGCGCGGGCCAGGTCAGGGGCGCGCCGATGAGCGTGATCAACTGCCCTGCGGTTTCATCAATGACCACGAACTGCGGGTCTTTTACCCTGCTGGCGCGCGCTACCCGGGTGGCCGCCGGAATGCCCACCAGCACTGCCAAGGCCGCCAGTCCGGCCGCCACATAGGGCACACGCGTCTCCGGCAAAGTTCTTGCGATGGCCCACCACGCCAACACCGTCGCAACCGAGGCCCATGTTCCCGGGCCCGGACGCAGATAGCCCGTGCCGAAGACCGTTGCGATCATCCGCGCCCACGGCGGCGCGGCGTTAGCTTCCGGGCTCGTCATCATCTCCCTGCATGTTGTCTTCACCCATCTCGGGGGGGTCGTCCAGCGGCGCCGGGATGCGATACTCCCCGCTGGCCCACTTGCCCAGATCAATCAGCCGGCAGCGTTCACTGCAGAAAGGAAAATCGGGCGCAGCGCTGGTCACCGTCCGCTTCCGGCACAATGGACAGCGGAGTTTGATCACTGGTTTCTTCATGGTGTTTTCGGCTCCGCAATCCGCGAGGAATGTCCTGCCACCAATTGCCCGGCGCCGCGTGTCCTCCAGTCCGAGTTGCCCCTCTCCGATATAATCCCCATTTCAGTGTCCCATGAGCAACACTTTCATCAGCATCAACGATCTTACCGGCAAAAGTCCAAACCGCAATTCCGGCAGCCCATCTTGTGCCGCCCCGGCGCGGCCACTCGAGGTTTTTCCCATGAACATCGCCACCATTCAAGCCCGGGAAGTGCTCGATTCTCGCGGCAACCCCACCGTCGAAGCTGAGGTCCTGCTGGCGGACGGCGCCTTCGGCCGCGCCATTGTACCTAGCGGCGCATCCACCGGCGAGCACGAAGCCGTCGAACTTCGTGACGGCATTCAAGAACGCTACCTCGGCAAGGGCGTGCTTAAAGCCGTGGAAAACGTGAATGGCGAAATCGCGGAAGCCCTCGGCGGCCTGAATGCTTCCAATCAACGCGCCGTGGACCAGACCATGATCGAGCTGGACGGGACGCCCAACAAAGCCCGGCTTGGCGCCAACGCCATTCTGGCAGTTTCGATGGCGGTGGCACGCGCCGCCGCGGAAAGTTACAAGATGCCGCTCTATCGCTATCTCGGCGGCGTTGGCGCCTGCGTGCTGCCCGTGCCCATGATGAACATTCTCAATGGAGGCGCCCATGCCGACAACAACGTGGATTTTCAGGAATTCATGTGCATGCCCGTGGGCGCCGAATCGTTTTCCGAAGCGCTGCGCTGGGGCGTGGAAATTTTCCACACGCTGAAAGGCGTGCTGAAAAAGCGCGGCTACAACACCTCCGTCGGCGACGAAGGCGGCTTCGCACCCTCCGTCAAATCGAATACCGAAGCCATCGAAGTTGTTCTGGAAGCCATCCAGGTTGCCGGGTTCCGCCCCGGTCAGGATGTCGCCATCGCGCTCGACCCCGCCGCCAGCGAGTTCTTTCAGGACGGCAAGTATGTTTTCAAGAAATCAGACAAGAGTTCGAAATCCTCGGAAGACATGGTGCGCTTTTGGGCCAAGTGGGTGAACGACTACCCCATTGTCTCCATCGAAGACGGCCTGGCCGAGGATGACTGGGAGGGCTGGAAGTTACTCACCGAGGAAGTTGGCGGGAAGATTCAGCTCGTGGGCGATGATTTGTTCGTGACCAACACAGAGCGCTTGCAGGAAGGCATCGACCGCGGCGTGGCCAACTCCATTCTGATCAAAGTGAATCAGATCGGTACGGTCAGCGAAACGCTGGATGCCATCGCGCTGGCCCGCAGCAACGGCTACACCTGCGTCATCTCGCATCGCTCTGGCGAGAGCGAAGACACGTTCATTGCCGATCTCGCCGTGGCCACCGGCGTCGGCCAGATCAAGACCGGCTCTGCCTCGCGCACCGACCGCATCGCCAAATACAACCAGCTTCTACGCATCGAAGAACAACTCGACGAAGAAGCCCGCTTTCTCGGCTTAAAGGCGCTGAACTACAGCGGCTAACGCACGGGGGCGTGGATGCATCACATAGCAATGAAGGTAAGACCGACGAGGTTCATCCCCATGAAGTTGAGACGGTTGACCGTGCTGTGGGCCATTCTTCTGGCGACCGGCGGCGTTGCCCAGACGGCCGCTGCCCAAGCCGCCTCCGCTGTCCCTTCCACGCGCGAAGATGTGGTCCATCTCTTTGACGTGATGCACCTGAAAGAGCAGACCCGGCACACTGTGGAACTCATGGCGGTGCAAGTGCGCGAGATGACGAAGCAGGCCGTCAAACGCCGCCACCCCGATGCCACTGACCAGGAACTTGCTCGCGTCACCGCCATGAGCGACGATCTGCTGAAGAATTATCCCGTGGAAGAAATGCTCGACGACATCGTACCCGTCTATCAGAAGCACCTGAGCAAAAGCGATGTAGAGGCCATGCTGGGTTTCTACTCTTCTCCCACCGGTCAAAAATTGTTGCAGGACCAGCCGGCCATCGTGAGTGAGAGCATGCAGGCGATGTCCGGCCGCATGGAACGTCTGATGGACGAGATGATGGATCGCGTGGAGCGCGACCTGAAGTTGAATAAGCCGAAAGAGGCCGCTCCGAAACCAGCCCCAAAAGAGAAGACCTAGGCCCCGGAGCTGATCGATGGCCAAGTGCACCCAGTGTGGCCGCGAGTTGCCGGCTCTCTCCCTGACTAGGATTTGCCAGTGGTGTAAGCGCCACCAGGCGGCGCAACGCGGGGAAGAACCTGCGGATGCGTTGCAGCCCGTAATGACGGCCCCTTGGCGCGCGCGCGCGTCTTCCTCCAGGCTGGTCACGCAGCTTTTTTTCGGCGCCAATGTGGCGGTGTTTCTCGGTATGTGCCTGGCGGGAATCTCGCCCTTCGAGCCAACCGGTCAGGAACTGGTGCGCTGGGGAGCGAACTGGGGCCCCCTCACCGTCAGCGGAGAATGGTGGCGCCTGCTGACCTCCGCATTCGTGCACATCGGCATCATTCACATCGGTCTGAACATGTGGTGCTTGTGGAGCCTGGGCACGATGGCGGAATCGCTCCTTGGCCCGTGGACCTTCGCGGGCGTGTACCTGATTTCCGGGTTAGCCGGCAGCCTGACCAGCGTTGCCTGGCACCCCGGAATTGTGAGTGCAGGTGCATCCGGCGCCATCTTCGGCATCGCCGGCGCCTTGATCTCCGCTTATTACCTGGGCGAGTTTTCCGCGTCACGGGCTCAGGTAGCGGGTTCGCTCCGCAGCGTACTCATGTTCGCCGGCTACAACCTGGTGTACGGCGCCATGTCCGGGGTTACCGACAATGCGGCGCACATCGGCGGTCTGGTGGCGGGCTTGGTTCTGGGTGCTCTGATTGCTCGCCTGGCTGGCGACCGCAGTGCCGTCGTGGGCCATCTCTTCGTGTTGTTGTTGGGGATGGGACTGGTGGCCGGGGGCATTTTCTTACTCCAGCACGAGCGGGCTTATTTGGTCCATTACCAGCGTGGAAATGCATTGCTGGAAGACCACAAATTTGGCGAGGCCGTGGCGGAGTTCCAGACCGCCATTCGTCAGCGCCATGACTTTGTCCCGGCCCACTTGCAACTCGCCGACGCGTATCGCCACCTGCAGCGCTATGCGGAGGCAGAGGCGGTGCTCCAACGAATCATCACGGCCCAGCCCAGGGACCTTGCCGCACCCTACGACTTGGGATTGCTTTATCTGGAAGAAGGGCGTCTCCCACAAGCCCAAGAACAATTCGCCGGAATGTTGAAGCGGGATGCGAAGGCAGCCGACGCGCACTTTGGCTTGGGCCTGGTTCTTGCTGCCGGGAACGACCATCAGGCAGCCATCCAGGAATTCAACGCTGCGGCGAACATGGACGGCGACCTCGAGGGCGTCTTCTACGAACTCGGCCGTTCTTACGTCCAACTGAAAATGTACGACGAAGCCATCGCCGCTTTCCGCAAGGCACAAGAAACCAGCGGGGACAATGCGGATACCGAGAGCTTCCTGGCCGCGGTCTACCAGACAAAGGGGATGACCCAGCAAGCCGAAGCAGCTCGGCGCAAGGCCGCTGAACTCAAAGAGAAACGCTGATACGACCGTGCAACTGATATGCTGCTGCGTTGTTTGCGCACGATCAGATCTGAGCAGGCTGCAATCTTGCGGCTGCAATTGCGGCGGAAGAACTGATGACTCGTCCCAAACCTCTCGTCCTCATCATCCTCGACGGCTGGGGCTATCGCGCTGAGACCCACGCCAACGCCATCGCGCTGGCCCGCAAGCCCACCTACGACCGCTTGTTGCGGGACTATCCCAATACGCTGATTCACACCAGCGGTCCTTTCGTGGGCCTGCCCAACGGCCAGATGGGGAACAGTGAAGTCGGTCACCTTAACATCGGTGCCGGCCGCATTGTTCGCATGGACATTACCCGCATCGATCACATGATCGAAAACGGGGACCTGTTCTCGAATCCCACGCTGCTCGCGGCCATGCAGCACGCGCGTTCCGCTGGCCGCCGCCTGCATCTCTTTGGCCTCGTCTCCGATGGCGGCGTACATTCGCAGCAACACCATCTCTACGCGCTGCTGCGCATGGCCAAACAGAACGGCCTGGATCGCGTCTTCGTGCACGCCTTCATGGATGGTCGCGACACGCTCCCCACCAACGGCGCCGGCTATCTCGAACAACTCCAACAGAAGATGCGGGAGTACCACTGCGGCCAGATTGCCACCGTCAGCGGACGCTACTACGCCATGGACCGCGACCGCCGCTGGGAGCGGATTGCCAAAGCGTTCAACGTGATGGTGCATGGAAATGGCGATGCCGCGCGCTACACGGACGCAGTTCAAGGCGTAAAGGATTCCTACAACAAAGGCGTCACCGACGAATTTGTCATCCCCTTCGTCTGCACCGACGGCAAAGGTGCGCCGCTTGCGACCATCCACGACGAAGACGCCTGCATCTGTTTCAACTTCCGCGCCGACCGTGCCCGGCAGATCACCCGGGCTCTCTGCCGCAACAGCAACCTGAATGCCGCCGCAGGCCGCGATCTCCAGGGAGCGGAGGATCTCGACGCCACCATGCCCCGCGAGCGCACCCCGCGCAACCTCCACTACGTCTGCCTGACCCAGTACGACAAGAAATTCACGTTGCCTGCGGTGATTCCGCCCGAGGCGCTGGAAAATATCCTGGCCAACGTTTTGGGCCAGCTCAGCCTGAAAAATCTGCGCGTTGCGGAAACTGAGAAATATGCCCACGTCACGTATTTCTTCAACGGCGGCATTGAGCAGCCATTCCCCGGAGAAGAGCGCCTGCTTGTGCCGTCACCCAAGGTTGCGACTTACGATCTGAAACCGGAAATGAGTGCGGCGGGCATCGCCGCCGGGGTGGTGAAAGCCATCGAGCAGGGCAGCTTTGACGTGTTCGTGATCAACTTTGCCAATGCTGACATGGTCGGCCACTCCGGCAAGATCGAACCGACGGTCAAAGCGGTGGAAACGATTGACGGCTGCCTGGCGGAAATCGAAGCGGCGGTGCGGCGCAAGGGCGGAGCCATGCTCATCACTGCCGACCACGGCAACGCCGAGTTGATGATTGATCCGGCCACGGGTGGCCCGCACACCGCGCACACCACCAATCCCGTGCCTTTCATCGTGGTCAGCGAAAACGCCCGCCAGTTCTCGCTCCGCGCCGATGGCTCGCTGCGCGACATTTCCCCGACCGTGCTCGGCATGCTGGGCTTGCCCCAGCCCAGAGAAATGACAGGGGGCGACCTGCGCGTACCCATCGTGAAGCGGCCCTAAGGAGCCTGTGTGGCGTGGGAGCTCTCGCCCGCGAAGCGCGCGCAAGATGCGTCCGTGTCGGTGAACTCCGGCGGGCAAGAATTCCACGTTAAGATGTTGCACCATGAAAGTCCTCCTCGTGGTCCAGCACCGCTTTCCGCTCTGGAGTGTTCCCGACTGGGTGCTCGAACGGCTGCGCCAGGATTTCCCCGGTCTTGAATTTATCTACCTGCAGAATTACGACGCTGTTGAGCGCCACATTGCTGACGCGGAAGTCGCCATCACCTGGTCGCTGCGTCCGGAACAGTTCGCTGCGGCTCGCCGGTTGCGCTGGGTACACTCACCCGCTGCTGCGATCCATCTCTTCATGTTTCCCGAATTCATTGCCAGCGATGTGCAGTTGACCAACGCGCGCGACGTGCACGCTCCGGTCGTCGCCGAACATGTCATGGCGCAAGTCTTTGCCCTCGCCAAGCGCCTGCCCGCGTGTGTCCGTTTCCAGCAGCAGCATGTGTGGGGACAAACTCGGCTCTGGGAGGAACTCCCTCGACCCAGCGAGATCATGGGTGCAACCCTCGGCCTGGTGGGCCTCGGTTCGATCGGCAGGGAAGTGGTGAAACGCGCCGTCCCGCTGGGCATGCGGGTGGTGGCAGTACGGGAGCACCCGGAGAAACCGGCGGAAAATGTGAGTGCAGTCTTCGGTCCGGCGGAGTTGCCCCGGCTCCTGGCAGAGTCGGACTACGTTGTCCTGGCCGCGCCGGTGACGCCCGCAACGGAAAACCTGATCAATGCGGAGACACTGCGCCACATGAAGCCCAATGCTTATTTGATCAACGTGGGCCGTGGCCCCCTGGTGGATAGCATTGCGTTGGCGGATGCGCTTCGCCGCCGCCAGATTGCTGGTGCCGCGCTCGATGTATTCGTCAAAGAGCCGCTGGCCTCCGATTCGCCGCTTTGGGACCTCGATAATCTGCTGATTACCCCGCACAGCGCCGGGATCACCGAAAAACTCTGGCAGCGCCACTACGCACTGATCCACGAAAACTTTCGCCGCTATCTGGCCGGTGAAGAATTGCTGGCGCTGGTGGACAAGAGCAGAGGCTACTGAGCCTGCATTTCCGTTGTGAACTCGGCACCGACCGCCGTATGATCGGCACTTCACGCAACGGAGGCTTCATGTCGCAACTTTCGGCCCAGTTCAATGGAATGCGCCTGATCACGGGGGCATGGCTGGTCCAGGCTGTGGCCTGGTTCCTACCGGTGGTTAAAGACGGCGTCAGGCTTCCTGAGGGCCTGCCGGGATGGCAGGCGTTCCGGGTGGCGGCGGCCATGTCGTGGCCCGGGTCGAATAGCCATTACGGAGCGTGGAACGTACTGGCAGGGATTAGCGCGCTGACGACGGTCTTGTTCATCCTGGGTTCGCCTTGGGTCATGTGTTGCGGATCGCGGTCACTCCGTCGCTTCTGCGCCTGGACGTTCAGCGCGGCGTTCGTCGTCAACACGCATTGGTATTTCAGCGAGATGCGTCCTGACCTGCGCATTGGATATTTTCTCTGGTGGTTTTCGTTTCTCCCGCTGGGGATTGGCCTGCTGGCGTTGGTGGGGAAGTCATCGCGCGATGCCGCTGCCTGAAGTCGTTGTCTATTCCCGCCAAGGCTGTCACCTCTGCGAGATCGTAAAAGAGCAGATGGGCAGGTTGGCGCAACGCGGTGGTTTCTCCTGGCGAGAAGTGGATGTGGACACCGCCCCCGAGTTGCAGCGCCTCTACAACGAGGAAGTTCCCGTCGTCCTGATCAATGGCCGGAAGGCCTTCAAGTACCGCCTCGACGAGCCGGAGTTTTGGCGCAAACTGAAAGCCGCGAGTGATGCGAAGGTCTAGTTTCCCACCACTTCCCGCACCACTCGCAGAAAATTTCCGCCCATGATTTTCTGAATGTCTTCTAGAAATATTTCTGTGCCATGCGCCGCCACCACGGCCAATCATGTCCGGTGTGGTCGCCCCAGATGTCCAGCCAGTGCGGAATCCCTTTGCTGTGCATGATGGCCGCGATTTTCACATTCTGGTCCAGGCACATGTCCCACTCGCCGGTGGCGAAGATCCATTTCACGCGCTCGCGATACTGGCCGAGAAACCACTCGTCACTCATCTGCGGCAAATAATCCGGCGGATTGTTGAAGTAGCAACTCTCGTCGTAGTAGCCGTCGAGAAACTGTTTGATGTCATACGCACCGCCCATGCAGACGCAATGGGTGACGCAGTCGGGATGCCGCAGGGAAAAATTCAGCGCGTGGTAGCCGCCGAAACTGCAGCCGGTGACCGCGAGCTGTCCATCATGACTCAGTTGCCCGACCAGCGGCAGCACGTCGTGCAGGATGTAATTCTCATAATCCACATGCCGCCGCACCCGCCAGTAAGGATGCGCACCTTTGTTGTACCAGCTCTCGTTGTCAACGCCGTCCGGGCAGAAGACTTGCAATTCGCCGGAGTCAATCTTGTGCGCCAGCGCGTCGACCATGCCCGCGTCTTTGTACTCGAAGAACCGGCCCATGGACGTGGGAAAAACGAGTACGGGCGTGCCGGAATGCCCAAAACGCAGCAACTCCATGTCTCGATGCAGATCATGGCTGTACCAGCGGTGATATTCGCGATTCATGCGAAGCGGGCTCCTGGGACGCGGCACATTCTCTTATGGCGAAGGCACCTGTGGCAAATCCAGCGTGCCGTGGGCCTTCCACGGGACGCTACAATGGCTGCGTTCATGCAGACCCTGACGGAAGCGGATGTCCTTCGCCAGCTCGATCCCGCGCGCTTGATCGCGGCCCTTGAGCATGCTTTCCGCGATCGCTACCGTAGGGTTGTGCTGCCGCCGCGTACGCAGCTCGATCTCGCGAGCGGTGTTTTTCTGATCATGCCGTGCGCCGACGCGAGGGGGCGCGCTCTCGGCACCAAGTTTGTCATGGTTCCGAACCTGCCGGGTGCAGCCCTCAGCGCAACCTACGTTCTTTTTGACGTCGCCACCGCCGCGCCCCGGCTTGCGCTCCCGGCCAATACGCTCACGGATCTGCGCACCGCCGCCACTTCCGCGCTGGCGACGAAATATCTGGCGCGCGAGGATGCACGCACGCTTGCCATCTTTGGCACCGGACGCGAAGCCCGCTCGCACCTGCGCTTGGTGCCGGTGGTGCGCAACTTCGAGCGCGTCCTGATTTGTGGTTCGTCGCCGGAACGCAGTCGCGCGTTTGCGGAGGAGATGGGCCCGGCGTTTGCCGGCACGATTGCGCCCGCTGATGCCCGCACCTGCGCCGTGGAAGCGGACGTGCTCTGCACCTGCACCAATGCGCACGAACCCGTCTTCGAAGGCGAGCGTCTGCGCCCGGGAACTCACATCAATGCCATCGGCTCTTTTCAGCCGCACAAACGGGAAGTGGACGATGCCACCATCCGGCGAGCCGCGGTTTACCTCGAGACCTACGACGTCCTGGCCGAAGCCGGCGATCTGATCCTCCCCATGGAGAAGGGAATCCTGCGCCGTGAGGAGATTCGCGCCGACCTGCACCAGTTGCTCAGCGGGGCGGCGCTCGGTCGCCAATCGCGCGAGGAAATCACATTTTTCAAGAGCGTCGGCTGCGCTCTGGAAGACCTCGTTGCGGCCGAGTTGCTCGAAACCTGACGCGAGCCCAGCGCTACAATCTCCCCATGCGCGCCATGTTGCTGGAGACACCGCGGCCCATCGAATCCAGCCCGCTGGTGCTAAGGGAAGTTCCGGCCGGGACACCAGGGCGGGATCAAGTCTGCGTGCGAGTTCACGCTTGCGGGCTCTGCCACACCGACCTGCATATTGTCGAAGGCGATCTTGAGCTGCCGCGCTTGCCCCTCATTCCCGGCCACCAGATCGTCGGCACTGTGAGCGCGGTGGGCGTGGGAGTGCGCCAGCACAAAGAGGGTGACCGCGTTGGAATTCCTTGGCTTTTTTCGACGTGCGGCACTTGTGATTTCTGTGCTGCTGGATCGGAGAACCTTTGTGAGCAAGCCCGCTTTACCGGCTTGCACGTCAACGGCGGCTACGCGGAATTCGTGGTGGCGGCGCAAGAGTTTGCCCATCCGCTGCCGGCCGGTTTTGATGATGTTCATGCAGCGCCGCTGCTCTGCGCCGGCGTGATCGGTTATCGCGCCTACCGGCTCTGCGGCGTTCGACCCGGAGAACGGATTGGGCTGTACGGATTCGGAGCGTCAGCTCATCTGATGCTGCAGTTGGCGCGTCACCAGCGGTGTGAGGTCTGTGTTTTCACCCGCGCCGAGAGTCACCGCGAACACGCGCTTGCACTCGGCGCGCATTGGGCTGGACGAGCAGAAGACAAACCGCCGGGACTGCTCGACGCAGCCATCATCTTTGCTCCCGCCGGAGCGCTCGTTCCCAACGCGTTGCGGGTGCTGCGCAAGGGCGGAACCGTGGCGCTGGCCGGCATCACCATGAGCGCGATTCCCGAACTGGATTACGCCAGTCTTTATCACGAGCGCGGGTTGCGGTCGGTGGCGAACAGTACGCGGCAGGACGTCCGCGAGTTCCTCGCCCTCGCCGCAGGAATTCCCATCCAAACGGAAGTGCAGACATTTTCCCTGAGCGATGCCAACCGCGCTCTTTCGGATCTCAAGCATTCGCGCCTGCGCGGTGCGGGTGTCCTGGTCGTGGGCTGAGTTGCTGCGCCGTGATTGTCTGATAAGATTCCGTGCTCTCGCAAACGGAGGCGTCCATGAAATCTATTGGGTTGACGCTGATTGCGCTGCTGGTGCTGAGCGCGCTGGTTCGGGCACAAGCCGTGCCCACATTCGTCGGCGTGCGCACTTTTCTGGGTGCGCCTTACGAACACAATCTGGAAAATCTCAAGGCGGATTTCGCCGTGCTGGGCGTGCCCTTTGACGAAGGCACCTGGGGACAGCCCGGCGAACGCTACGGCCCGCGCGAGATGCGCGAGGCTTCCCAGGAGTACAACCACGACCTTACCCAGGGCTTCTACTACATTGATGGCGATCGAACCGTATTGAAAGGCAAACGCTGGGTGGATGTGGGCGACGTGGAACTCTTTCCCACGGTGCCCGCTGCCACCAACGACCAAGTCACCGCCGCGGTGCGCAAAATCCGCGAACGGAAAGCGTTCCCCATTGTTATCGGGGGCGACCACAGCATCACGTATCCCTCGCTGCGCGCGTTGGACGTGCCGGTGACGCTCATTCACCTCGACGCCCATCTCGACACCTGGAACGGCGCGCCCGGCAATCTCGACCACGCCACCTGGGTGGTGCGCTCGGCAGCGCTGCCCAATGTGAAGCACATCATCCAGATCGGCATGCGCGGCCTGGCCAACGATCTCGAAGCTGTAGGCAACGCACGCAAACTGGGCACGCAGATCATCACCTCGGAACAAATCCACCGCGAGGGAGTGGCTCGGGTGCTGGCGCAAATTTCCACCACCGAAAAGATCTACATCAGCTTCGATGTGGACGTGATGGATCCGACGCTGGCTCCCGGCACGGGCACGCTCGAACCCGGCGGGCTCTCGTTCGCTGAGATGGAAGAACTGCTAACCGGCCTCGCCGGCAAAGGACAGCTGGTCGGCCTCGACATCATGGAGGTCAACCCGTATCGCGACAGCAGCGGACGCACGGCGCAGACGGCAATCCGATTGATGATCGACCTGCTGGGAGCGGCGTTCCACTGAAGCGTTGGACTGTGCGAGGCCGCAGGCAGTGGGCGAGCGAACGACGGAACTGGCAGGCGCCACCGTTTCAATCCGAAGGTTTTCTATCGGGCTTGTGTGCGGTCACGTAGAGGCTGTCGGCAACATACTTAAGCGGTGGAAAGACCTGGCTGAGGCGGTACAGGGCGTGAGAGGCGTAGACGATCGCCCGGTAATGGGGAAGAAGAAAACGCACGTCACTGATCTGAGGATTGAGTGAAAAGTAGCCGTCCGCTTGGACCACGGCCGGGCCGATGGCGTCCTCGAAAGCACGTTGGAGTTCTCTTGGGCGCCAATAGCGGACTTCAAAGTTGCGAGTTTCGCGAAAACCGCGGCGGGCCTGGTGGTAGAGACAACGAATGCCAAATACATTTGCCATCTGCACCAGGCTTGCCCCTCCCGGCATCAGGACCCGCCCGATCTCTCCCAGTACCCGCCGGGTGTCCGCCTTGGCCAAGTGTTGGAGCGTGCTGTAGGAAAACACCTGGGCAAAGCTGTGGTCGCGAAAGGGAAGAAAACGGCCCTCGGCGACGACGTAGAGAGCATCCACACCCAGTTGCCTGGCTACCTGGCGTGCCGACCGGACGCCGTTGAGCGAGGGATCAATGCCGACAGGACGATAACCCGCTCGGGCGGCGGCGATGCACCATCTTCCCCAATTGCTCCCGATTTCCAGGAAGAGGCGGCCGTTGCCGGGGGGCAATCGGAGTAGCGGGATGGGATACTCCTGCAACTTGCCGACTAAGGGGAGATACAGGATGCCATTGGTGGCAGCAATGGCATGGTTCACCCAGGGATCAATGCCGTTGAGTTCGGGTAGGGGTGCACCGGGCAGAATTGGAGAGGCGCCGGCTGCCGCCGCCAACGAGCGCTCTCCTTCCACGTGGGTCTGCGCAACCTCAGAGACCAGGAGGATCGGGATTCCTTCGACTACCCCATAGTTGTGGCCCTGCTCACATACCAGTGTTGTTGCCAATTGCCGCAGGGGAGTGCGGTCTCGCGGGCAGACCAGCAGCTCGATCAATTGCGGGTCGAGTGCGCTGCAATCAGCTTCCTTAGACTTCGTCAGACCCATCAGGAAAGTGAATCCTAGCACAACGGGCGACTGGTTCTGTGGCTCGGCGGCGGGAGGGCGCGGGCGATGCCGGTGAGGCGTGCGGCAACACAAATAACATCCCGTAACAGTGTTGCCTGGCTACACCTCCCGTACTCCTTGGCTGTGCCGTGACTTCGTGGTGAGATGGCTTCATCCAGCTTGAAGTGAAGGCAGGCGTCGTAAGGTGGCGGTGGAGAGGGCGCAGAACTGCAATGGGAAGTGAATCCCTCGTGTTAGCGTTCTCGACAACAGGTCTAGCCCCATAGTGCCGCCTCAGTACGTCCGAAGCCCTTTCCTTTTCAATGGCTTACCCCGTAAAATGCCCTCAGTCACCGTTCAACCTCGTTTTTTCGCCTTTCATTGGGTTCCGGATGGAGGGCTTGGAGTAGCCCGTTAGGATAGGTCAGCACCGCTCTATCTAGAGAAGTCTGGTTGTGTTTTCGCATTTTGCGGGAATTGCCTTGAGTTTTGCGGCGGTTCCCCCGGTGCGAGAGGCAGAATTTAAGGAAGTTACGGTTGAGCTTTCGGAGTTGAAAGCGAGAAGACATGCACAAGCCAATTAAGTACGTTGAAAAAGCGGTCACGATTGCCGCCAAGGGCGCCTGGCTGGTTTACGACCGGCTGAACCGCATCAGCCCCAATCCTTCCCCCAAGCCCAAGTGGTCAGACAAGCCACTGCTGAAGTCGTGGGAGAAGTCGAAGCCGCCGCTGGGCTGGCCGCGGACGACGGACTCGCTCTGCCCCAAGTGTGTGCCGGAAATCCGGCAGCAGATTCTGGATGGCAAGCTGCCCTACGAAATTCTGCTCAATGAAAAAGTGGGCGAGATCAAGGCCAACATCGTGGAGCGCGATGGCAAGATCCTGATGGTGAAGGACTGCCCCAAGCATGGCCACTTCGAAGATGTCATGTCCATTGACACCGAGTTCTCGCAGCACCTGGAAGAGGTCTTCCCGGGGCGCGACATCCTGGCCCACAACGACGAGAAGCTGCACAACCACGGCTCCTCGACGGTGAAATACGGGCGCGGGTCAGTGCTCACGGTCGACCTGACCAACCGCTGCAACATGATGTGCGATCCCTGCTTCATGGACGCGAACCAGGTTGGCTTTGTGCATGAGCTGACGTGGGAAGAAATCAAGACCATGCTGGACAACGCCATCACCATCAAGCCGCGGCGGCAGATGTCGGTACAGTTTTCGGGTGGCGAGCCCACGCTCTCGCCTTACTTCCTGGATGCGGTCGCCTACGCCCGCAAAGTGGGCTACAACAGCGTGCAGGCGGCCACCAACGGGATTGAGTTTGCCAAGAGTTTTGAATTTGCGCAGAAAGCGGTGGAAGCGGGGATGCGCTATGCGTATCTGCAGTTCGACGGCATCGGCAACGCCGCCAACTCACACCGCGCGGTCGGCAACCTGTTTGATGTGAAGCTGCGCGCAATTGAGAACCTGCACAAGGCGGGCTGCGAAATTGTGCCGGTGGTCACGATTGTGAACGGTATCAACAACGAGCAGGTGGGCGGCATCATCAAGTTTGCGTTGGACAATCCACGGACGATCAGCTTCCTCTCGTTCCAGCCGGTCTCGTTCACCGGTCGCGACGAGGCGGTGACCGACGATCGCCGGCAGGCGCAGCGCTACACGCTCTCCCACCTGGCGCACGACGTAAAGAACCAGACCGGCATTGGCGAGCCCAGCCGCGACTGGTTCCCCATCTCGTTCATGGGCACGTTCTCCGACTGGGCCGACCTGATGCACTCCCAGGACAAGAACAACGACTGGGGCCAGCTCAATTGTGGCTGCCACCCGAATTGCGGTACGGGCATGGCCATCATGATTGACAAGGAAACCAAAGAAGCGGTGCCGGTGACGGCGTTCCTGCATGGCGACCAGCTGGCGAAAGATATTGCCAAAGTCAATGACGGGGCCCGCGGCAAATTCCTGACGGTGGTGGGCATGGCGCTGGCGCTGATGAAGAACTACGACTCGTTCCAGTCGCCGACCCACTTCAAGATGGCGGACCTGTTGAAAAAGTTTGACAAGAACTTCAATGCCACCGGGAAAAATTACGGCAAGGTGGGGCCGGACCGCACCATCGACGACGTGATGAAACGGCGCCAGGACCGCTGGAACTTCCTGTTTATCGCGGGCATGTGGTTCCAGGACCTGTTCAATTACGACTTCCGGCGGACGGAGCAGTGCATTATTCCCTACGCGACCCAGGAAGGCGAAATTTCTTTCTGTGCCTACAACACGGGCGTGGGCTGGCGCAACATCATCGAGAAGATGCACATGACGGCCACGCTCACCAAATGGTACGAGGAGCACGGGCGGCATGAAATCTTTGCCGGTGGAAAGAAAGTGATGATGGACTCCGCCGAGCACACCCTGCAGTTGCGCGATGAACTGGTGACCCGCGAAGTGCAGCACGATCTGGACAAGCTGGGCATCGCCAAGACGGCGCGCGAAGAAAAAACGCGGGCGCGCGACGAGAAGATGAAGACCGACGGGTTGCACAACGCCAAGATGGCGGCGCTTTATCGCGAGGTGGTGCTGAAAGAGAAGACGCCCAGTTCGGAGGGCGGCTTCATCCCGCTGGCTGCGCTCACCGCTCCCGGCAACGGCAACGCCGGTATTGTTCCGGCGCTGAACGTGGAAGTGGAAGAGCCGGTGGCAGGCGACTAAGGCGTTCCAACCGACCGTTTCAAGTTTTTAGTCTTAAGGCCGCTCGCGAGAGCGGCCTTTTTCTCTTGCGCGCAGGAACCGCCCGGACCGGCCGCGATACTCAACAGACGAGCCGGAGCAACCATTGTCGCCCGTGCCGGGAAAACTCCTCACATGGGATTTTCGCTTCTGGCCACTGTTGTGTTGACAGGTGCGGCGCTGCAACGTCAATATCGGCAGCTTGGAAATTTGCTCTCTGGAGACTTCAACATGCGGAGTTTTGCAGCACTCACGGTGGTGGCAGGTCTGTTGCTGTGCGGGTGGGCGGTGGCGGAGGAAGCGGCAGTGCCGGCGAAGACGACGATGCCGGCAACGCGCCGCGACAATGTGCAGGAGACGTTGTACGGCGTAACCGTGACCGACCCGTATCGCTGGTTGGAGAACCAGGAGAGTCCGGAGACGCGGACGTGGATTGAGCAGCAGAACACCTACTCGCGCGGGTTGCTGGGCGCGCGGCCGGGACGCGAGCGGCTGGAGAAGCGGCTCGCCGAGATCCGGCGGGTGGAGGTGGTGGGAGCTCCCATCGAGCGCGGAGGCCGCTTCTTCTATTTCAAGCGGCTGCCCCAGCAGGAGCAGGCGGTCTTCCATCTCAAGCAGGGGGAAAACGGGAAAGAAGAAGTGCTGCTCGACCCGGAGAAGATTCGTGCCGATCACACTGCCAGCTTTGACCTGATGACCGTCTCGAATGACGGCAAGCTGGTGGTCTACGGCGTGCGCCTGGGAGGCAAGGACGAAACCGAAGTTCACGTGTTCGACGTGGACGCGCGACGCGACCGGCCTGACCTGCTGCCGGAGCAGGTGATGCAGGGGGCGGCGCTGTTGCCGGACAATAGCGGATTCTATTACGGGGTGCTGGTCAAAGACGGGCCGCGGGTGCGCTTTCACAAAATGGGAACGGCGGCGAGCCAGGATCTGGAAATCTATGGCGCGGGACTCGCGAAAGAGAACGGGCTGTCGCCGGATGTGAGTGACGATGGGCGTTACCTGGTGATCACGCTGTATCGCGGATCTGCGGCGACGACCACGGAGATTTACATTCAGGACCTGAAGAAGAAAGGCCCGCTGCGCCCGTTGGTGAAGGGAATCGAGGCGCAATTTTTGCCGTCAGTGGCGCGCGACGGTTTGTTTATGCAGACGAACTGGAAAGCGCCCAAAGGACGGGTGCTGGCGGTAGATTTCGCGCATCCCGAGCAGGAACATTGGCGGGAAGTGGTGCCGGAGAGCGATTCGGCCATCGAATTCATGGCGTTGGCTGGGGGCAAGCTGCTCGTCGGCTACCTGCGGAATGCCACTTCCGAAGTGAAGGTGTTCGAGGGAGACGGCAAACCGGCTGGCGAGTTGACCTTTCCCGCACCGGGTTCGGTGGGCGGAGTGCAATCGAAGTGGGACCAGCGCACCGTGTATGCCGGGTATACGTCTTTCACCATTCCGTTCACCATTTATCGCTATGACGTAGCTGCGGGCAAGCAGGAGAAGTGGTACCAGATCAAAGTGCCGGTGGACACCACCCAATTCAAGGCGGAGCAAGTGTGGTTCCAGTCGAAGGATGGGACGCGGGTGCCGATGTTCCTGGTGCATCGTCCGGAGGTAAAGCTGGATGGATCGAACCCGGTGCTGCTGGACGGATACGGCGGATTTACGCTGAGCCAAACGCCGTTTTTCTCGGCGGATACGGTGGCGTGGGTAGAGCATGGCGGCATTTATGCCGACGTAAATCTGCGTGGCGGCGGGGAGTTTGGCGAAGCCTGGCACAAGGCGGGCATGCTGGCGAAGAAGCAGAACGTGTTTGACGATTTCATTGCGGCGGCGGAGTGGCTGATCGCCAACAAATACACCACGCCGGAAAAACTGGCGATTACCGGCGGCAGCAATGGCGGGTTGCTGGTGGGCGCAGTGCTGACGCAGCGGCCGGAGTTGTACCGTGCGGTCGTGTGCTGGCATCCGCTGCTCGACATGCTGCGCTATGACCAGTTCATGGACGGGCAGTTCTGGGTGTCAGAATACGGCGCGGCCAAAGACGCGGAACAGTTTGGCTGGCTCTATGCGTATTCGCCGTATCATCACGTGAAGGCGGGACTGAAGTATCCGTCAGTGCTGTTTCTGACGGGAGACGGAGACACGCGGGTAGCGCCCCTGCACGCGCGGAAGATGACAGCGCTGATGCAACAGGTGGCAACGCCCGAGCGGCCAGCGATGTTGGTCTATGACCTGACGGCAGGACACGCCGGCGGACGCTCGGTGAGCCAGGGAATTGCGGACTCGGTGGATCAGCTGAGCTTTTTGTTCTGGCAGTTGGGGATGGAGGAGTAGAGGGAATTGGGGTGATGCGGGCAGTGGAGGCTCGCGCCACACTGGCGTGGTATGCTGCGCACAATCCCTGATTCTCAGGACGCTGCGTGCTCCAGGAACTGCGCCTCGAAAACTACGCCGTCATTGATAACGTAGTGGTGGAGTTTGCTCCGGGGTTGAATCTTCTGACCGGCGAAACCGGCGCCGGGAAATCCATTCTGATTGATGCGCTGGCACTGTTGCTGGGCGAGAAAGCTTCGCCCGAGGTGATCCGCACTGGGGCGGAGAAAGCCGTGGTAGCGGCGGTGTTTGAGCTCGACGCGGCAGCCGAGAAAGCCGTGGCGGCGGTGCTCTCGGAAAATGGCCTGGATGATGAAGGCGGGTCGCTGATTCTGCGGCGGGAGATTGCGGCCGGAGGCAAGGGACGTGTATTTCTCAACAATCAGCCAGCTACGGTGGCGGTGCTGAAGCGGCTGGCGCCCCATCTGGCGACCATCCATGCGCAGAATGAAACGCTGCTGGGTTTCGATGCGGCGGCGCGGCGCAAGTTGCTCGATGGGTTTGCGGGCGGTCATACCGGGGCTACGCGGGAGACGTTTGCTCACTGGCAGGAGATTCGTGCGCGCATCGAAGAACTGGAGCGCGACGAGCAGGACCGGTTGCGCCTGCTGGATGTTTGGAGTTTCCAGAAACGCGAGATTGAAGCGGCGCACCTGGCGGCAGGCGAGGACGAACGCTTGGAGACGGAAAAGCGGGTGCTCGCCAACGCCGAAAAGATCTACACCGCCGCCCTGAACGGGTTCGACCTTTTGTATGAGGGCGATGGCTCGACGGCATCGTCAATCCGCGCGGCGGCGAAGCAGGTCGAGGAACTGTCCCGCTACGAACCGAAGTTCGGAGAGGCGCTGACTTCACTGGAGTCAGCGCGGATTGCCATTGAGGACGTAGGCGCAACCCTGCGCGACTATGCGGGAGGAATTCACGCGTCGCCGGAGCGGCTGGCGCAAGTGGAGGATCGGCTGGCGCTGCTGGAAGGGTTGAAGCGCAAGTACGGCGCGACGGTGGATGAAGTCATGGCTTTCGGAGCTGAGGTGGCGCGCAAGCTCTCCGAGATGGAAAACAAAGACGAAGTGCTGCGCGAGCTGCGGGCGAAACTGGCTGCCGCGGCGGACGACTACCGGCTGGCGGCGCGGGCGCTGGCCAAGAAGAGGAAAGACGCGGCGCGGAAGCTGGAGAAGTTGGTCGAGCCCGAAATCAATGAGCTGGCCATGAAGGCAACATTCCGGGTCGAGGTGGAGAGTTCGGAAGACGAAGCGGCATGGACGGCGGAAGGATTCGATGAAGTGGAGTACTTGATCGCGACCAACCCGGGGGAACCGCTGCGGCCGCTGGAGCAGATTGCTTCCGGCGGAGAATTGTCGCGGGTGATGTTGGCGTTGAAGGCCAGTGTGGAGGCGGGTGCGGGATTGAAAAAGGCGACGCGCGGCCAGAGGACGCTGGTGTTCGACGAAATTGATACGGGGATTGGCGGGCGGGCGGCGGAAGCGGTGGGCCGGAAACTAAAAGGGCTGGCCCGGGCGACGCAAGTGTTGTGTGTGACGCATCTCGCGCAGATCGCGACCTTTGCCGATCGGCACTTGGTGATCGAGAAGCGGGCGGCGGCGGGGCGGTCGAAGACGACGGTACGACCTGTCGAGGGCGTGGAGCGCACCGAAGAGGTGGCGCGGATGCTAAGCGGAGCGAAGTTGACGGAAGCGTCGATACGGCACGCCGAGCAGATGATTAAGACCAACGGCTGAGGGCAGAAACTCGGGGGTGGGCTGCAACCTCCCGATCAATGCTAACCCCCCATGTTTCCTTAGCTTACATTGACCTCGGGCCGACATTTCGATACCCTAGTAACTACCGATTCCTTGGGAAAATACCGTTCTTGAGTGGGGCGAGACCGTGTCGATTGAGCAGAAAACTTTACTTCTTCTGAAGCCTCGGGGGTTCTGCGCCGGGGTTGTGCGTGCCATTGATATCGTGCGGATCGCCCTGGAGGCGTTCGGACCGCCCATCTACGTGCGCAAAGAGATCGTGCATAACCGCTTTGTTGTCGAGGAGTTACAGGAGAAGGGCGCGATCTTTGTTGACAGCGTGGAAGAGGTGCCCTCCGGGGAGCGCGTGATCTACAGCGCGCACGGGGTTTCGCCGGAAGTGCGGGAGAACAGCAAACTGCGGAACCTGCGGGTGATTGACGCCACCTGTCCGCTGGTCACCAAGGTGCACGTGGAGGCGGTGAAGTTCGCCCGCGAGGGCTATTCGCTGGTGCTGATCGGGCACCGGGACCACGACGAGGTGATTGGCACCCTGGGCGAAGCGCCTACCGTGACGCAGGTGGTGGGCACGCCGCAAGAGGTAGCATCGCTGACGGTGCCGGACCCCAACCGGGTGGCTTACCTGACGCAAACCACGCTCAGCCTGGACGAGACCAAGGACATCATTGAGGCGTTGCAGCAGAAGTTCCCGAACATCAAGGGACCGGCGGCGCAGGACATTTGCTATGCGACGGAGAACCGGCAGGTGGCGGTAAAGCACGTGGCCGCGGAGGCGGACCTGGTGCTGGTGGTGGGTTCGGACAACAGTTCCAATTCCAACCGTTTGGTGGAAGTGGCGCGCAACTGGGGTACGGGGTCGCATCTGATTGACAGTTATCAGGACATCAAGCCGGAGTGGCTGCAAGGCGTGAAGACGATTGCGCTGACGGCGGGAGCTTCCGCACCGGAATGTCTAGTGGAAGAAACGATGAAATACCTGACCGCCCAGGGTTTTGACAATGTCCGCGAGTTGGAAGTGATACCGGAGCATGTCCGGTTTGGCCTGCCGCCGGAGATCGTGGAAGCCATTGCCAGCGCACCCGCGGCTGCGCCCGTGGAGTCGTAACCTATGGATCCTTCCCCTAGTGCGGTGAAGGCCGCACCCGAGCTTCGTTTCGGAAAACTTGATGATGTCGGCAGCCGGGTGGCGGCGGCGATGGATGCCGCACGCAAGTGGCTGTTTGCCGGTCAGCACGCCGATGGCTACTGGTGCGGCGAACTGGAAGCCGATACCACCCTGGAAGCGGACTACATCCTGCTGCACTTGCTGCTGGGTACGGGCAATCAGGAGCGCTTCGAAAAGGCGGCGCGCTGGATTCTGCAACACCAGAATGAAGACGGCGGCTGGCCCATCTACCAGGGCGGGCCGTCGAACATCAGCGCATCGGTGAAGTCGTATTTCGGGTTGAAGCTGGCGGGGTATAAGGCCGACCATCTGGCGCTGGCGAAGGCACGGAAGAAAATCCTGGGAATGGGTGGAGTGACCGAGGTCAACACCTTCACCAAGATCTATTTGTGCTTCTTCGGTCAGTACAACTACGACGCGGTGCCGGCAATTCCTCCGGAGATCGTGCTGTTCCCCAACTGGTTCTGGTTCAACATCTACGAAATTTCCTCGTGGTCGCGCGCCATACTGGTGCCGCTTTCCATCTGCTACGCCAAGAAGCCATTCAAGAAAATTCCCGATGAGATGGGCGTGGAGGAATTATTCGTCGGAGGACGCGACGAATCGCGGATGCACTTGCACTGGTCCAAGCAGTTGCTCTCTTGGCGGAACTTCTTTCTGGTATTCGACCGCCTTACGCACTGGCTGGAGCGCGTGCATGTACGGCCGCTGCGTTCGGTGGCCTTGCGGCAGGCGGAGAAGTGGATGCTGGAGCGCTTTGAGATGAGCGACGGGCTGGGCGCCATCTTTCCCTCCATGATGAATGCCATCATCGCGCTGCGCTGCCTGGGGTATTCGCTGGATGATCCCCAGGTCATCCGGGCGCTGGATGAGTTCGAAAAGCTGGGGATCGAGGAAGGGGACACCTTCCGCATGCAGCCCTGCATGTCGCCGGTGTGGGACACGGCGTACGCGCTGTTTGCGCTGGGCGAGAGTGGCGTGCCGGCGAATGACGAGCGGGTGGTGAAGTGCGCGGAATGGATCTTGCAAAAGCAGGTGCGCACCGCCGGCGATTGGAAAGTGAAGAACCCAAAGGGACAGCCGGGCGGTTGGTACTTTGAATTTAACAACGAGTTTTATCCGGACGTGGATGACAGCGCCATGGTGTGTCTGGCGCTGAAACACGCCGAGCACCCGAACGGGCGCTATCAGTACGAGTCGGTGCAGCGGGCGATTGACTGGATTCTTTCCATGCAGTGTAAGAACGGCGGTTGGGCGTCGTTCGACAAGGACAACGACCGTATGGTGTTCCAGCATGTGCCCTTTGCCGACCACAATGCCATGCTTGACCCGCCGACGGTGGACATCACGGGACGAATTCTGGAAATGCTGGCGGCGTATGGGTTTGACCAGAGTCATCCGGCAGTAAAGAAGGCGCTGCGCTTCGTGCGCGCCGAGCAGGAGCCGGACGGTTCGTGGTTCGGGCGTTGGGGCGTCAACTACATCTACGGCACGGCGCTGGTGTTGCGCGGGCTGGAAGCCATGGGCGTGGACCTGCACGAACCTTGTGTGCAGCAAGCGGCGGAGTGGCTGCGCATGGTGCAGAACGCGGACGGAGGCTGGGGTGAGACGTGTGGCTCCTATGACGATGCGAATACCAAGGGTGTAGGGCCCAGTACGCCATCGCAGACCGCCTGGGCGGTGCTGGGATTACTGGCGGCGAGCGACACGCGCAGCGATTCGGTCGCCCGGGGCATCGTCTTCCTGCTGCGCACGCAAAACAAAGACGGCTCGTGGGACGAGGCCGGATATACCGGTACGGGATTCCCACGCGTGTTCTATTTGAAGTACCACATGTATCGGCAATATTTCCCGCTGCTGGCGTTGACCACGTACGCCAAGGTGATGGCGGGGAAGTAAGTCGCCCGGCTGCGTTGAGGGGCGAGCTCGCGGCGCTACGATGAAAGTTTTCCTTACTGGGGCGACGGGTTTTCTGGGCAGTCATGTGGCGCGAGTGCTGGCTGAGCAGGGTGCGGAGTTGCGCCTGCTGGTGCGGCGGTCGAGT
>JBGQDM010000023.1:0-35593 GCA_041495845.1 Terriglobia bacterium | reverse complement strand
TGATGGATTTCGCGCAGCGGGACCGCGCCGAAATCTTTCATGCCCCGGGAGAGCAGGGTGTCCCCAATGGCGCCGAAGATGGTGACGCCAACGAGAACGAGATATTTGCGGAAGGTCACGGGAGATTGTAACGCGAAGCGTTCGCGAAGGCGGGCGAGGGCGCCCGCCCCACACGAGATCAGGCGCTGACCGGTTCCGCAGCCGCTGGTTCGCCCGCCCGCTTGTCCTTTACCCACTTGTTGCGCTTGGCGCGGAGCTGCAGAAACGTCTTCGCTTCTTTGTAGAGGCGCCGACGCTGGTCGCCGTCGAAGACGGCCTTCCTCAAGATGCGGAAGGCGGCTTTGGGACGGAAGTAGTACTCGTCATAGAAGCGGTGGACCGACTCCATGATTTCTTCGGCAGGCAGATCGGGGTATTGGATCTGCACCATCTGATGGCCGCCTTCATCCACCATCTTGTTGTCAACGGTCATGAAGCCATTTTTTACCGCGTGGTCGTAGAGTTCGGTGCCCGGGTAAGCGTGGGCGACGGAGACCTGGATGGTCTCGACGTCGAGTTCCTTGGCAAACTGGATGGTGTTGTTGATGGTCTCGCGGGTCTCGCCGGGCAGGCCGAGGATGAAGTCGCCGTGAATGACCAGGCCAAGCTTGTGGCAGTCCTTGGTGAACTGCCGGGCACGTTCAATGGTGGCGCCCTTCTTGATGTTCTTCAGAATCTGCTGGTCGCCGGACTCGTAACCGACGATGAGCAGGCGGCAGCCCGCTTCCTTCATGGCTTTCAGTGTTTCGTAGTCGGTGGTAACGCGCGAAGTGCAGGACCAGGTCAAGCCCAGCGGTTTCAACTTGGCGCAAAGTTCGACCGTGCGCGCCTTCTGGATGTTGAAGGTGTCGTCGTCGAAGAAAAATTCCTTTACTTCCGGCCAGTATTCTTTGGCCTTGGCCATTTCGGCGGCCACGTCATCGCTGGAGCGCTTCCGCCACGGATGGCCGCTGAGCGTCTGCGGCCACAGACAGAAGGTGCACTGGGCGGGGCAGCCACGCGTGGTGTAGAGCGACACGTAGGGATGGAGCAGGAATGGCACGGTGTAGCGAGTCACGTCGAGGTCGCGACGGTAGATGTCGGTGACGTGGGGTAGAGCGTCCAGGTTGTCGACGGCTGGACGGTCCGGCGTGTGCACGAAGCCGCCATCCTTGCGGAAGGAAATGCCATGAATCTCTTCCAGCGGTTTGCCTTGTGCAAACTCGAGGATGGAGTAATCGAATTCCTTGCGGCAGACGAAATCAATCTCGGGGCAATCCCGCAGAGATTTTTCGGGCAGCACGGTCACGTGCGGGCCGACGAACGCGATCTTGATGTTCGGGTTGACGGCGCGAATGGCGTGGGCCAGCCGGATGTCGCCGGGGAAGCCGGGCGTGCTGGTGAAAAGCACGAGGAACTCGTAGCCCTTGGCAATCGCAATCGTCTCTTCGCCGGAAACGTGATGGGAAGGAGCGTCGAGCAGGCGCGAACCTTCGAGCAAGCCGGCCGGGTACGCCAGCCAGACGGGGTACCAGTAAGACTCAATCTCTCGCGTAGCGGGCCAACGGGATCCGGCGCCGCCGTCAAAGTTTTCGAACGACGGCGGATTCAACAATAGTGTTTTCAAAGGCATAGGAAGTTCTCTTATTTTAACATCCCGGGCGGTCTGTTCCCCACGCGGGAGTATTGCGGAAGTACAGGGGTGCGATGTTCGTAGGGTATTCGCCTTTCGCTGCCGGCACAACGGGCAATCCCCGGAGGGCGAAAGCGGGCATTAGAAGGGGCAAAAACCGGGTTGAAGGGGAGCCGGTCAGGGCGCGGCGTTGACCCAGTTTTCCAGTTCTCCGGTGGAGCGGAGCAGATTCACGCGAGCGCGTTCAAATTGCAGACTGGCGTCTTCGTACTGGTTGCGGCGTTCGCGGGCTTGCAGGCGGGCATCCTCGAGGTCATGGAAACTGGCGGTGCCGGCTTCGGCCCGGGTTTCGAGGGCGTCGAGGGTTGTCTGCGCTACCTTGTGCTCGAGTTGAGCGACGTCGCGGGCGGCAGCGAGCTGCTCCACCATCCGTTGCTGCCGGAGTGTTTCGACGGACAAATGCTCTTTGGCGGCTTCCGCCGACTTGCGGGCTTTGAGAGCTTCGGCGTCGGCGGCCTGCGCGCGCGAGCGTTGGGCCAGATTGAAGAAAGGCAGGCGCATCACTACGCCCACACTGCCGTTGTGACGCTGGAAGGACTTAAAAAAATCCTGGTAATTGTTGTATTTGGCGAGGAGAGCGTACTGGCCGGCGAAATCGAGGGAAGGCCACAGGGCGCGGTGCTCGCCGCGGGCGCGGAACTGCAGGGCTTGCGCGTGCTCCATCGCACTCTGGATGACCGGACTGACGGCGGTGGCGCGGGCGGGGACATCGTCTTCCTGCGGCGGGGCGGGGAAGGCGGGGACGGAATCGGCCACTGGCTCAATCGCGGGCAGGGGCAAGCCGGTAAGCTGCGAGAGCCGGGTACGTAGGAAGTCGGCAGAACCGGCAGCTTCGGCGCGCCGCAAGCGGATGCGAGCGCTGGCCAGGCTGGCTTTGTCACGGTCGAGCGGACTGTCCACGCCTTCCTTGACGCGAGCCTCCACGGCGGTTTCCATCTGGCCGGAGCGCGTTTCTTCCTGACGCAACAGTTCGATCTGCTGCTGCCAGCGGAGGAGTTCGAGATAGTCGAGGACAGTTTCCTGGATGACCTCGATGCGGCGATCTTTGTTGTCGAAGCTGGCCGCGTTGGCCTCACTGCGGGCGGCGCGGACGAAGTCGCGCACCGACGGATTGAGCAGCACCGACTGCGTGTTGACGTTGAAAATGGAGGGTGCGGCGCCTTCCAGGCTGAGCGGGAAGCCGGACGATCTGCCCAATGCGGAGCCGAGGGTGAATTGCGGGACGTAGGCGTTGCGGGCTTCGCGATAGGAAGCAAGGGCGCGCTGCTGGTCGGCTTCCGCCATCACCGCGCCGGTGCTGTGGCTCAGTGCCAGGGCTACGGCGCGCTTGAGGGTGAGCGGCTCGGCACCCGAAGCAGACGGAAGCAGCACGCTGAACAGCAGCAACAGGATTCGCAAACCGGCCGGCGAAACATTCATGGCAGCACCTTGAAAGGGAACTCGGAGATGGCTAGGACAGAGGTTAAGGTATCGCGGCTTGGCAGTCACGCAGCCTGACCTCGGTAGACCCACAAAGTTTGGACAGCACCACTCAGCTTACGCGTTTCAGGCCCTCGCGGGCGGGCTTGTAATTCTGCGACAAGGCAAGGGCGGCGCGGTACTCGTTGGCGGCAGACTGTTTGTCGCCCTGTTTTTCGAACAAGTTGCCGAGTAGGAAGCGGGCGCGAAATACCGGACCGTCTTCCACGGTCTTGCCGGCAAGATAACGGTGCACGAAATCGGCGGCGCGGGGAAAGTTGCGTTCGGCGCGCAGCAGCAACTGGGCCGCGTCAAGCAGGACTTCAGGACTTTTCAACGGGGCCGCGTTGAGTTTTTCCAGGGCGCTTTCCATTTCCTGCAGGCGATTGGCGTAGCGATAGAACTGCGCCAGGTTGAGCCAGGCTTCGGCGTCCCCTTGGCTGGCGTCGAGGGCTGCCTTGAATTCGCGCTCGGCGACGGTGAAGTCTTTGTGTTTCTGCGCAATCCGAGCCAGCACCGAGTGCCCCTTCACGGGATCGAATTTCATGAGCGCATCGGCCTGAGCACGGGCTTTGTCTTCTCCGCCACCCACAATGCCCGGCGCCTCGTAATAAAACTCAGACAAGTCGACGCGTGCGGAAACGTTGGCACCGTCCAGTGCCACCGCCTTCTCGAAAGCGGTACGGGTCTTGCGGGCCCAACCAAAAGCGGAGAAGGGGCCGGAGGAGTCGGCCTTTTCGCCGTAGGCGCGGCCCAGCCAGTGGTAGTACTCGCTGTTGCTGGCGGCAAGTGCGACTGATTTTTCTCCGGCTGCGATGGCGCGGTCCCAATCGCCGCCATAGTAGTAAGCGCGGCAGAGCAGGTTCTGGAGAACGGCGTCGTTGGGCGCGGCGGCGGTTTGTTTTTGCAAAAGGGCGATGGCCTGATCCACGTGCCCGCTGTTCAGTAGATCGGTAGGGTTGTCCTCAGCGGGCGCAAATGCCGCGAGACTGAGAGCCAAAACCAAGAGCGCGAATTTGGCGGCGCGGCGCACTATCGTTTCGGCACTGCGACCGCCATGCCTTCAACCAGCGGTTTACCGTTGAGCGTGGTCAGCACAACCTGACTCTTCTCCGGCAGATCCTGAACTTCAACCTGGGTCAGACTGGAGATGCCGGTTTTCACCTCGCGCTGTTTCAGTTTTCCGTCCGTGATCTGGTAGACCCAGGCCTTACCGTCCGTGACCCGAACGGCTTCGCGGGGCAGGTACAGCGTGCTGCTGTGTTCGGCGGTGATGATGGCGACGCTCACGTTGATATTGGGCAAGAGCCGAGAGTCCTGATTACCTACGATGCACGTGAGTTCGCCGACGTTGCGCGAGCCGCGCAGCTTGACCGAGGCGGGAATCATGCTGACCGAGCCCGACCACGTCTGGCCAGGCAGGGCGTCCCAGGTTACTTCAATCCGCTGACTGGTTTGCAGGCGGCCAATGTCCGGTTCATCGACGAAGGCGCGGATGGTGACTTGGGACAAATCGGCTTCCTGCAGCAAGAGGTCCCCGGGATTGACGAAGGCGCCTTCGCGAACGGGCAGGGCGTAGACGATGCCATCCTGCGGGGCTCGAATGTGCGACTTGGCGAGCAGTTCCTGGGTAGCGGCGAGGGCGGCCTGCGCTTCCGTGATCTGAGCTTGGGCACGCGAGACTTCAGCCGGAGAATAACGGCCGGTGCGTTTCTGCTCTACAAATTTCAGTTGGGCCTGGGTGCGCTGCAGTTGCGCTTCCGCTTCCCGCACTTCTCCGGCGGAAGCGGCGCCCTGCTCCACCAGGCGGTGGAGCGCGTCCAGATTGCGCTGGGCAGAGTCTCGATCGGCGCGGGCCTTGACGAATTCCGCCTGCGCGGCGAGGACTTCTTCCTGCGTGCCGCCGTTGTGCACGGCATTCAGTTCGGCTTCGGCGGTGCGCATCTGGGCCGTGGCGCGCGCTTGCATGCTATGAGCGTCGGCGTCATTTAGTTCCAGCAGCAACTGGCCCTTCTTGACGCGTTGCCCCTCCCGCACATAAACGCGCTCGACGGTAGTAGCGGCAGGCGCGTGAGCCTCGAAGTCGCGGATGGGTTCGACCTTGCCGTTGGTGGAGATTTGACTGCGCACGCTGCCGTGCTCCACCGCAGCCACCCGCACCGGGGCAGCGTTATTGCCGCGGAAGAACAGAGCCGCGAGTACGACGACCACTGCAGCCGCGCCGATCATCCTGCGCCAATTGAATGCCGGTTTTGGATTGACTGTCCGCATCACGCCCCTGAAGGTTACGCCAAGTGCAATAAGTTATCATCCGGCGGCAAAAACGCCCAGACCGGCGTCGCCGGAGGGCTGATTCTTAGGTTAGATGCAGGGCGGGCGGCGCCGGGGGCGCCGTCCGCTACAATGTTGGCCATGCCCAAGCCACTTTATACGCCGGAACATGCCCGCGCCGGGCTGACGGCAAAGCTGCCGGAAATCGAGACCTTCCCCAACCAATTTCCACGTTATGAGATTGTGATTGAGGTGCCGGAATTCACTTCCGTTTGTCCCAAGACAGGGTTGCCGGATTTTGGAGTGCTCACTATCCGCTACATGCCGGACAAGAAATGTCTGGAGCTGAAATCACTGAAGGAATATCTGCTAGCCTATCGCAACCTGGGAATTTTTCAGGAAAACATTGTGAACCGCGTGCTCAGGGATGTAGCGCGCGCCGCCAAACCGGTTTGGGTACACGTGCGGGGTGAATTCCAGCCGCGGGGCGGGATTTCGACCACCGTGATCGCATCCGTGCCGCCGCCGAAGAAGAACCCTCCTCCGAAATAGCGCCGCCGGCGTTGCGTGTTATAGTCACCGCCAGTTCATGCTCAAACGCTATCAACCGTGGCTTGCGCTGGCGCTGCTGACCGGGCTCAATCTGTTGAATTACGTGGACCGCTCCGTGCTCAACGGAGTGCAGCTGCGGGTGCAGGAAGAGTTCCACGTCAGCCACGAAAAGATTGGCTTGCTGACCACAGCATTTTTCTGGTGCTACATGGCGTGTGCGCCGGTGATGGGCCCGCTGGCCGATCGCTATTCGCGAAAACGGATCATCGCGGTGGGAGGCATTCTCTGGAGCGCGGCCACTCTGCTCACGGCGTTTACCCATGACTTTGGGACGCTGTTGGTGCGGCACACGCTGGTGGGTGTCGGCGAGGCAAGTTTTTCGACGATCGCCCCCACGCTCGTAGTGGACATGTTCCCCGAAGAGAAGCGGGGAAGGATCCTGGGGTTTTTCTATCTGGCGATTCCGGTAGGCACGGCGTTGGGTTATTTGTTGGCCGGGTGGCTGGAACCGCTCTATGGCTGGCGGCGGCCGTTTTATGTGGCTGGGATTCCAGGGCTCCTGCTGTCGCTGGTGGTACTGACACTGCGCGAACCGGAACGCGGAGCGCAGGATTCCATTCAAGAGACGCCCGACCGCGGAACCTATCTGGGCCTGCTGAAAAACCCGGCCTACTGGACGGCGAATTTGTGCATGACGGCGATGACCTTCGCGCTGGGGGCGGTGGTGGTGTGGATGCCGACGTTTCTTTCCACCGTGCGGGGTATGACGCTGGCGGACGCCAACAAGAATTTCGGACTGATTGCGGCGGCGGATGGGATTGTGGCAGCGCTGCTCGGTGGCTGGTTGGGGGATTACCTGCTCCGGCGGACACACACGGCGTATTACCTGGTGACAGCGGTGAGCTTGGGGCTGGGCGTACCGGCAATGTTCTACGCCCTGCACGCTCATGGTCGGGGCTTGCTGCCCGCACTGGCCATTGCAGCGTTTCTGCTGCTGCTCAATACTTCGCCTCTGAATACGGCGATCATTAATTCCGTTGGTGCGCACGTGCGAGCGACCGCGCTGGCGCTGAATATTTTCATTATTCATTTGCTGGGGGACGCGTTTTCTCCGTGGCTGGTGGGGCGAATTGCGGACCGCTCGTCGTTGACCGCGGGCATGATGATTTTGCCCATCGCCATCGCGGTGGCATCCGGGTTTGCCTTTCTGGGGATGCGCTATGCGCCCCGACGGCCGGTCACACCTGCGCTCGGGCCCGCGCATCAAAGCTGAAATGAGCACGCTTCATTGGATTTCCGGGGGCTTCCTCGGCATAGCCTGGATGTCGCGTGTGTTTGGCGCGGCCTTGGGGATGCCGAAAATTGTGGATGTGGGAGCGAAGCAGTGGGACCGCTGGCCGCCGGCCAGTCCGGAGATGCCGCGCGTCAGCATCATTGTTCCGGCGTGCAACGAAGAAGAGGCGATTGCCGATGCGCTGGAAGGCCTGCTGCATCTGGAGTATCCGAATTACGAAGTGATCGCGGTCAACGATCGTTCCACCGACCGCACCGGGGAATGCATGGAGCGCGTCGCCGCGCTCCCCGCCGCCATGGGCAAGTTACGCGTGCTGCATGTGGCCGAACTTCCAGCCGGATGGTTAGGTAAAACGCACGCCATGTGGACGGCGGGAAAACAAGCTACGGGTGATTGGTTGTTATTTACGGATGCGGACGTCTTTTTTCGCGCCGAAACTCTGCGTCGGGTGCTGGCCTACGCCGAAGCGGAACCGGCGGACCACGTCGTCCTGTTTCCGACCATGATCATGAAGACGGTGGGCGAACGCATGATGATTGCCTTCTTCCAGACGCTGTTCGTCTTTGGGCATCGTCCCTGGAAAGTGGCGGACCCGGAAACCAAAGATCACATGGGCGTGGGCGCTTTTAACCTGGTGCGGCGCCGGGTGTATGAGGCGGTGGGCACGTATCGAGCGTTGCGCATGGAAGTGTTGGATGATATGAAGCTGGGCAAAGTGGTGAAGCAGGCGGGGTTCGCCCAGCGCAACGTGTTTGGCGACGGGATGATTTCGCTGCGCTGGGCCAAAGGCGCCCTCGGCGTGGTGCGGAACCTGACGAAAAATTTCTTTGCCGTGCTTTCCTATCAGTGGTGGCGGGTGCTGGTGGGACTGGTGGCGTTGGTGTACATGAACCTGATGCCGTTTGTGGGCATCTGGCTGGCGACGGGATGGAGCCGCGCGGGCTACGGCCTGGCGCTGCTTTCCATGTTCTTGATTTATGCCGGGATGTCACCGCGCTCGCGGATTCCACCGTATTACTTTTTCCTGCATCCGGTAAGCACAACGCTGTTTGCCTACACGTTGCTGCGCTCGACGGTGCGGACGCTGCGCGACGGCGGTGTGCGGTGGCGGGGAACGCTGTATCCCCTGGAGGAATTGCGCAAGGGGCTGGTGTAGCTGGACTGCCCGTTTCTTACTGCGGGCCCTGTTCCACGTCCACCGCGGGTGGTTCTTCGCGTGGGTGGCGCCGGTGGGGTCGGCGAGACTTGCCGGGATGACTGAACTTGCCCGCGCTGAACTTGCCGTGTTCCTCCACGTCATATCCCTTGAGGAGTTTGGGCAAGCGGGCGGCGGACTCACCCTCAAATTGCTTCGCATTCTCCAGAACAATCTGGGCGCGGCCGTCGTAGTCTTCGATCTTGCCGTGAATCTGAACGGTCTGGCCGGCGAGCTGGTTCACATCGCCGAGGCGGCGCAGGTCCTCCGGGAAGATGACTACGGTAAAGGGGCAGCCGAGGTAATCTTCGCAGAAATCAAGGAACGTCATGCCCCCGGAGGAGGCACCGACCTTCAGCACTTTGCCCGTAACACACTGGTGGCTACCGCGGTGACGTGCGGCTTCGGCAATCGTGAGGCAGGGAGTGGGCGGCGGGGCAGGAGGGACAGGTTTCTGCTGGGGCGCGAGGAATGCGGCCAGGGCCCAGGCGGCAAGCGCAGTCAGCGTCAGCATGGCAGCAGCCTCGGTGCTTACTTGGTGGGCTCCATTTTCAAAGCGTCATTAAAGCGGTTGAAGTAGTTGAACAAGCCGATGGCGGCGGCGAGCTCGACGACTTCGCCTTCGCCAAAGTGGCTGCGCAGCTGGGCCCAGAGAGCGTCGTCCACCGAATGCGGGTCGCGGGTCATGTGTTCGGCAAAGCGCAGGGCGGCTTTTTCCGCCTCGCTGAAATCACTGCGCGATTCAAAGTTAGCGAGTTGCGCGATCTGCTCCTCGCTATAGCCGAGCCGTCTTGCCAAGACGGTGTGGGAGGCCAGTCAATACTCGCAGCGGTTGATCTGCGAAGTGCGGACGATGACCAGTTCTTTCAGTTTGGCGGAAACGGTGCCGGTATTCATGATGGCGCGGAAGTGCGCGATCAGGGTGCGCAAGATTTCCGGCCGGTGCGCCGCGGTGCGGAACATGTTGGGTACGTTGCCGCGTTCTTTTTGATAGACGTCATAGATTTCCGCGGTGGCGGAATCCACTTCGGAACGGTCGAGACGGCGGATACGCATGGGCGAGTCCTGGGCCGGGGATGAACTTCCTAATTGTAGGGCCAGGGTGCGGCGCTGAGGAAGGGGACGGAAGTAGACGGGGCACCGAGTTGACGAGCTCAGGCCCCGCCGACGCCAATCTATTTGAAAGCTTTGATGGCGGTGGCTTCGTCATCCTTCACGTCAAACACGGTGTAGAGTTTGGTGATCTGGAGCAGGTCGTGCACCTTCTTGGTCAGATTGAGGAGCTTGAGTTCGCCGCCCTGGTTGCGCACCGTGGTAAAGGCGCTGACCAGTTCGCCGATGCCGGAACTGTCGATGTAGTTCACGTTGCCCAGATTGAGCAGAATCTTCTTGTTGCCCTTGGCGAGCAGTTCCCGGATATTGTCTTTCAGGACGACGCTGCCTTCCCCCAGGGTGATGCGGCCGCTGAGGTCCATCACGATCACTTCCTCCACCTGACGCGTGCTTGCTTTCATGCTCACAGGAAATCCTCCTAGCGTTCCGCGGGCTCGCCGTGGACGTGTTTAATCAGCTTGACTTCGGTGCCCGTTTGCGAGGGGCGGATTTGCACCTCATCCATCAACGAGCGCATCAAAAAAATTCCTCTTCCCGACTGCTTGAGCAAGTTTTCGGGCGCCAGGCAATCAGGGATGGTACTGAGATCCAGACCCTTGCCCTGATCGCGAAGAGTGATGACGAGGTCCTGGGGAGTACGCTCCAAGGCCAGCATCACCTTCTTGCCGGGGTCGTAAGCGTTGCCGTGGAGGACGGCGTTGACGGCAGCTTCGCGCACCGCCATGGCAATGCTCATGATCGCATCTTCGTCAAACCCGGCCTCGACAGCAAAACGGCTGGCTGTCTCCTCGGCGAGGTTGACCGTCTCCAGCGTGGAATCCAATGTGTAGGAGACTTGCTTCTCCATGATACCAACGGTGCGACGGCGTTCCGCCGGATTACACCGGCCCGCCAGCAGAACCCATCGCCAGAGGTCCCGGAACAACGAAGCGCTAGTGTGCCTAGGGTGCCGACAAAAGTCAACGAAAGCCGAAGAACATGAATGGCGGCGGTGCAGAGAGGGCCGGGTCGCAATTTCTTTCCTGTTCCCGAGTCCCGGCGATTTTTGTATGCTCAGGCTGATGGCTGGCATGGCACTTACGGAGTTGCTGGGCGCGACCGTCTACGACGCGAACGGGAGGGCGGGGGGACGGGTGCGCGAAGTGGCAGTCATCCCGCAAGACGACCTGTCGCGCATCGCTGCGTTCGTTGTACGGACGCGGGAAGGGGACCGGCTGGTGGCCTATGCCGATGTCGCCGGAACCAGTGGCACGGTGCGGACGAGCAATGTGGCAGCGGATTGGGCGCCGGTGATCGGGTCGGAAGGGATGCTGATGCTGGAGCGCGATCTGCTGGATCAGCAGGTGATTGATGTCCACGGGCGCAAGGTGGTGCGGGTCAATGACGTAGATATTTTCGAAGAACTGATTGACGACCGGCCGGTGCTGAAGGTGAATGGTGTGGATGTGGGCGCGCGCGGTGCGGTGCGGCGGTTGCTACGCGGCGTGGTGCCCCGAGCCGCGTTGCGGGCCATGTTGCGGCGGATTCCGCCGCGGACCATTCCCTGGGAGTTTGTGGATCTGATCGAAACCGACCCGGCACGGCGGGTGAAGCTGAAAATCTCCCATGACCGGCTGGCGCAACTGCATCCCGCTGACATTGCCGACATTGTGGAAGACCTGGCGCCGGACGAACGCGAAGCTGTCTTCGAAACGCTTGATGAAGAGGTGGCAGCGGAAGCCCTGGAAGAAGTCGAGCCCAAACTGCAGAGCGCGATCGTGCAGTCGCTGGACTCGGACCGGGCGGCGGACATTGTGGAGGAGATGGACCCGGATGCGGCCGCCGACCTGCTGGGCGAACTGCCCGAAGAACACAGCGAAAAAATCCTGAGCGAGATGGAGCCGGAAGAACGGCGGGAAGTTGCCGACCTGCTGGAGTTCGGCGAGAACACCGCAGCCGGGCGCATGAACTCAGATTTTCTCTCGGTGGTGTTCAGCGCCACGGTGCTCGATGCCATTGGGGCGCTGCGGCAGTTCGAAGGCGGAGCGGAGAGCGTGAGCACCATCTTCCTGACGGATTCGCACGGTACGTTGGTGGGCAGCGTGCCGCTGGCCAGAATTGTGCTGGCCCGGCCCGAGGAGCCGATGCTTTCCCTGGTCTCTGAGCCTCTGATCTCCTGTCACGCCGATGCCAAGGAAAAAGAGTTCACCGAGCTGATTGACAAGTACAATCTGCCCGCCTTGGCGGTGGTGGATGACCAGAAAAAACTGGTCGGTGTGGTTACTTCCGACGACGTGATCGCCCTCTTGCGCGCCAAGTTGTAACCACGCTCGATGGCTGCTCAGTAAGCGATTTCACTCCCCACCAGCATCTTGTGCGGGTTGAACTTGATGACCACGTGCTGCGGCCCCTGGCGTGCGACCAGTTCCTCAGGGCCGGGCTGTCCGCCATTGGATTCGGCCTGCTGCGTAGCCACGCCGGGGTGCTGGAATTCGATAATCAGCGATCCTTCCTTGCCGGTGAGCAAATCGGCGCCGTTGTATTGGCGAGGAAAGAAGACCTGGAAAGCGTTGCGTCCGGATTCAGCCGGGCGATAGGAGACGAGCGGAATGCGATCACGATCACGCACCAGGTAAATCTGGGTTTTCATGGTCTCGGTGGTTTGGGCATTCCAGAAGCGCGCCATGTCCACAATGTAGGTACGCACGTTGGAGGTGTAGGTCACGTAGACCATCACCCGGTCGGGAAATTTCTCGGCGAGATAGCGGGAGCTTTCTTCTTCCATCTGATGTTTCTGCTCGGGCGTCCACTTTTCCACTTTGGGGTCAGTCTGCATCTGGCGCACCAGGGCCTGACGCACCGGCGAGGCGGAACGGAATTGGGCGGTGTAGGTGATGCTGGGGTTCTGCTCGGCCGCGCGTTCGGTGCGATCCACCGTCAATGCGCCGGGGGTAAACATCGCGACGTCAGCCTGCACCCACTTCTGGGCCCAGGGCGAGTCCTCCAGCAGCTTCTGGCAATCTTTCAAGGACCACTCGGTGTAGGACTTCTTCTGCCAGACATCTTCCGCCAGGGCTGCAGTCAGCAGAAAAAAGAAGGTAGCGAGCAACAGGCAGGAAAGTCTCTTCATAGGCTCCTCAATCAGGGGAAGGCCTATCTCATATCATGCGGCGGCATTTTGAGGCAAGGGCATGGACGATTTTCGTTGGTACCAATGCAGGGGCGCGTTTATGCTGAACGGTCTTTGATTCGCCATGACCGCAGACGACGACCATGAAATGGCTCCGACGCTGGAAGACCCAGACCCTGCTGATGCTCGCCGTTGTGGGCCCGGGCTTTATCACCGCCAACGTTGACAATGATGCCGGTGGCATCTGGACCTACTCGTCTGCCGGGGCGCAGTTCGGCCATCTCCTTCTCTGGACCATGATCCCCATCACGATCGCGTTGATCGTGGTGCAGGAGATGGTGGCCCGCATGGGCGCGGTGACCGGCAAGGGACTCAGCGACCTGATCCGCGAAGAGTACGGGTTGCGGGCGACGGTGCTGGTCATGCTGGGTCTTACCATTACGAACTTCGGCAACGTGGTGGCGGAGTTTGCCGGTATCGCCGGCAGTTTGGAACTGTTTGGCCTCTCCAAGTACGTGACCGTGCCGGTTTGCGCGGTCATCGTCTGGCTGATTGTCGTCAAAGGTGAATACAAGAGTGTGGAGAAAGTGTTTCTGGCAGCCTCGTTCTTCTACATCACCTATATCGTGGCGGGTGTTCTGGCGAAACCCGCGTGGGGAGAAGCGCTCCGTGCCACGGTGCAACCTCCCGCCTGGCATGCCTTCCGCGGGCAGAACTACCTCTACATGGTGATCGGCCTGGTAGGAACGACCATCGCACCCTGGATGCAGTTCTACCTGCAGGCTTCGATCGTGGAAAAAGGAGTGACCAAGCGGCAATACAAAGCTTCGCGGCTGGATGTGATCGTAGGCTGCATTTTTACCGACGTCGTGGCCTGGTTCATTATCGTCGCGTGCGCCGCCACGCTCTACGCGCACGGTTATCATAACGTTTCCAACGCCAATGAAGCGGCCCAGGCGCTGCGGCCACTGGCCGGGGATTACGCTTACATTCTGTTTGCCTTGGGCTTGTTTAACGCCTCGTTGTTTGCGGCGTCCATTCTGCCGCTTTCCACTGCATACACGGTATGCGAGGGGCTGGGGTTCGAATCGGGCGTAGACAAGAAGTTTTCTGAAGCACCCTTCTTCTACTGGCTGTATACCGTGCTGATCGTGGCGGGGGCAGGCGTGATTCTGATGCCGGGACTGCCGCTGGTGAAAATTTCAATTCTCTCGCAGGTGGTCAACGGTATGGTGCTGCCCTTCGTGCTCATTTTCATGCTGCTGCTCATCAATAAGCGTGAACTTATGGGCGAGTGGACAAACCGGCCGCTGTTTAATGCGATCGCCTGGGTGACCACCGTGGTCATGATTGGCCTGACGTTGAGCTGGTTCTGGACGCTGCGGGGCGGGGCTTAGGGCAATCTCGAGCCACGCTACAGCACTTTACCTTGGGCCAGGTCTTCGATCAGTTTGACATCGGCTTCCAGGAAATCGAGGGCGGGGAGGTCGGAGCGGCGCACCCAGCGCACGTCCTGGAAAATCCGGTTCTCGATTTCGCCTTCGTAGCGGAGCACAGCAAAGAAGCGAAGTTCCACCGAAGCGCCGCCGGGGTAGACATGCCGGAGACGAGAGACTTCGTCGCCGATCTCCGCCCAGATACCGAGTTCTTCTTCCAACTCGCGACGGAGGGCGGCGCGCGGTTGCTCGCCTTCTTCGATCTTGCCACCGGGGAACTCCCACTTCAGCGGCATGGATTGATGGCGAGTGCGCTGACAGGCCAGAATCTCGTCGCCCCTTACAAGCAGAGCTGCAACCACGCGTTTCATAAATGCCGCACCGGGATGGCTCCCGGCATCATGACGGGTGCTTTTCCAGGTATTGGCCCATGATGCTGGCGCAGTACTCAACCAGTTTGCGGTCTTCGGGGCCGAAGGCGGCAGAAAAGTGGCTGTCAATGTCGAGTTCGCCGACCACCGCGCCGCGCACGAAAACCGGCACGACGATCTCGGACTTGGTTTCGAGCGAGCAGGCGAGATAGCGCGAGTCTTTCTGAACGTCGTCCACCACAACGGTCTTACCGGACGAAGCCGCAGCGCCGCAAATTCCCTGATGGAGCGGGATGCGGGTGTGCGGCGTCATCGCACCCTGGAACGGCCCGAGCACCAGCATGCCGGGCGAACCCTTTTCCAACATGTAGAAACCCACCCAGTTGTAGCGCAGCATTTTTTCGTGCAGCAGGCGGGTGATGCGGTCCATGAGTTCGTGGGTGGAGTGGACCTGCAGCGGGAGCCGCTCCACTTCCTGCCGGACTTCCGGGATATTCGTAGCCATGCGGGTATTAAATCACAGGCGCGGAAGGTCGTGATGCGCTTGCAGGTGCGTTCGCGATGCGGCGCAGACGTTCGGGGGCGGGGAATAACTCCGGGTGTAACGCGGCCGCAAGCGCTCGCAAACCGTGGCGCAACGTGGGTGCCGGCGTGTTCAGAAATTCGTCGGGAATGCAGTAGACGCGGCCGCTTTGGACGGCCGCCAGCGCTTGCCAGCCACGATCGCGGATGATTTTTTCCAGAGGGACGCGGTCGCCGGCGCCACACCACGCGGCCACGAGGACATCAGGATTCTGCTCGGCGACTTCCGCGGCTGTGATTTGTTGACCTGGTTGGCCAACGAACTCACCGCCTGCCGCGGCGACCAGTTCATCAACCCAGGGCTGGGAAGCAATCAGCGGTTTGCCCCACTCTTCGCAGAAGACGCGTGGACGCGCGCAACTCGCGGTCTGCCTGCGTACGGATTCGATTTCGCCCTGCATGCCGGCGATGACTTCCTGCCCGCGGCTGTCCTCGCCTACCATTCCGGCCAGCAGTGCAATGTCAGCGTAAACGTCGGCTAGCTTTTTGGGGGCAAGGCCGAGGAAGCGGATGCCGGCTTTGAGGATTTCGCCTACCGCTTTGAGTTGATAGGGGACGGCGGCAATGACGAGATCGGGGCGCGCGGCGAGAATCTCGGTGGCCTGGGCAGTCCAGGAATCGTGGACGATCAGGCGCGTGCCCTGGCGCAACTCCGGCACCACATCGGCGCAGTAGCGGGTGCAGGCGACCAACCGGTCAAGCGCGCCCAGTTCGGCCAGAATGACGCTGGCGCTGGGCTGCAGGCTGACGATGCGCAAGGGAAACGCCTGAATCATGAAACCGTGATTATATAAGGGGATGTATTCTGCTGAACTGCTCGATCACTTTGAGCATCCGCGCAACGCGGGCCGCTTGCAAGCGCCGGACGCGGAAGTGACGGTGGAGAATCCCGCCTGCGGCGATGTCCTGGAGCTTTCCGTGCAGGTGGAATCAGGAAAGATCGCCGCGATTCGCTTTCGTGCCAAGGGCTGCGTACCGGCGATGGCCTGCGGGTCCGCGTTGACCGAACTGGTGCAGGGGAAATCGCTGGCGGAGGCGCGCGGAGTAAGTCAGGAGGCGGTGGTGCAGCGGGTTGGCGGATTGCCGCCAGCCTCCGGGCACGCCGCACAGCTCGCGATCGACGCGTTGGCGGAGGCGCTGCGGCGCATCGGGAAATAAACGGCCAAGGTTAGCGGGAGTTAGTCGGTCGTGGAAAGAAAACGGACCAGCCGTGAACGCGTGCTGCGGTTTCCAGGTCAGGATTCGGGTTGATGGCGAAAGCGTAGCGGGCCATTTGGAGCATCTCGGCATCCCAGCGCGAGTTGCCAAAGGCGGCGTCCGGAATGCGCTGCACCACTTCCTGAATGGCGGCGGGCTTTCCCGGCCCTGAAGGCACGCGCACGAGCCGCCCGGAAACGATTCCGTCTCTGACCTCGACGGCGGCCGCGAGAATGCGCTGCTGCGGAATTCCGAAATACCGCATGCCGGAGCGGATGATCCAAACGTTGCTGGAAGAAACCGCCCAGACTTCGCAGCCAGACTCCTGCAATCGGCGGACGAGTTCGCGCATCACCGGGAAGATTCCAGTCAACAGATACTGGCCGAAAAACTCATCGGCGGCTTGCTGCACGCGCACTTCCGGCAGGCCGTTGTGCAGCGTGACCATCTCGCCGCACATGGTGTCTTCATCCACGTTGCCGGCTTTGTAGTCGGCGTAGCGCGGGCGGGCCCAGTCCCTAACGTCCTGCGCCACCAATCCCTGCTGCAGTGCCCAGTCGAAGAATCCTTCGCCGGCGTCGCCGCTCCACAGCGTGCCATCGCAGTCGAAGACGGCGAGTCGCAAGTCCAGGCGAAGGACGGAATCTAGGAATTCCAATTCTTCCGCCGACAAGGGCTGAGTTGGGGCAGGGTTCTGTGGCAGCTTCATGCGGGGTGAGGAGCTGCGGGGCGACTGAGGGCGGCGTAGTCTTCCGGCGTGTCCACGTTGAGGGCCACGAAGGGATCGTCCACGGGAACGTAGAGGACGTGGGCCTGGTTCTGATGTTCGACTTCACGCGCGCTGGAAGTGGTGGGCGCCCTGAGAAAGGCTTCGATCATCTCGCGCGCGATGAAAATGGGGTGACCGTGCTTGCCGTCGAATTCCGGCACCACCGCCCACTTCCCTTGGTGGATGGCGCCGGCAAACGCTTCACCGAGGAACTCGAGGGTGGCGGAGCGGGCGGGCGGGCGATCCACCAGGGTAACGGTGGCGGCATCGCGACCGCGGCTGAGGACCTCATGCAGGCCCACTTGCAGCGAACTGAATTGGCCGCGATCCGAGTCAGGGTTCTCCACCAGGGAGGCTCCATTGGCGTAAATGACCGGCGCCAGTTGCGCAGCGTTGTGGCCAGCCACCACCAGCACCATTTCCACATGTGGGGTGAGAGCGCGGATGGCCGCGGAAAGGAAACTATCTCCCGCTGCAGGGTTCGCCGCGGTCGGCGGCCAAGGTAGAAGCGCTTTGTCGCGCCCCATGCGGGTGGAGGCGCCAGCAGCCAAAATCACGGCGCATGTGCTGGGTGAGCGTCCCATGCTGCGACGATAGCAGAAATGAGGGCTGACCGCAGCGGCGGGCGGCACCTGATGCGGTTGGCTTCAGGGCTGTTCGTCGTTCTGCGCTTCGCCCTCCAGCGCCGCCAGCGCTCGATCGCGAGGGGCGGAGTCGGTGTCCGGCTTGGCAAACCAGCTCATGTGCGGCAGCTTGCTCTCGCTGCGGCGACGCACGGCGATGATTTCGGCGGTGACGGCCACCGCGATTTCTTCCGGCGTGACCGCGCCGATGTCGAGTCCCACGGGAGCGTGCACGCGGTCAAACAGGTGTGCGGGCAAGCCTTCGCGAGTTAGCTCTTTGTGAATCGTGATGACCTTGCGACGCGAGCCGATCATGCCGACATAGCGGGCGCGGGTCTGCACCGCCCAGCGCAGCACGCGCATGTCGTCGCGGTGGCCGCGCGTGACGATGACGATAAAAGAAGACTCGTTGGGTTCGAGGCGCGCTACAATCTGCTCAAAATCTTCGGCGATGACTTCTTTGGCTTCGGGAAAACGCTCGCGGTTGGCATAGGCTTCACGGTCGTCAGCCACGACGATCTCAAAGCCGGCGCCGTGCGCGACTTTGGCGAGCTGGAGCGCGACATGTCCGGCGCCAAAAATATAGAGAAGGGCCGGCGGGAGCACGGGTTCCACGAAAATTTCCAAAGTGCCGCCGCAAACCAGCCCGGTGTCGTACTTCGGGTCGTGGTTCAGGTCGAAGGTTAGGGTGCGCGGCTTTTCCTGCTCCATGACCTCGCGGGCGGCCTGCCAGACTTCCGCCTCCACGCAGCCGCCGCCGATGGTGCCGGCAATCGAGCCATCGTCGCGCACCAGCATCTTGGCGGTGCGGAAAGAGGGAATCGAGCCGCGCACGTTAATGATGGTCGCCACCGCACCCCGGCGGCCTTCCTGGCGCAGCTTGACGATCTCCTCGTAGATGTCCACGACAGCATTATAGAGCGGACGGGGCAGGGCGGACGGGCGTCAGGGCCCTTTGCGGCTGCGGACAATGGCTTCCCGGGCTTCGCGGTCGGCGGTGCGGCGGCGGTCGGTCTCGCGTTTGTCCCAAAGCTGTTTACCCTTGGCCAGGGCCAGTTCGATCTTGACCCGGCCGTTCTTGAAGTACATCCGAGTGGGGACCAGCGTAAGGCCTTTTTGTTGTGTCTTTCCGATCAGCTTGCGTAGCTCTTCGGCGTGGACCAGCAGCTTGCGGGTACGGAGGGCAGAGTGGTTGGCGTAGCTGCCATGCTCGTAGGGGCTGATATGGCAGTTCAGCAGCCAGAGCTCGCCGTCTTTAATCAGGCCGTAACTGTCCTTGAGGTTGGCCTTACCGCCGCGGATGGCCTTGACCTCGGTACCCGAAAGGACAACGCCGGCCTCAAATTTTTCCAGCAAGAAGTAGTTATGGGAAGCGATCCTATTGACAGCGGCATCGCGCAAACCAGCGGCGGTAGGGTCGCGGCGGGGGTTCTTCTCCTTGCCGGGCTGGGTGGAATGGCTGAGTGAGCGAGGCATTGGGGTACTAAGGGGGTTAGCACCAACGAGTGCCATGCTACCACAGGAGTCACCTCGGATCGCGCGAAGCCGATGATATAATCCAGTCGCTTAAGCCTTGATTTCACTGGACTTGAACCACCGCCGCGCCCGGGGGCCGGGTCTGGTGTCAAGATTTTGCAGCGAGGAAGAATTTTGATGAAAGCAAAGCGCCCGGCGGCAATTGCTGCCTTGATTCTCGCTCTCGCGTGGCCATTGGGGGCTGAAAGCCCCGGCGCGCTCTACAACAAAGGCAAGGAAGCCGAGGCGCGCCAAAACTACGAGCAAGCCTTCGAGTTCATCAAACAGGCTTACGACCAGAAACCGCAGGACCTGAAGTACCGCGCTGCCTATGAGCGCCTGCGCTTCCTGGCGGGGGCCTCTCACGTGCACCGGGGGCAGTTGCTGCGTGATGCGGGCAGGCTGGAAGAAGCGCTGGCTGAGTTCCAGAAAGCGGCCCAGATTGACACTTCCAGTTTCATCGCCGTCCAGGAGATGAGGCGGACGCAGCAGATGTTGGAGGCGGCCCAGGGCGCTAAGGCGCCGGCGGCGGCGGAGAACCCTCTGAAGCGCCGAGTGGAGCAGGCGGCGGGGCCGGTCGACCTGGCGCCCATTGCCAACGTCCCCATCACACTCAAGCTCACGGAAGATACCAAGATCATTTATGAGACGGTGGGCAAGCTGGCGGGGATCAACGTGTTGTTTGATCCGGATTACACTTCGCGGCGCATTCGCATCGAGCTCAACAGCGTGACCCTGGAAGATGCGCTGGAAATTGTTTCGCTGGAATCGAAAACTTTCTGGCGTCCGGTGACGCCCAACACGATTTTCATCGCCTCCGACACTCCCGCCAAGCGTAAGGAAATTGAGCAGAACGTCATCAAAACTTTTTATCTTTCCAATCTTTCCACGCCGACGGAGTTGCAGGATCTGGTGAACGCGTTGCGGACGGTGCTGGAGATTCCCCGCATCCAGCAGTTGCCGGCGCAGAGCGCGATTGTGGTGCGGGGCACGCCGGACCAGATCGCGCTGGCCCAGAAGATGATTGGCGACATTGACAAGGCGCGGCCGGAAGTCCTGGTGGAAGTTGCCATCATGCAGGTGAGCCGGACCAAGATGCGAAATCTGGGCATCAGCCCGCCCACAACGGCAAGCGTGGTGCTGCAGCCGAACATCACCACTCCCACCACCACGACGACTACGACCACGACCACCACGAACAGCACTGGCAGCAATACTTCCGGCATCAACCTGAACCGGCTGGCGAATTTGAATGCCACCGATTTCCAGGTCACGATTCCGCCGGCGTCAGTGACGGCGCTGATGAGCGATAACAACACCAAGCTGATCCAGAACCCGCAAATCCGGGCGTTGGATGGGCAGAAGGCATCCCTCAAGATCGGTGACCGTGTGCCTGTGGCTACCGGTTCATTCCAGCCGGGCATTGGCGGCGTGGGCATCAACCCGCTCGTGAACACCCAGTTTCAATATCTCGATGTGGGCGTGAACATTGACATCACGCCACGGGTGCACGCCGGGCGCGAGGTCACGCTCAAGCTGATGCTGGATGTTTCCTCGGTTACCGGCACCAACAACATTGGCGGCATCAACCAGCCCACCATCGGCCAGCGCAAGATTGAGCACGAGATTCGGCTGAAGGAAGGCGAAGTCAATCTATTGGGCGGGATTTTTGAAGACAGCGACATTCGCTCGCTGAAGGGGATTCCTGGCTTGGCGCAGATTCCGCTCTTCAAATATCTGTTTTCAGAAACCGATGTGGAGCATCGGCAGAACGAAATTGTGTTTGCGCTGATTCCGCACATTATTCGCGGGCAGGAAGTGTCTGAACTCAATGAACGGGCGATCGGAATCGGCACGGGCAATGCAATTGAGCTGCGGCGGATGAGCCGTCCAGTGGAAACGCCAAAGCCGCAGCCCGTAGCGCCGGCCACTCCAACCCCGGCTCCACAGCAAGGCCAACCTGCGACGCCGCCCGCCGTGGAAAACCAGGCGCCTGCGGCCGCGCCCCAAACCCAGAGTGCGCCGCCACCAGCCGCAGCTTCACCCAGCCCGGCCGCCAGCAACCCGCCCATGGCCGCTGCCTTCCAGTTTGATCCGCCCACCATTGCGCAAGGGACGGGTACCACGTTTGTGTTGAACTTGAATATCGCAGGCGCACAGAACGTGTATGCCATCCCGGTACAAATCTCGTATGACCCGCGTTTTCTCCAGGTGGTGAATGTCTCCAACGGCGCTTTCCTGTCGCAAGACGGGCAAGCGGTAGCTCTGGTTCACCGTGACGATCCGGAGTCGGGCACCTTGCAAATGAATGCCACCCGCCCGCCGGGCACCGCTGGCGTCAGCGGGCAAGGCATGGTGTTCACGGTGACCTTCATGGCCAAGGGCGCTGGTCGTTCCCTGGTGGCGGTCCGTCAGGGCGGCGCGCGTGATCCTGGAATGCAGTCCATCACCGTTTCACCCGCGCAGGCAGCGGTCACGATCCAGTAATGGCAGGTCTCGTAAAACCTCGCGCATCCTCTTCGGGCGCCGTCGCCCGCCGCCGCCGTGGCTTCTCGCTGATTGAACTCATCGTGGCCACGGCCATTCTGGTGATCTTGACCGGTCTGGCGGTTCCCATGGTGCGGATTGGCATCAAGCGCCAGCGGGAACGCGATCTGCGCCATTCGCTGTGGGAAATGCGCGATGCCATTGATCGTTACAAGGACGCCGCGGATCGCGGAGCGTTTCAGGTAAAGGTGGGTTCGGAGGGTTATCCACCCGATCTCGACACACTGGTGAACGGCGAAAACGTAGGGACGCACAAAGTCCGTTTCCTGCGCCGCATTCCGCGGGACCCGATGACCGGCAAGGATGAATGGGGCATGCGCTCCATGCAGGATGATCCGCAGTCGGAATCGTGGGGCGGGCAGAACGTGTTTGACGTGTTCTCAAAATCGGAAGATACCGGACTGGACGGGACGAAATACAAGGAATGGTAAGGCGGCGGACACAACAGGCGGGATTTACCTTGATCGAAATGCTGATCGTGATCAGCGTGATCATGATCTTGCTGGCGGTGGCTGTCCCCAGTTACCGGCAGTCAGTGCTACGCGCCAGAGATTCCGTGCTGCGGCAAAACCTGTTTACGCTGCGCAATCAGATCTCCGAGTTCACGCTGGATAAACAACGCGCCCCGCAATCGCTCGACGATTTGGTGCAGGCCGGCTATCTGAAAGAACTGCCCAACGACCCGTGCACGGGACAGAAGGACTGGGTGGCCGTCGAAGAAGACACCCTGCTGGCGGTGGACCAGCAACAGCCCGGCATTGTGGACGTGCATAGCAATTGCCAGGGCAACGCGGCGGATGGCGCGGCGTACAGCAGCTGGTAGCTCAGAGCTATCAGCTTTCAGCCGTCAGCTTCCATTGCGTCCTACCTTGCCGCCGCACTACCATGGCAGTATGCCGGTTGAAACCGCATCCCCGACCCGGGCCTACGCGCCGATTCGTGCTCCCCGTGGCTCCCAAATTTCCTGCAAGGGCTGGCAGCAGGAAGCCGCGATGCGCATGCTCATGAACAATCTTGACGAAGAAGTGGCTGAGCGGCCGCAGGACCTGGTGGTCTACGGCGGCACTGGCCGGGCAGCGCGCAACTGGGAGTGTTACGACGCCATCGTGCGCTCGCTCCGGGTACTCGACAACGATGAGACGCTGCTGGTGCAGTCGGGCAAGCCGGTGGGTGTTTTCAAGACGCACGACTACGCGCCGCGGGTGCTGATCGCCAATTCCAATCTGGTCGGACACTGGTCCAACTGGGAGAAGTTCAACGAGATGGAGCGCGCCGGCCTGATGATGTACGGGCAGATGACGGCGGGCTCGTGGATTTATATCGGTTCGCAGGGCATTGTCCAGGGCACGTTTGAGACATTTTCCGCGGCGGGAGAGAAACATTTTGGCGGCGACCTTGCCGGCAAACTCATCGTCTCCGGCGGCATGGGCGGCATGGGCGGAGCCCAGCCCATGGCCGGAACCATGACTGGCGCGGCTTTCCTCGGCATTGACGTGGACGCGGAGCGCATCAAGAAGCGCCTGAAGACAGGCTATTGCGACTTCATGGTGACCACTCTTGACGAGGCGTTGCGCATTCTAAAAAACGCCGTCCGCAAGAAAGAAAACGTTTCTGTAGGCCTGGTGGGAAATTGCGCCGACGTCATTCCCGAACTGGCGGAACGCGGCGTAGTGCCTGACATTCTTACTGACCAGACGTCAGCGCATGATCCGCTGAATGGCTACGTGCCCAACGGCATGACGCTGGAAGCGGCCCTGGAACTGCGGCAGCGTGATCCCAAGACGTACCAGGAGAAGTCTCTCGACGCGATGGCGCAGCATGTAGAGGGCATGCTGCGGCTGCAGAAGATGGGCGCGGTCACGTTTGATTACGGCAACAACATCCGCACCTACGCCTTCCAGCGCGGCGTGAAAAATGCGTACGACTTCCCCGGCTTCGTGCCCGCCTACATCCGGCCGCTATTTTGCGAAGGACGCGGACCGTTTCGTTGGGTGGCACTTTCGGGCGAACCTTCAGACATTGCCGTCACCGACGACCTGGTGCTCGAACTGTTTCCCGAGAACCGTATCCTGCGGCGCTGGATTGACCTGGCAAGAAAGCGCATCAAGTTTCAGGGACTTCCGGCGCGCATTTGCTGGCTGGGCTACGGCGAACGAGCGCAGTTCGGCCTGGCCATGAATGATCTGGTGAAGAAAGGCAAACTCAAAGGGCCGATCGTGATTGGACGCGATCATCTCGATTGCGGCTCCGTGGCCTCGCCATTCCGGGAGACCGAAAGCATGAAAGACGGTTCGGATGCGGTGGCGGATTGGCCGCTGCTCAACGCGTTGGTGAACACGGCGGCAGGCGCGTCCTGGGTCTCGATTCACAACGGCGGCGGCGTGGGCATCGGTTACTCTCTGCACGCGGGCCAGGTCACGGTGGCGGATGGTACGGACATGATGGCCAAACGCATTGAGCGTGTGCTGACCAGCGATCCGGGCATGGGTGTGATCCGCCATGTGGATTCGGGGTATGACGAGGCCAGGGAATTTGCCGCCCGGCACGGCGTGGCCGTTCCCATGGCAGCTTCGGTGAAAGAGAAATCCCGCGAATGAGAGCTGAGGCCGGCAGGGAGGCGCGAAAATCGGCTGCGCAGCGCCCGGCGCGACCCAATCCCGCCCAGCCTGTTCTCCTGCTGAATATCCGGCAATTGCTGACGTTGCGGGCTGCATCAGGCAGCGCCGGCGCTCGCTGCGCGGCGGATCTGAGAGAGCTGGGCATCATTACGGACGGTGCCGTCCTCTGCGCCGGTGGGCGCATCGTTTCCGTTGGGCAAACGAAAGACGCGCTGCGCGATCCCTGGTACAAGAAAAACAAGAAGAAGGTTCGCGAGATTGACTGCGGCGGCATGGTGGTCTTGCCCGGATTTGTGGATTCACACACGCATCCAGTCTTTGCTTCACCGCGGTTGGTTGATTTCGAAAAGCGCATCAGCGGTGCGACCTACGAAGAGATTGCGGAGGCGGGCGGAGGCATTCGTTCCAGCATCGCGGGAGTACGGAAGGCGGCGAAGAATCTGTTGGTGGAGAAAACCCTGGCGGCATTCCGGCAGATGTCCCGGCAGGGCACGACGACGGTGGAAGCGAAGTCCGGTTACGGGCTGAGCGTGGAGTCTGAAATCAAGTCACTCGAGGTGATTCGCGAAGCGGCGCAACAGTGGCCAGGCACGGTGGTGGCGACGCTACTCGGCGCCCATGCGGTACCGCCGGAGTTTCGTGACAAGCCGGCGCAATATGTGCGCGAAATCTGCGAAAAAATGATTCCCCAGGCGGCGAAGCGGAAGCTGGCGCAGTTTGTTGATGTCTTCTGTGACCGCGGCGCATTTACCGGGGCCGACACGGAGAAGATTTTCGAAGCTGCGGAACAGCACGGCCTGGCGGTGCGAGCGCACATGTGCCAGTTGACGCAAACGGACCTCTGGCCTTTCCTGCGCTTTCATCCAGCTTCGTTCGACCACATGGACCATGTGAACGAAGACGACATCCCGCAGCTCGCGAGGCACCAGACCATCGCCACGTTCGTTCCGGGGGCCAACTATTTTCTTGGCCATCCGTATCCCAACGCGCGGAAATTGATTGATGCGGGAGTGCCGGTGGCCCTGGCCACGGACTACAACCCGGGATCGTCGCCCACACCGAGCATGCCGTTTGTGCTCTCGCTGGCGTGCACGCAAATGAAAATGTTGCCCGAGGAAGCGATCGCTGCGGCGACCATCAACGGCGCCTGGGCGCTGCGTCTGGCTGCCCGCAAAGGCAGCATCGAACCGGGCAAAGATGCCGACCTCGCAGTGTTCGAGGTGGATGACTACCGCGAGATTGCCTATTGGTTTGCGGCCCAGCACTGTGCGTTTACGGTGATGAACGGTGCGATTCAAAGCGAAGCCGAGCGCGCTAATTGAAGCAGAGGCCGGCGGCGCTGACGGCCTGCCGCGGCCGATTGCTATAATGATTTTTGTTCCAGCTTCGTTCCCGTCTCAAGTTTTTGGCCGGGGAGTTGAGCGCGGTGCTCGCCGTGCGCTGGAAAGAAGTGGCCAGGTAGCTCAGGTGGTAGAGCGCAGCCCTGAAAAGGCTGGCGTCGGCGGTTCGAGTCCGTCCCTGGCCACCATTGCCCCCCAAAGGCGCTACTACCGGGAATCTCTGCTGGGTGGCGATCTTTGCCACAAGGGGTTTACTGCGCTGGATTCGCCGACATGGCCGAGACTGGCGTCCTCGCCCTCAACTGTTCCAGCGACCGCAGCACATCCTGCCAGCGAACCATGTCACTCTTCGTCTCGATCGGCGCCTCCAGGTCGGAATAGAACTGGAGAATATTGGCGCGCAGTTCTGGCGAGGTGCGGTCGAATTTGTGGTCAAACAACCTTCCCAGTAACTTGGCGTAGGTTTTGTCCGTAAGTGAGTATTCCGCGGCTTTCGTTGGCCGGCCGCTGTCAAAATCGCAGTTGGGAAGAACCAGGGTGTCGGTGCGCACTTGTTCGAGGAAGGCGCGGTATTGATCGACCGTCGCATTGATGCTCTTGATATAGAGGTCTTCGGTTTGTGGGGTCGGGTTGTTAAACGCCAGGCCTTTGAAGGGGCCGATTTTCGGCATATAGCGCAAAATGGTCGACAGAATCCGCGTCCCCAACCCCGGCTTCACGTAGTCCTTGCCCCATTCTTTTTCATAGTGGGAGCGGGAAAGGCGATACAGGAACTTCTGTTTTGCGAAATTCGGCGTTTCGCGCATCAGGTCTTTTTTGTGGGTTTGCAGCGCGACCTGGGTCATGTGCGGAATCAGCTGACTAACAGCGAATCGATAGGAGCCCACCGCCAGGTCCTCGTGGATAAGCACATCGCCTAGCTCCACCCCGTAGACGATGGGAAACACTCGCTCCAGTAGGGGCTTGGACACTTTGAATCCGATGAAATCATGGTACTGCTGCGACGCATAACGATTCTTCGCGACTTGCACCGTGTCGAACCCAAACTCCGTTTTCAAATGCGCCGTCTTGTCCTGCGCATACCGGACAGACTCGCCAAACTTCGCCCTGAGTTTCGGATATTGGATGGCGACGGCGTGGTTGACCGCCGGGTGACCGGCGATATCGGACGCATAGTGTGACAGGGCGCCCAAGGCGAAGGCGTACTCGTTGACATCCTGGCTTTGGAGCAGCAGTTCTCGAACGAAGTCTCCGCTGCGGACGTAATGCACCAGGCTGCTGAATTCCGTGCTGCCGAACGGGTAGTAGCCAAGGTCCTGGATGACGGCGCCTCCGTATGCGTAGGCGTGCGCTTCCCTGATCTGATCTTCCGACAGTCCCGGATATCGCTTTAGCAGGAGAGGCCGGAGTTGGTCGGTCCAGAGTAAGTCCACGATCTCCTCGTGGGTCAGAACCGAGTAGCCGTATGAAGCCCCGCTGCACATCAGGATGACGAGAAGAAGAATGGCGGCAGATGTAAATGCCAGGCGCCACCCTTGGGCGATGGTGCCTGGCGGTATTGGCGAGTGACCCACGGCTTTAAATCCGGCCGACAAGCAGAAGAATGACCACGATGAAGAGAACCAGCCCCAGTCCGCCGGTCGGGTAATAGCCCCACTCCCGACTGTGCGGCCACCGTGGCAGCGCGCCCAAGAGCGCCAAAATCAAAATCACGATCAGTACTGTTCCGAGCATGGCTTGCTCCTTGTCATAGATTCGTGAAACGGGGTGCAGCCCCTCTCGAAGCTGCACCCCGGTAGGCCCACTACATCGAGATGTTGATGGCAATGCCGGTGGTGGGATACCGGCGGTTGTGCAGGTAGTAACCACGGTCGACGTAGATGATATAGACGTCGTCGGTGTCGTACCAGTCATTCGCCCAATATTCTGGCCATGGATCCACGGGACTAAACCAATAACCCCGGTACTGGAAGCGTGGGTAGCCACGAACCACCCGGAAGGGGAGGCCGTAGATACGGAATCCATGGTCCGGCCCAAAGTATCCACGGTACCGGTAGTCAGGGATGCGGTAGCCGTGGTAGCCGCCACGTTGTTGCCAGGTGCGGTGGTCGGAATCCCAACTGCGTGCCCGATGCTGCTGCCAGGCGCTCTGATGGAGGCGTTGCTGTTCCTGCGTGCGCTGGCCGTGTTGCTCGCCTCGCTGTTGTTGAGCCCGTTGGGGATGCTGTCGGACTCGGTCTGACTGCTGCTGCCGCTGCGCGCTTGGTTTCTGCTGGTTCCGCTCCGGCCTCTGCTGTTGCTGGGTGTGCTGTGGCTGCCGGTGGTCTGACTGACCTTGCTGTTGAGCATGGCGCCGTTCAGACTTGGCTTGCTCGTGCCTGCTCTGTTGCTGTTGAGAGTGGTCTTGCTTTTCGCCCTGCTGCTCATGCTGTGCGTAAGCAGGAGCAGCGATTCCAACAAACAAGGACAGGATGGCTGTGCTGGTGATTCTGATTACTTTCATCGGTACTACCTCCGTTTGCTGCTCATGCCTATCGTCTGCTTCAGCGCAAGCTTCCTGTCGTGACGTTGACCGGGGTGCCGATGGCTTCGCCGGAGACGAGAAGTTCAACTCTCCGGTTCTGCTGCCGGCCGGCAGAATTATCGTTGGAAGCTACCGGCAGAGTGTTGCCGAAGCCTCTGGCCGTCACCGAGTTCGTGGCTACCCCTTGCTGCACGAGGTAATCACGAATTGATCCGGCCCGGTTCTCCGAGAGGGTTTGGTTCATCTGATCCCCGCCCCCACGTTGTCGGTGTAGCCGCCGACCTCAACATTGAGTCCTCCTCACGCTCCAACGTGCATCCGGGAAAGAGAATGAAAGAGCCCAAAAACATTCAGGAGCCACAGGACCACGACAATGACCACTACGCCATTCAAAATTGACTTGATGGATCCCTGCATGGGAATAAAGCGATTTACCACCCAGAGGAGGACACCCACCACGATCAGAACTTCCAGGAGTTGAATTAAAGGCATGTTTGTGACCTCTCTTCTTCGCGCAGAGTGCGACTCGACTGAATGCGGGTCGCTTCGATGTCGAATCGTTGGGAAATCTCAGCCGCAGGCAATCCGAGAATGGGAGCCACGAAGTAGTGTTCGTGGTTCTCTCGACACACTCAGGAGAATCAAGAGTGACAGGCGCGAACGCCGGCGTCTGAGCAAGATAGCTCACATGCGAAGAATTAGGCTGCGAGGCCCTGGGTCCAGTCCCAGGAGCGGTCAGCTTGTCCCGACGGGCAACGGATTGACATCGTCAACCACGCCCGAATGCAGGGAGCGCATTAATTCCCAGGAATACCCGAATTCCCGCCCGCAATCGAGATAGACCCGATACGTCCGGTGATGGATCGTAAACACGCGACTCAGGCGCCCGTGATGGCAACCCAACGTCGACTGGAAAATCCAAAGCAGCAGGTTCACCGGTCTTGGCTCCGCCTGCGGTCAGAACTTCCATTGGCGTCGAGCCACGCCAGCAGGGATCGAATGCTGCCCCGAGCCAGGGCAATCGAGCAATCGGCGGCGCCGTAGTAGAGGTTGAGGCTGTCGCCGTCCTGGTCGATGGTATAGCCGCAAGGGAAGACGACATCGTTGACGTCGCCATTCCGCTCATAGTCGGCCTCCGGCCCAAAGATCCACGAATCGCCTCGCAGCAGACACTGTTCCGGATTCTCAAGCTCAAACAGAGCCAAGCCCAATCGATACAGGCAGCCCGAGGGTGTGTGCCGAACTCCGTGGTAGAACACCAGCCACCCCCGGGAAGTCTCGATGGGTGGCGGAGACAAACCAATCTTGTTGGCATCCCACCAGGCGCCGCGGCGTGCTTCCAGCATTAGCCGGTGTCTCCCCCAATGGCGGAGATCGGGAGAATAAGAAATCCACATGTGTGCCCCGAGGGTGGTCACGGGCCGATGAATCAGCGCCCACGAGCCCCCGATTCTGCGAGGCAGGAGTGCGGAGTCTTTGTCCTCGGCTGGCATGATGACGCCGTAGCGTTCGAAGCTGCGAAAATCCGTGGTCAGAGCCAAAGAGACTCCGGGGCCCCCGCGCGAATAGGAGGTGTAGGTGACGACGTACTGCTGCAGTTCGGGCGCAAACGTGATGCGGGGATCTTCAATGCCCCAAATTTCTTCGGGATAGTCAGTGGGACTGGGCATGAGGGTCGGTTGGCGATCAATCTGCCATCCATCCACACCGTTTTGAGAACGGGCAGCGCAAAGGTGCGAGAGGCCGCGTCGGTCTTCCACCCGGCAAAGCAGCAGCGTGGAGCCGTCTGCCAGTAGCGTCGCACCTGCATTGAAGACGCTATTGATGGGGTAGGGCCAGTCCTTCCCCGTCAGGATCGGGTTGGCAGGGTGGCGGATCAGCAGAGGCTCGTAACCAGTTGTGGTGGCAATGCTCATGAGGGTTTCACGGGAACGGAAGAAACATCTTCAAAGCACATGTGCAGTGACCTCACCTTCGTTGGACGCGCGAATCTCTGTGGGTCTGGATCGTTGACTACCGCCCTCTCCCAGTAAGCGCATTTCGGCCTGCGCCATCAGGAACGACAGGGTGGACTCTGCCCCCTGGTTTTCATTCACGCGCTCCGGGTGCAGACCGTCTCGACAACCGCCGGTGATGGGATCGTACAGCGCAATTTGCAAGTCATTATCTCCCAGGAACCAGTTAAAGGCGGCCCAGGCCTGTTGACGCCAGTGATCATCTCCCGTGATGCGATAGGCTTCGCGGCACGCGGAAACGGCGCCGCCCGCTTCAACCGGTTGCTGATCGAAACGTGCTCTCTCGCCGCCCTTGCGATAAAACCCCTGCGAACCGATGGGGACGAAATGTCCCAGGCGAGCGCAACGCTGGATGCCGTCCAGCCACTGCAGCGCTCCTAGGCCTACGGCTGTCGTCTGGTGATCGGAGGTGCGATGGCCGGCAATCAAAACCGCTTGTGGCAACCTGAAATTTGAGTACGCCAGAACGTCCTCAAACCAGCCCCACTCCGGTGACTGGTTGGCGCGGTGGAGTTCGACCAGCCGGTTGGTCAGGATTGTGCTCATTCTTTGCGCGTCCCGATCTCCTGGGAAGCAGTGCAGGTACTCCTCAATCCCGAGCAATGCAAAGGCCCAGGCACGCGGACTGGTGAAGGCAATCACTGGCGGCACGGCGATCTCGAAAAGGTGGCCGGCAGCGCCTCGGAGTGACTGATTTTTCGAGCGTGCCAGCACCGCTCCAAGTGCCCATACCGCGCGCCCGTGACAATCCTCTGATCCCTGGGCCTCGCTCCACGTGCGTGCATAGCTCAGGAAGTTTCTGAACCGACCATTCATGGGATTGAGAGCATGCCCGAGGAAAGCCAAGTACCGCGACGCAAGGTCGCCCGTTGCGAGCGGTTCTTTTGGTTCCAGTTGCTCCAGAAGAACGGTCAAAAGCAGAGCTCGCGCGTTATCGTCGGTGGTGTACCCCTCGTTATAGTTGGGCACCGCAAAGATCGCATGCTGGAGCAAGCCGGTGTCGTCGGTCAGCCGATGCAGATGATCCAGCTTTAACGCAGGTAACTGGTTGAGACATTTTGCCAGGCCTGCATCCCCAAACATCACGCGTGGCTCCCGCGTTCGGTCTTTGCGAGCTTGTTCAAAACTCGCCATATACCCCCGGGCCACTTTCTCCCAGATCATTCCGCGCGCGTACAAGTAAGCGCGTTTGCGCATGGCGTGACGGATCGCTGGGGTATCCAGGAGTTCGACGGTCTTTCGTGCGATTGCATCCGGGCTCTGGAAAGGGACCAGCGCGCCACGACGATCGTCTAACAACTCGATCGCGTGCCAGTACGGAGTCGAGATAATCGCCTTGCCCGCTCCCAACGCATAGGCCAGAGTTCCGGAGACGACCTGTTCCTCATGGCGATAGGGAGTGACATAGATGTCCGCCGCGCCAATGAATTCCAGCATTTCCTCCGGACTGACGAAGCGGTCGTGGAAAATCACACTCGACTCAACGCCAATTTCCTTCGCCAGGGCCTGCAAGCGCTCGCGGTAGTGGTCCCCTTCACGGCGCAAAATGTGAGGATGGGTTGCGCCTGCGACCATGTAGACAACATTCTTGTGCTTCGACAAAATGTGCGGCAGCGCTTGAATCACGCTTTCGATTCCCTTATTGGGCGAGAGCAAGCCAAACGTGAGGAGCACCGCTTTTCCTTCTACGCCGAATCGGTCTTTGTAGAAATTCGGATCCAGAAACGGCAAGTCAGGGACGCCATGCGGAACCATATCGATCTTCTTGCTCGGCACCTTGAATATCTCTTGCAGAAACTGAGAGGACAGCTCGCTCATGACGATGAGACGATCCGATAGCGCCGCGATCTCCTCCATCACGCGTCGTTGATCCGGATTCGGTTCGCGAAGGACCGTGTGGAGGGTGGTGATGACCGGCATCCTGAGGCGCCGGAGAAGGGTCAGGATGTGACTGCCCGCCGGGCCGCCAAAAATTCCGTACTCGTGCTGTAGGCATACCAGATCGAAGTTGGTGAAATTCAGAAAGTCAGCAGCCTGCTCGTACGTGCTCAACTCGTCCTGTGCCAGTGCGAGTCTTACCCGCGCCGGGTAGACATAGCCCGCCTCCGTGTCGTTGACGGGCACGGCGAACAACCGCGCTGCCCCGTACGCGGTGGAAATCGCGTCGCACAAATCTGTGGTAAAGGTGGCGATCCCGCACTGTCGCGGAAGGTAGTTGCCCACAACCGCGATCCGGCTGGGCAGGCCCGCGCTCGAGGACGCCCGGATGGGAGCCGTAAGCATTTGCTGGAGCGCCATCGGGCGGCTGTCGACGAGTTCGAGTAAGCCGGTCGACGGTGCTGTTTTTGTCACGGACATCGATATCCTGTTTGGCTAGGGATGGGGAAGACTGTATTTCCAGAATGCATTTCCAACAGCAGAATACAGAGACCGGCGATCCGTTCTTGACCTGACGATGCATTCCTTCGGGGGCAGTTCTCCCCTGTCCCAGTATTCCCTGGTTGAGCAAAACAGACTGGTCAAAATTGACCAAGTTGCCAGTCCGCAACATCTGCAGGGGAGGTCGCTTTGCTGATTCACAGGTTGTTGCATCCGGCATCAGCCCATCATTGATTAGGGTTTCCCGGTCAGGGGTGACCGGCCAGCGATGGCTGTTTGCCCGCCGTGGCTTTGACACCGGTGGGTTGGCTCCTGCAGCGGAAAGTCCCTCTGGCCAGGCTGCGACCCGCTGCGGTGCGGTGATTGATACAATCAGACGGTTTCGCTGGGCGTGGCCAACGGTTTCGTGAATCGCAGTTGGCCGACTTTGGGGCAAGGAAAGCGGGTGGTGGTGCATCGGGTCTTGACGGCAATTTTGTTGTTCAGCGGCCTGGGTTTTGCGCAGGGTACGGCGCTTGACCTGAAGCAGACCCTGGCCGCGGCCGAGGCGGGCAACCTGGAGCTGCGGGCGGCGCGGCAGCAGCGTGCGGTGGCGCTGGCGGGGATCAAGATTGCCGGGCAGCGGCCGAATCCGACGCTGAGTTTCGGGGGCGCCCGCGACGTGCCGCATGAAAGTCTCCTCCTGGACCAGTCGTTTGAAATCGGCGGACAGCGCGGCAAGCGGCTGGCCGTTGCCCGCGAGGAACAAAAGGGAACGGAAGTGGACCTCGGCATTCTCTCGCGGCAAGTCCGTCACCGAGCGCGCGAGGCTTTCTACCGCGTGCTTCTAGCTCGTGACCAGGCGGAACAATCGAAAGCCGCGGTTGGTCTGGCGACGCGCATTCACGATGTCGTGCAGCAGCGGTACGAAGCCGGGGACGTGGCGCAGTTGGAATTGATCCAGGCGGATGTCGAGGTGGCGCGCGCCGTGGCGGACAATGAAGCGACGGTGCTGGCGCAGAAGGTTGCCGAGGCGCAGTTGGCTGCAGTCCTGGGGCGCCAGCCCGAGAGCTCGCCGCAACCGGAGGGAAGACTCGATCAGCTGCCGCGTGGCGACACCCTGCAGGCCTTCACAGAGACGGCGCTGCGATCGAGTGCAGAAGTGGTCCGCACTACCCAGGAATTGGAGATCGAGCAGCGGCGATTGGAACTGGCCAAGGCGCAGAGGGTTCCGAACCTGGGCTTGCAGGCGGGAGTGGATCTGAATGCGCCCCCCGATTTCAACGTAGGCCCGCGGGGGCAGGTCGGCGTGACCCTGCCGCTTTTCTATCATGGGCAGGGAGAGGTAGCGTTGTCGTCCGCCCGGCTGGAGCTGCTACGGCTTTTACTCGCGGCGCAGAGAAACAACGCTTCCGTGCAGGTGATCGCCGGGTACTACGACTATCTGGCCAAAGCGCGCCAGTCGGCACAATACCGTGAAAACATCGTGCCGAAGACCGAGCGGTTGCAAGCCATGGCAGAAGACAGCTACCGTTCCGGCAAGAGCAATCTGCTGACGCTGATTGATGCGCAGCGGCGGTTGAATGAAACGCGCAAGACGTATCTCGACAGCCTGTTCGCTGTACAGAGTTCATTCGCGGTCTTAGAGGAAGTGGTAGGTGCGCCGCTTGACTGAAAAGAGGATTGACCTGCGCGTTGCGATCTTTGCTGGTGCGGTGCTTACGCTCAGCGCGCTCACGGTCGCTTGCGGCAAGTCTGGCGCGGAGAAAGATGCGCCGCCGGTGGCTGAGGTCACGGTGACGACCGCACACCACGGCGCGCTGGCGGAGAAGCTGCTGGTCAGCGGCAATTTGGCGGCCCTGCCCAATCGCGACGCCAAAATCGCGGCGCTGGTGCCGGGGCGGATTCAATCGGTGCTGGTCAACGAAGGAGATGCGGTGAGTGCCGGTCAGGTACTTGCCCAGCTAGACAGTGCTTCCTTGCAAGACCAGTTGCGCCAGGCGGAGGGCGCGGTGGCGCAGGCTCGCGCCAATGTCGAGAACGCCAAGCTTTCAGCCGAACGCAATGAAAACTTGCTGCAACGGGGCGTAGCCTCTCGCAAGGACGTGGAGGACGCGCGTACGCTGCTCTCCGTGAACCAAGCTTTGCTGAAGCAGGCGGAGGCGGCGCGCTCGGCGGCACAGGCGCAAGTCGCGCGCGCTGCGCTGCGTGCGCCTTTTGCCGGAACGGTGGTCCATCGTTTCCTGGGCGCGGGAGAGCAGGTGGACGGCGCCAGTGGCCAGCCCGTGCTCGAAGTGGCCGACATCAGCGCGTTGGAACTCCTGGGGACGGTGCCCGCGTCCCGCCTTTCGGAGATCCTGAAGGGCACCCAGTTTAGTTTCCAAACACCGCAGGTTCCGGATGCGACGTTTCGTGCCCGGGTGGTGGCGGTGCTGCCGGCGGTGGATCCGGTGACGGGCAACGGCACTCTACGGCTGCGGATCGACAACGGCCAGCGCCTACTCAAGTTGGGCATGTTCGTCTCGGTGGAGTTGCCGCTGAACGAGCCGGCACGGGCGTTGGTGGTCCCGCGGCAAGCGGTTTATCCCGACGAAGCGGGCGAGCCACATGTTTATAAGGTGAGCGGCGACGACGCTGAATTTGTTCCGGTCGAGTTGGGTGCACAGACCAAAGACAGCGTTCAAATTCTCTCCGGCCTGCAGGAAGGCGACAAAATCATTCTCAGCGGCGGCTATGGCCTTCCGGAGAAAACCAAGGTGCGCGTGAAGCCATGAACCTGGTTCGTTTCTGCCGCCGGAACAGCCAGGCCGTATTTTTGCTTGCCGGGGCGCTCACGCTGGCGGGCATGGTGTCGCTCTTCCGCCTGCCCAGCAATATCTATCCGGAACTGAATTTTCCGCGGATTGTGGTGTTAGTGCACGCCGGAGACCTGGCGCCGGATGCGATGCTGCTGACGGTGACGCGGCCCATCGAAGAACAGCTCAGCACGGTGCTG
>JBGQDM010000022.1:0-36123 GCA_041495845.1 Terriglobia bacterium | reverse complement strand
TCCCGTAGTGGTGAATGAGCGCGTGCTGATTCCCGCGGGAACCTATGTCCAGGGCCGGATCAGCAAGGTGGAGCGGGCGGGCCGGGTGAAAGGCCGCGCCGAGATACTGATTCACTTCTCTACCCTGATTTATCCCAGCGGGTATACGGTGATGCTGCCTGGCGCCATCGAAGGTGTGCCCGGTGCCGAGCGCACCGGCATGAAAGACGAAGAGGGAACGATCCAGCAGCGGGGAGAAAAGGGTAAGGATGTGGGCACCGTGGCCGGCACAGCTGCAGCCGGAGCGGTGATTGGCGCGGCGGCCAAGGGCGTCCGCGGAGCGGGCATTGGCGGCGGTGCAGGCGCGGCCGCCGGGCTGATCGGAGTGCTGCTCTCGCGCGGTGCCGATGTTCGTCTGGAGGCCGGGACAACGCTCGATATGGTGATCCAACGCGACCTGCAACTCGACGGGAGCCGGCTTCCCGTGGCGAGGTAGCCGGCCTCGGTCAGGCTGAGCGTGGCGAATTGTCGTAGCACTACTTCAGCGTATACAGCGCGTTGACATGGGCCGTGACCGTGACGAGCTGCGGTGAGAACTCCTCGGTTGGTGCCGGCTGGCTCGCCATGTTCGCGGCCATCATGGCGCGTCCTGCCATGGGAGAAATAATGCGGACCTGCTCGAACGTATCCACTGAAGCGTAGGACAGGTCCCCTAGAGTGCGACCGCCGGCGCGGGCGACAGCGTTGGCGGAATCATGGGCACGGCGATAGGCGTCTTCCACGGCTTTGAGTTTCGCGGCGTCAATCTCTTCGAGTGTGTAGTTGACGGTCTGGTTGTCGGTAATGTCAGCGTCGGCCAGTTGCTGCAGGATAGGCGCGATCTTGGCGAAGTCCCGAAGCTTGAGCGCCACGTTGGCATTTACCCGATACGCAATCAATTTGTGCTTCGGCTGTTTCCAGTCATATACCGGCTGCAGCGAGAAGAAGCCGATCTGCGCGTTCTTCGGATCCACGCCGTTGGAACGGAGAATGGTGCGAATCTGTTCCGCGTTGCGGCCGGCACGGTCGTAGGCACCGCGAGCGGTGTCATCCTGCGCGGCGATGTTGAACTGCAACTGGGCGGTGTCGGGCGGGGCTTCGAACTTGCCGTCAGCGCCAACAAAGATGGTGTTGGGCTGGGCGGTTATTGCCGGACGTTCTTGGCCGGCGGCGGCGGCGGTGAGCAGAAGGCAGAGTCCGAGTGCGATGCTGAGCCGGATCAACATAGGTTCCTCCTGAGGGAAGTGGTTACGTTAACTGTATACCGCGAGGGCTGGTTCCGCCGCCGGGCGCCCGTCAGAGGATGAGCACATCTACGCCGCGAGTCTTGAGTGCGCGGTCAAACGTGACCAGCCTGAGACCGGCGGAAGCGGCAAAGGCCAGCAAGTAGGCGTCAGCCCAGACCTTGGGAGACCAGGACTTCATCTTGGAACGAAGCCGGAACTCATCCTCCAGCGCTTCTGGTTCTGCCAGGAAGCAAATGCGGTTGTCGCCCCAGATTCGGTCCCATAAGGCCCAAGCCTGGGACATGGTCCTCACATCCGGCCCCATGATCGCTGCGGTGGTGAGAAGCCGCAGCACGGTGATTTGGGTAAAGCGGCAGAAGAAGAACTGTTCCGTTGCGGCCTCCTCAAACCATTGGTTGGCCCTTTTGGAGTGGATGTGACGCTGCCATAGGAGCGCAAGCCAAAGATTGGCGTCAAGGAAATTCAATGTGTTCATAGATTTTCCGGCTGCTGAGGTGGGCCTTCTTGCCTTTGGAACGGAGCAAGGGAAAGCGCACGCGACGGGGGTGGGGGCGGTGCGGCTGCAGCAAGACAGCCCGGACGCCAGCGAGTACGAGTTCGCGGATGGAGTGTCCCTTGGCCGCCGCTTGCTCCTTCAATTTGCGGTAGAGTGGCACCGGGATGTCTACAGTTGTACGCATCGTCTCCGGCATGCCATAAGTATGGCAGTAGTGCCATAAATATGCAATACAAGAATGACTACTGTACACCTCCACGGATGAGGCTGGCGGACACCGGCTACGCCGCCCGGCTCGCGCTGGCGCGGAAGCGCGCCGGGGTGACTCCCACCAACCGCTTGAAGTGCCGGTGCAGGTGGCTCTGGTCGGTGAAGCCGGTCAGGGCCGCGACCTCGGCGATGTCGAATTGTTCGCGCAGCAGCGCCTTGGCGCGCGTGATGCGTACTTGAGTTTGGTAGGCGTGCGGGGGGATGCCAAGCTCGCGCGCGAAGGCGCGATGAACGCCGTAAGGACTGAGCCCAGTCAGCTCCGCGAGGTCAGCCAACGAGACGGCTTGGGCGTGGTTTTCCGTCAGAAATTCACAAACCAGACGGGCGGTTGCAGGATGGCGGCGTGTCGCGCCTGTCGGCGAACCTGTCAGAACTCCCGCAGCCAGCAAGCGGGCAAAGAACTCCAACAGCAAAGATTCGCGGAGTAACTGTGGGTGGGGATGTTCCAGCGCGTGGTGCAGGCGGAGAAAGCGAGCAATGATGTCACTGTCTTCCAGTACCAGGCGAGTTACACCCGGCAGGAAACTGGGAGAGGACGCGATCTGCGCCGCGCAATCCCCCAATAGGGCGGCGGGAACGTAGATGCTGCGAAACGAGCAGCCTTCAGCAAACGGCCGATTGGCGTGCACTTCTCCCGGTTCGACCAGAAACAGCGTGCCCTGCGGTGTGGCATGCGCTTCTCCCCGGCATTCCAGGTAGCCCCCGCCGCCCGTAACCGCGCAGACCAGCAACTCCTCGTGCCAGTGGCGGGGATAGGGATGGCGAGACGCGAAGCCATGATGCAGTTCGACGGGGCGAAACACGGGCGAGTGCCAGACCGCGATCTCGGGAGTTTCGGATGGGTTCTCTGGCACGGAGTAGGGAGACGCTGTCGGAGATTGGACGGGAGAGTCGGAGCGGCGTTAGCTGATCAGTGACGCGGACACAAACACATCGGTTGACTGTCTTGCGTTACGGAGAGCGCAGCAAAGGAAAAGCGCGAGAGCAATCTCGCGCTTTCCTTTCGTCGGAGGTCCAGCTCCGCGACGACGGGCCGGATCAGCAAACCTTAGTGCGTCGGCACCTGGAGAGGGTGGTCGAGACGCAACTCGAGCGTAGTCCCTTTCTCCAGGCGGACATCGTGGTCCGTCAAAATGCCGGCCAGAGCGCCAACACCCGCACCAACACCGGCACCGATGCCAGCGCCTTTACCACCACCGGCGGCTGCCCCCGTCGCCGCACCCACGCCCGCACCAATGGCTGCGGCTTCAATCATCCGGGTCTTGTTCATACCCTTGCGTTCGATGTCACCTTCGGCGTCAGGTGTTTTGACCGCCCGCTCGCCGGGAACACCGGTCAACGTTGCGATGAGCGGCATCCAGCCATGATTGGTTTCAATCTCATCGAAACTCAGCAGCAGGCGTGCGTGCAACCCCTGCTGCACGCTGCTGACGTGCCCTTTGATCTTCTTGCCCCGAGGGATGATGCTGCCATTCGGAGCCACCAGATCTTCTGCAAGTTTGGCTTTGAAGCGTTTTCCCGGCTCCAGCTTGCGCGTATCCAACTTGTCTTCCAAGCGCGCCAGGAAAATCGTACCTTCGGGAACGGTATTGGGACTTTGCGGATACGGAGCTGTCTGCGCTGCGGCCGGGACCAGGCCTGCTGCCAGCGACATTGCCATACCCAGGAACCACGCCCGGCTGCTGTTCGTCATACCCGCCCCCTCCGCGGAATTCCGCGATGTGAGAAGTTGGATGGCAGGGGAGCGGAAAAGGCTGCCCGCAATCGACGTGGGATGAGGTCTAACTTTAGTGTTCGGGGGCGAAGGGGAAGCGGTGGATCTGCTCGTGGATCTCTTTCCGCAGGTCGGTCCAGATGTGCTCGGGCATCGAGAGGAAAACTTTGACCACCGTGGGATCGAACTGGCGGCCTGCCCAGCGAGTAATTTCAGCTTTGGCGGCAGGCAGGGGTTGAGCGGGCCGGTACGGGCGGTCCGACATGATGGCATCCAGCGTGTCGGCGATGGAAAACATGCGGGCGCCCATGGGAATGTCGTCACCTTTCAAGCCGCGCGGGTAGCCGGTGCCGTCAAAGCGTTCCTGGTGGGCGTAGACAATCTCGGCGGCTTCCTGCAGAAAGGGGATTTTTCGCAGGACTTGATAGCCGTGGTAGCAGTGTTCCCGCATGATGTTGACTTCGTCGGGAGTGAGCGGGCCGGGTTTGCGCAGGATGTTGTCCGGGATGGCCATCTTGCCAATGTCGTGGAGAAAGGCGCCGCGAGCAATGACGCGAATCTGGTCCGCGTTCATGCCCATGGCGCGCGCGATAGCGATGGTAAAGGCGGTGACGCGTTTGGAGTGGCCTTCGGTTTCCGCATCCTTCAAGTCGAGCGCATCGCCGAGCGCTTCCAACGTGATGTCGTAGGAGCGTTCCAGGTTGGTGATGGCGGAGCGAAGTTGTTGCGTGCGCGCCGCGACCAGGGACTCGAGGTTGGTCTGGTAAGCACGATTTTCCAATTTCAAGCGGCGATTTTCCAGAGCGCGCCGCACCGTGGCCAGCAACTGCTCCCGTTCAAACGGTTTCAGCAGGTAGTCATAGGCTCCGTTGCGCAGCGCGGCCAGCGCGATGGAGATGTCATGGACGGCGGTGACCATGACCACCGGCATGTCGGGGAATTTTTCCTTGGTGCGTTCCAGCAGCCCAATGCCGTCCAGGTCGGCCATCATGAGGTCGGAAAGCATGAGCTCAAACTCTTCGCCAGAGTTCAGGAGGGCCAGGGCTTCGATGCCGGAACTCGCCTGGCGGCATTGAAAACCGGTGGCAGTGAGCATGGAAACTACGATTTCTCGGATGGGTTCTTCGTCGTCCACAACCAGGATGCGGTCGGCTGGCATAGAGTTTTGTCCAGAAGCGATCATTCTAACCCAGATGTTCAATAGGGCTTGTGCCCGAAAGTAATGGGTACTAGACCTTCTGGCCCGCTCTTTCCGGGAACTACCGTGGTATATAAGGATTTGCCCCCTCCCCTTGGTCCGCCGCCGTGCTGAATCCATGCCATATACGTCGTTGTGTACCTGGATGACGGGCTTGCAAGGGCTGCCGGTTCCGCGGGAGTTGCCGCAGGAGTCGGCGGCGCTCATCATGTTGGCGGCCGGCCTGCTGGTGTTCCGCACTTTCCGTGAAAAATATTTATTGGTTTGGGTCGTAGGCTGGTTAGCCTACCTCGTCTCCCGCTGGCCGGGTTCGGGCATCCTGCCGGACATGCAGCCGCTCTTCGCGCAGGCCGTGGGTCATGCCGGATTTGCCCTGGCGGTTGCTCTCTTTGCCGCTTCCGTTCTTATCTACAGTCAAGCGCGTTGGTTGCTGATGCCGCTGGCAGCCGTAGCCGCGGTCACCGTGGTCTTTGCCGGGGCACAGGCGGTGTTGTGGCCGCACGATCCGGTGTTGCGCGCGGCCCTCGAAGTGATGTACCGCAGCATGACAATTGGCGCCGCCCTCTCTCTGATGGCATTTACCTGGGGCCGCTGGCGCATCGGCCCCTGGCTCCTGGCCGTGATGTTGTTGGCCCTGCACCTGGAGTGGGGCCCTATCGCGGGTCACATGGCTGGGATTGACATCCTGCTCGATGGCCTTCTCGGTACCAGCATGCTGATGATCGTGTTGGACCACTACCGCGACCGTAACCGGAGACTCAGTGTGGTCACGGTACTGACTGGATCCATTGCCCGTTCGCAGCATCCGCAAGTGATGCTGCAGGCGGCACTGCACGAATTGGTGCAGCTGACGGGAGCCAGAGCCGGTTGGTTCCGCGCCCTCGACGGCAACGTGCTCAAGCTCACGCAGCACCAGGGAATCTCCGACCTGTTTGTCCAGAGTTGTGCCAACCTCGCGCTGGACGAAACCCTGGAACGAGTATTGCGTTCCGGGAAAGCAGCCGTGATCCGCACGGCCAAGTTTCCTGAAAGCTCGCGCGAAGCTCTGCGGGCGGAAGGTTTTCATCATGTGATTGTGGTGCCGGTGAAGGGCAAGAAAGCGGTGATCGGGACGATGGTCCTGGCCCAGCGGCATCGACGCTCCTATTTGCCGGAAGAACTGAATTTCCTGGGAACCACCGCGAACCAGATGGGCATCGCGGCGGAAAACCTGCGCCTGCGCGAGCAGATTGTGCGTTCGCAGAGGCAGTGGATCAATACGTTTGATTCGATTGAAGACCTGATTCTGGTGCATGACTCCGAATCCCGGATCATCAAAGTCAATCGGGCCATGATCCGGCGGCTGAAACGGCGTCCGGTGGAGATTGTGGGCAAGCTGTGCGCAGAAGTATTGCCGCAGGATGCCGCCTGGACGCAGTGTCCCTACTGCGGCACAGCCGGGCTGTCGGAGAGAGTGGATCCGTGTTTTGGTGGCTACTCGCTCGTTTCGTCGTCCACCTACGTAGAGCATGCGGGCAAGCGCCGGGGAATAATTCACGTGGTGCGGGATACCACCGAGAGCCGCACGGCAGAAGAAAAATACCGGCTGCTCTTCGAACAGGCCCAGGAAGGTTTGTTTGTGGCGGATGTTTCTGGCCGCCTTCTGGACTGCAACAACACTTTCGTTCGCATGTTGGGGTACGGCAGTCGCGAAGAAGTGATGGCGCTGAACCTGAACCGGGACATCTATGTCTCCGCCGACCAGCAAGCGGCGCTGATGCGGGAACTGCAGGAGCACGACTTGGCGCGCAATTTTGAAGTACAGCTCAAGCGCAAGGACGGCAGCCTGCTGACCGCGGTGGAGAGCAGTTCGACCACGCGCAACGCTCGCAACGAGATTGAGCGTTATCAAGGGTTCCTGCTGGACATGTCGGAGAAACGCCGGGCGGAGGAAGAAATTCGGCGGCGCAATCGCGAATTAAACGCCCTCAACGCCATGGCCACCATCGCCAATCAGTCCTTTGACATGGATGAAATTCTGAACCTGACGCTGCGGCAGGTGGTGACCTTGTTCGCGGCGGAAACAGGCTCCATCTACCTGGCGGATGCGGACCAGCTGGTAATGCGGCGCCGGGCCGGGTGGGGACACCGCAGCGATGCCCGGGCGCGTTTTGCCGAGGTGCGTTTCCCGGATGGATTCGGCGAACTGATCTTGCGCTCGCGCACGGAAGTGGTCACTCCGGAATATCTACCCCACCTTCCGCCGATCGTCGCGGAGTTCTTTCGCGCCGACGGGTTGCGGTCGTGGATTTGGGTCATTCTGTGGATCAAGGACAAACCCATCGGACTGCTCGGCGTCAGCAGCAGAGAAGCGCGGGAATTCACCAGCAGCGATGAGAACCTGCTGGTTGCCATTGGCCGGCAGCTGGCCACGACCATCGAGAAAGTCCGTTTGTACGAGGGAACCTGCCGCGCCTACGAGGATCTGCGCTTGACTCAGGAACAACTCCTGCAGAGCGAAAAGATGTCCGCCGTGGGTCAGTTGATCTCCGGCGTGGCGCACGAACTGAATAATCCGTTGACCGCCATCCTGGGATATGCCCAATTGCTGGAAGGCGAGGGGTTGAACGAACGAGCCCAGGATTACACCAGCAAGTTGTTCAAGCAGGCGCAGCGCACCCACCGAGTGGTGCAGAATCTGCTCTCCTTTGCTCGCCAGCGCAAACCACAGAGAAGTCCGGTGGACATGCGGCGCGTGCTCGAAGACACACTGGCGCTGCGCGACTACGATTTCAAGGTAAACAACATCCAGGTGGGAAAACATATCGCCGCAGATCTGCCGCAGGTGACCGGCGATTCGCACCAGTTGGAGCAAGTCTTCCTGAACATTCTGAACAACGCGGTGGACGCGATGCTCGAGATTGAGCACGGCGGCAAACTCACGGTAAAGGCGATCGCGCAGGATGGATTTGTGTGTACGGAAGTGCATGACAGCGGCCCGGGCATCAAGGACGCCACCCGAATTTTTGATCCCTTCTATACCACCAAGAGCGTGGGTAAGGGTACGGGCCTGGGGTTGAGCATTTGCTATGGCATCGTGAAAGAGCACGGGGGGGAAATTGCCGCGTTCAACGGCCCGGATGGCGGTGCGGTGCTGCAAGTAAAGTTGCCGGCGGCAGTGCGATCGGCGCCGGCGGACCCCGTAGTAGCGGTGCCGCGGCGCGAGTTTATTCAGGGCCGGCTCCTGCTCGTCGAAGACGAAGAAGCTGTGTTGGAATTCGAGCGCGACGTGCTCAGCGGGGCGGGCGCCGAAGTGGTGGCTGTGGCTAATCTTGAATCAGCCCAGGCCAGGATGGCGCGAGAAAGCTTTGACGCGGTGATCATGAACGGCGGAATGCCGGGCTGCAAGACAGTTGCAGAAGTCCATCGTTGGCTGGCGGAAAACTGCGCGGGGCTGGAACACAAAGTTTTGTTTACCTTCGCCCAGGTCGCCGACGCAGAAACCAGGGCATTCCTCGACGAGCGGGGCATTCCTTCGCTGGTCAAGCCCTTCGAAGTGGGTGACCTGATTGAGACGGCGCGGAAGCTGCTGCGGAAAGCCCAAGCCGCGGGCGCCAGTGCCTGATCTCACGCGTTGCAAATCCTACTAGCGTTAGAGACTGCGTCGTAGGCTCGTGGCCAATTCCTTCAGCTTCTCTTCATCCCTCCGGTAGCGCACCCACAACCCCTGCCGGTGTGCCACAACCAATCCGGCGTGGCACAGCACTGCCATATGATGGGAAATGGTGGACTGAGCTAGCTGCAGTTTTCCTTCTACCTCGCCGGCGCAGAGTCCACGCGCAGAATTCGACGCGGCGGTCGGTCTCTGCTTCAGGGCGCGAAGGATCTTGCGACGGCTGGGGTCGGCGATGGCGCGGAGCATGCGATCCAACGCAGTTTCGGCAGCGGAAGCCATAGGCTAGAGCAGAAACCAGACGGTGGGAGTCTGTCAACGGTGCTTGCGTTACTTCTTGAGAATCGGGTTGTAGCCGTCCCCGATCAACCGCTGGCGCAGCGTCTCGGCGTCTTTGGCTTCCGCGAACGGCCCGATCTGCACGTGGAAAAGCTTGTCCGGGGCATTGGGCGCAAGAATCGCGGCATACTGCTTTTTCCGCAGAGCCTCGACCAAGGCGCCCGCGTCTTCTTCTTTTGAAACCGCGGCGACCTGAACAAAATATCCCGGAGCGGTAGCAGCGGCGGAAAGGTCACCGCCCGCGGACGAGTCAGCGGTGCTCGCTGGCGCAGCGGTCTGAGGCGTGGCCGCGGCCCCTTGCGCTTTCTCCGTGTGCATGGCCGCCGCTGGCCGCTCTCCAGTGACGATAGCAAAGGGTGCCGCGGCGGAAGCCGTGTCGCTATGGCTGTTCCTGCCCATGGAATAGCCCAGTCCGAAGAAAAGTGCACACACCACCACCAGAGCAAAAAAGATGGCGAGAATCTTTCCGGTACCCAGAGTGATTTCCGTATCGTCGCTTCGGGCCATGGACGGTTTCGCTCCTGATCAGCGCGCGGGCGCCGCCGGGCCTTTCCCGCCGCCGTCCAGGAATTTCTGTATGCCAGAAAAGAAATCGACCGGTACGGGGAAGACCACAGTGGTGTTTTTCTCAACGCCGATTTCGGTCAGGGTCTGCAGATACCGCAATTGCACGCTGACCGGTTCGGTGGAGAGTAACTTGGCGGCATCCACCAGCCGTTGCGCGGCGGAGAATTCGCCCTCGGCGTGAATGATCTTCGAGCGCTTCTCGCGTTCCGCTTCCGCTTGCTTGGCCATGGCGCGCAACATGGATTCGGGCATGTCCACTTGCTTCACTTCCACGTTGGCCACTTTTACGCCCCAGGGCGCGGTGTGCGTATCCAGGATGGACTGCAGCCGCAGATTGATTTTCTCGCGGCGGGAAAGGAGTTCGTCGAGTTCCACCTCGCCGAGCACGGAACGCAGCGTCGTCTGCGCAAACTGCGAGGTTTGGTAAATGTAGTTGGAGACCTCGACGATCGCCTTGCGCGGCTCGATCACGCGCAGGAAGATGACGGCGTTTACCTTCAAGGTCACGTTGTCGCGGGTGATGATGTCCTGCGGCGGCACTTCGAGCGCTTCCTGTCGCAGCGAGACGCGGACGATGCGATCCACTGGGGCGAAAACGAAGATCACGCCGGGGCCTTTGGCTTCGGGGAGCAGGTGGCCGAGGCGAAAGATTACGCCGCGTTCGTATTCGGCGAGGATCTTGATGGAACTGAGCACATAGAGGGCCAAGATGACGACAGCAATGGTCACGACAAGCGAGATTTCCATAAACACCTCGGGGCTTCGAGCCTACGCAGATTCTAACGCAAGGTTGGATGAAACTCTGTGCCGAGCGCAGCCAGGCCCTTGGCGAAACAGGTTCGGGTTGCTTTAGCGTCCTGGTTTCGCCACCGGTTCAACATCCAGTTGTAGATCATGCACGGCGCACACGACCACACGCTCCCCCTGGACCACGTTCCCCGAGGTAACGCGGGCGTCCCAAATTTCCCCATGCACAAAGACTTTGCCCAACGGCGAGAGCGCGGTCTGGGTCATGCCAATCTCTCCGATCAGCCCCTGTATCCCGGTTGTGACCTTATTGGCGCGCGCCTTGAGGGCAAGGGCCATCAGAAATACGGTGATGAAACCAAGTGGAATGCTTACTGCGAGAGCGGTCACCAGTCCGACGCGCATCTCGGGAATCGGACCATCCACCAGCAGGAGCGCGCCCAGGGTGAGTGTGGCCACACCCGCAGTGCCGAGAATGCCATGGCTGGCAAACTTCGCTTCGAGCGCGAACAGGACGAAGGCCGCGAAGATCATGATCACGGCAGCGTGGCGTGTCGGCAGCAAATGCAGAGCAAAGGCGGCCAGCAGAATGAAGACCGCACCCACTGTCCCCGGCAGAATCGCCCCGGGATGATTGAACTCCACATACAGGGCCAGCGCCCCGATGGCGAGCAAGACAAACGCCAGGTTCGGGTCCATCAGTGCGCTCAGAATCCGTTGGCGCAGGGTGAGTTCAAACGGGCGGATGGTGTCGGATGTCAAGTCCAGCGTCAACGTGTGCTGGTCAAAACGCCGGATGGGCTTGTCTTTCAACTGCCGAAACAACTCCGTGGGGCTGGCGGCAACAAAGTCAATCAGCTTCTGCGCGAGTGCTTCTTGCTCGGTGAAGGATTTTGATTCGCGCACCGCGCTCTCGGCGATCTCGACGTTGCGTCCGCGCTTGGCCACCACGGAACGCATCAGGGCAGCCGCATCGTTTTCCATCTTCTGCTTCATCACATCGTCGAGCTTGACGCCACCGAGGACCACAGGATGGGCTGCGCCGGTGTTGGTGCCGGGAGCCATGGCGGCCACGTCGGCGGCCTGGAGCAGGAAGAAGCCGGCCGAAGCTGCCCGGCTGCCGCTCGGAGTCACGTAGATGATGACGGGAACCGGTGAAGCCAGGATCTCCTCGATGATCTCGCGCGTGGATTCGAGCAGCCCCCCGGGCGTGTTGATGAGGATGAGCACGGCGCGAGCATGGGTACGATCAGCCTCGGTGAGCGCGCGGCCAACGTATTCGACGGTGATGGGATGGATGGTGTCATTGATGGTGACTTGCAGAATCTCCGCCGTGGCCGGAGCGGTCAGAGCAAGGACTGCGATGACGAGGAGTGCGAGCGAAGTCCAGCGCAAGCTACGGGGCGTCATGGTTTTGGCAGCGGCTGCGCTTTCTGCGCGAGCTTGGCCGCAATCGATTGGCGCAGGGCCAGGGCGGCAGCATTGGCGGGCTCCAACTGGAGCGCCTGTTCCACCCGGGCGGCAGCGTCCTCCAGCCTATTGTCGCGCAAATCGAGGCGCGCCAGTAGTAACGAGCCGTCGGACGAAGGGGCCAGCGTCCCGGCAACCTCGGCTTCATGGCGAGCGCCGACAAAATCAGCTCGCGCTTCGAGGCAGCGCGCCAGACCCAGATGCGCATCGCGGCTGGCGGGCGCGAGCGTGATGGCTTCGCGGAAATCACGTTCGGCTTCCGCTGGTAATCCGCGCGTCAGCAAATCTGTTCCTCGGCTCAGGTGGAAGCGGGCATGCTCGGCGGGATCGCTTCCCGCCAGGCGTTGCTCGGCCAGCGCCTGGATCTGCCAAGACAATTGGCGGAAGGCGATTTCGTCGTACGTCCGGTCAATGCGTTCGAGGGGTAGCTTGGCGGGCGCGCCCTTGCTCTTCTCCAGCGTATCCAATAGCGCGCGCGCTTCAGAATCGGCAGGGGCGGCCACCAGTTCATGCAAGCCTCGGGCAGCGGCACCCACATCGCCGCTGCGGGCCAGGGCAAGCGCCAGGTTAAAGCGGTAATCGGGATTCTCGGGGTCGGTTTGGGTCGCTCGCTGAAATGATTCCACCGCCGCTTTCCGGCCACGCCGCGCTTGCATCACACCGAGATTGTTGTAGACCTCAGGGAGCGGTAAGCGGGAAGCAAGAGCGCTGAACGCGTTTTCCGCCCGTTCAAACTGGCCGAGGTAGTAATACGAAAGGCCGGCCAGGAATTGGGCGCGGCCTGCATCGGTGTGGCTGGCCGGAACTCTTTCCAGGGTGGCAGCGGCAGCCTCATATTGACGTTCGTCGAAGTAGGCCTGGCCCAAAGCCACTGAAGCTTCGCTGTAGCCGGGATGGATGCGCAACGCATCGCGCAAATGGCGGATGCGCTCGGAGGGCGTGGCAGCGAGGACGCCGCGCGTGTAGTTTTCCAGTGCATCCAGGCGTATCGGCGTGGCGGCGGCGAGAAATTCCTCACGCGATGCCAGACCCGCCGTCCCCAGACCCTTCAATAAATCCCAGGCCAGGGCGGTCTGAATCTGGATGAGCTGCGGCAACCGCCCGGACTCGCTCTGCAGAGGCAGCAACCGAACGCGGCGAACGTCCAGAAACTGCGCCGTGGCCCGAAACGTTTCCCCGTCGAAGGAATATTGGCCGAAGAGCACGAGGTCAGTGTCCAGCTGTTCCGCGACGCGATATGTAGACGCGCGCGAGGATCGCACCCCCGCCGGAATCCCGGCACGATCAAAGGCGCGCAGCCGCTCTTGGCGGGGAAGCGGGCTGATCTCGGGAGTTGCCAGCCGCTGTCCGATGACCTCGGGAAACGCTTCGCTGATCCATTCAATGCCAGGAGCGCTGGACTGGTTTTCAAACGGGACGATCAACAGGCTGCGCGCCGGAGTCGCGCTTGCGGTGGGCGCGGTCTGCGCCAGAAGACCGGTTCTTGAGCAGGCAAGAACCGCAAACAGGGCCAGGCGCGCTGCGGTAAGGAAAGTGATTCGGATCTTCAAGTCAATCCGATTATAGCGGGACGTGTTCCTCTTCCTGCGAGCGAGGAGGAACACCTGCAAGCACTTCCGGTGCCTGCTCTGCGCCAGACCATCCCGGAAGGTGGGTATCGCCGGTGATCAGGCGCGCCCCGCGCTGGTAAGTGAAATACGACCAGGCCCACTGGAGAACCACACTCAAACGATTGCGGAAACCAATCAGAAACAGGATGTGGATGAACAGCCACGCCAGCCAGGCAAAGAAACCGGAGAGGCGCAGACGCCCGAAGTCAGCGACGGCGGCGGCGCGTCCGATGGTCGCCAGGCTGCCTTTGTCGCGATAGTGGAAGGGCAGAGGGGCATCGCCGTGAATCGCGCGCGCAATATTTCTTGCCGCCCACTTGCCTTGCTGAATGGCTACCGGAGCGACTCCGGGCAGCAGCTTGCCCTGCTCGTCTTTGAAAGCTGCCAGATCGCCCAGCACCAGCACTTCCGGATAACCGGGAATGCTGAGGTCAGGCTGCACGAGCACGCGACCAGCGCGGTCGGTGGGAACACCCAAGGCGCAGCCCAGCGCGGATGCTGCCACCCCGGCGGCCCACAGCGTGACCGCGGCGGAGAGTTGCCGGTCGCCGAGCACGACCACGCCAGCTTTCATCCCGGTAACCATGGTGGACGTCATGACCTCTACGCCGAGGCGGCGCAATTGCGCTTCTGCACTGCTGGAGAGACTCTCGGGATAGGTGGCCAGCACCCGCGGGCCGGCTTCAACCAGCACCACCCGGGCGCGGCTCGGATCGATGGTGCGAAATTCGTGGGCCAGGACGTGGCGTGAGATTTCCGCCAGCGTGCCCGCAAGTTCCACGCCTGTGGGTCCGGCCCCAACCACGATAAAGTTGATGTCGATGGCAGGGTGGCCCTCGGCCGCACGCCGCTCCGCAAGTTCAAACGCCAGCAGCACGCGGCGGCGAATCTCCAGCGCGTCCTCGATCGTTTTCAGGCCCGGCGCGAGCGGCGCCCAGTCATCGTGACCGAAGTAGGCGTGGCTGGCGCCTGCGGCCACGATCAGGTAGTCATAGGGAAGCTCTGTGTTCTGGAGCTTTACCTGCTGGCGCGGCAGATCGAAGCCGGTGACTTCGCCGAGCAACACCTCGGCGTTGGGGTACGCGCGCAAAATCCAGCGGATGGGCGCGGCGATTTCACCAGGAGAAAGCCCTGCCGTGGCCACCTGGTAGAGCAGCGGCTGAAAGGTGTGGTGGTTACGCCGATCAATGACGGTGACCCGGAAGCCCTTGCGGGCCAAGCTTCGCGCTGCGTTCAGACCGGCGAAACCCGCACCGACAATCACCACGCGAGGGCGGTTTTTGGACATGCTGATTCTCCCCACATCAGTTTGGATTCGGCGGCCGTGAAAAAGTCACGACTTTCGTACGGAAGGGTATTTGACAAGGGCGGGCGGGCCGGAGCAAAGTAAGTGAGTACTTACTTGGGTGACCGTGGCCACAGCGCAGATACGGGTTCCGGCAGCCGCGCGGCGAGAGCAGATTCTCGAAGTCTCGACTCGCCTGTTTGCGCAGCAGGGGTACTCGGGCACTACGACGCGGCAATTGGCGCTGGCCGCCGGAGTGAATGAAGCCCTGCTTTTTCGGCACTTTCCCTCCAAAGAAGAGCTCTACTGGGCGGTGATCGAGGCCAAGATTGCCAGCTCGGCGCCGGTGGAGCAAATGCGGCGGCGGCTGGCCGGCGGCGGGACGGAGCTGGAAATATTCGGCGAAATCGCCTGTGACATCCTGGAGCGCCGCTCGCGAGACAGCTCACTCTCTCGGTTATTGCTGTTCACCGCGCTGGAGAACCACCGTCTCTCGAAGCGATTTTTTCAACGGTACGCAGCGGGATACTACGAGGTACTGGCCGAGTACGTGCGTCGGCGGATGGACGAAGGCACGTTCCGCAGGACGAATCCGCTACTCGCGGCCCGCGCGTTTGTCGGCATGGTCGTCTACCACTCGTGGGTCCAGGAGATTTTCGGCGGGAAGCGCTATCAGGAATTTGACGTGCGAGAGGCGAGCCGGACGTTGGCGGAACTGTGGTTGCAAGGGCTGCGGGCCGAAGTCAGCGGACCGAAATAAGGGCGATCGGAAGGCTGCGAAAATGCTGCTCCCAGACGCCGGGGACAGGCGTCTAAAGAGAATCGACATGGGAATAACCAAAACAGCTGCAACATCGCTACGGTGTAATGTGCGGGTGAGTGCCGGCCTGGGGGCGCTCTTGACGCTGGTTGCCGCTGGGTTCCTGCTGGCGTGCACCGACGGCAAGGCGACGCAGACGCTGGCGCCCCCGGCAGCACCCGTCATTGTCGCTTCGGTTGAGCGTAAGGATGTGCCGCAGGAATTACGTGCGATTGGGGCGGTGGAGGCTTATTCCACCGTTTCCGTGCGCACGCAGGTTACGGGCGAACTCACCGACGTGCATTTTCGGGAAGGTCAGGCGGTCCGCAAAGGCGACCTGCTTTTTGAGTTAGACAAGCGGCAGTTCCAGGCGGCGGTGCGGCGGGCTGAGGGCACGTTGGCGCGCGACCAGGCAGAGCTCGCCAACGCACAAGCGCAACAACGCCGGTACGACGCGCTGGTGAAAGAAGGTGTGATCTCGCGGGAACAGTACGACCAGATTCGGACCAATGCCGACGCGCTCGAAGCCGCCGTGCGCGCCGACAAGGGCGCGCTCGAAGACGCGAAGATCCAGGTGACATACAGCAGCATCTATTCCCCCATCAATGGTCAGCTCGGCAACCTGGTCGTCCACCAGGGCAATATGGTCAAGGCCAATGACAATCCGGCACTGGTGACCATCAACCAGATCGAGCCGATCTACGTGACGTTCAACGTGCCCGAGCAATTTCTCGCGCCCGTGCGCCGGGAGAGTAGTCGAGGCAAGCTGCGAGTTGCAGCCCAGCCTCCCGATGGTGGGCCGGCGGCAGTGGGAGCGCTGAGTTTTATTGACAATGCGGTCGACCAGAGCACCGGCACCATCAAGCTGAAGGCCCAGTTTGTGAATGCGGACCGGCGCTTATGGCCCGGCCAGTTCGCCAACGTGACCTTGCGGTTGGGTCTGCAATCCAACGTGATCGTGGTCCCGTCGCAAGCAGTGCAGAGCGGACAAGCGGGAACATTTGTCTACGTGGTCAAGCAGGACATGACCGTGGATGCGCGTCCCATCACCACCGGGCTGAGTTCTGAGGGTGTTTCCGTAGTGGAGAAGGGACTGAATGCGGGCGAGCAGGTCGTCGTCGACGGGCAACTGCGCCTGACTCCCGGCGCCCACGTGGAAGTGAAGTCGCAGGTGGCGAGCAGCCCCACAGGAGGAGCGACGCAGTGAACGTGGCGGAACTATTCATCCGGCGCCCGGTCACCACCACGCTGCTTACGCTGGCCGTGCTGATCTTTGGCATACTGGCGTACCGCCAATTGCCAGTAAGCGACCTGCCCAATGTGGATTTTCCCACCATCCTGGTGAGTGCAAGTCTGCCCGGCGCTACTCCCGACACCATGGCTTCGGCCGTTGCCCAGCCATTGGAAAAGCAGTTCTCCACCATTGCCGGACTCGATTCGATGACCTCGACGAGTTCGCAAGGCTCGACGCAGATCACTCTGCAGTTCAACCTGAGCCGCAGCTTGGACGCAGCGGCGCAGGATGTGAACTCGATGATCGCCAAGGCGGCTCGCGACCTGCCGCAGAACCTGCCCAGCCCGCCCTCTTACCAGAAGGTCAACCCGGCAGATCAGCCCATTCTGTACATGACGCTGAGTTCGCCGACGCTGCGGCTTTCCGATGTGGATGAATATGCCGAGACGCTGATCGCGCAACGGATCTCCATGGTGAGTGGGGTGGCGCAGGTCAGCGTCTATGGTACGCAGAAGTACGCCGTGCGGGTGCAGTTGAATCCCAGGGCGTTGGCCAGCCGGCAGATTGGAATTGACGAAGTCTCCGCCGCGGTGGGCCGGGGCAACGTGAACCTGCCCACGGGCACGCTCTACGGTCAGCACCAGGCGTTCGTGGTGCAGGCCAATGGCCAGCTCAACAAGGCGGTGGACTATGCGCCGCTGATCGTGGCATACCGCAATGGATCTCCGGTGCGGCTCTCCGACCTGGGTACGGTCAGCGACAGCGTGGAGAACAATAAGATCGCAAGCTGGTATTACAACAAGGACGGGCTGCGGCGCGCCATCGTGCTGGCCATTCAGCGCCAGCCCGGAACCAACACCGTGGAAGTGGTAGACGCGATCAAGCAATTGCTGCCGCACTTCCGCGAGCAGATGCCACCCTCCGTGGACCTCAACATTCTCTACGACCGGTCGGTGTCCATTCGCAGTTCTGTCGGTGATGTAAAGTTCACGCTGTTCCTGGCCTTAGTGCTGGTCATTCTTGTCATCTTCCTCTTCCTGCGGAATCTTTCCGCCACCATGATCCCCAGCATGGCGCTGCCGCTCTCCATTGTGGCTACGTTTGCGGTCATGTACCTGCTGGATTACTCGGTCGACAATCTCTCCCTGATGGCGCTTACTTTGTCCGTTGGCTTTGTCGTGGATGACGCCATCGTGATGCTGGAAAACATTGTCCGGCATATGGAGATGGGCGAACGGCCGTTTCAGGCGGCGCTGGACGGTTCCCGCGAGATCGGTTTCACCATCGTTTCCATGACGCTGTCGCTGGCCGCCGTGTTCATCCCCGTGCTGTTCATGGGCGGTTTGATGGGCCGGCTGCTGCACGAGTTTGCCGTCACCATCGGCGCCGCTATTCTGGTTTCCGGCGCGGTTTCGCTCACCTTGACGCCGATGCTGTGCAGCCGCTTCCTCCGCCACGCCAAGGAGGGAGTCAAGCACGGCTGGCTGTGGAACTTGTTTGAGCGCTTCTTTGACTGGCTGCTGCACACCTATGACCGCACGCTGGCTGTGGTGCTGCGCCATCGCCTGGCCACCATGGGGGTTTCAGCGCTGGTATTGGTGGGCACGGTCTACTTGTTCATTCAGATTCCGAAAGGCTTTCTGCCCGATGAAGACCAGGGACAGATCTTCATGTTCACGGAAGGGCCGCAGGGAATCTCCTTTGACAGCATGGTCGAACACCAGCTGGCGTTGTCCCGCCTGGTGATGGCGCAACCCTATGTCGAGTCGTTCATGTCCACCGCCGCGGGGGGCAATGCCGGGCGCATCTTCATGCGGCTCACACCGCGCAACCAGCGGCTTTCAGCCCAGGAACTGGTGCAGGACCTCCGCGTCAAGGCGGCTTCGATACCGGGGATCAATGCCTTCCCGCAGTTGCTGCCGCCCATCCGCATCGGCGGGCAGTTAACGAAGAGTCAATATCAGTTCACGCTGCAAACGCCGGACACACACGAGCTTTACGACAAAGCGCCGAAGCTGGAAGCGCGGCTGCGCGATGATCCCGCCATGCACGCGCTGGTGCAGGACGTGACCAGCGATTTGCAGATCACCAACCCGCAAATCAATCTGGAGATTGATCGCGACAAAGCTTCCGCGTTGGGCGTGAGCGCGCAGCAGATTGAAGATGCGCTCTACACCGCCTATGGGCAGCGGCAGATTTCCACCATCTACGCGCCCAACAACGCCTACCGGGTGGTCATGGAAGTGCAAGACACCTATCAGCGCGATCCGGCGGCGCTCTCGTCGCTTTACATCCGCTCCAGCGGAGGGCAACTCGTTCCGCTCGACGCGGTGGCACGCCTCACGCGTACCGTTGGCCCGCTCAGCATAAATCACCTCGGCCAATTGCCGGCGGTAACCGTTTCCTTCAACTTGCGTCCCGGAGTTTCGCTGGGTGATGCCGTCAACGCGGTGCAGCGCCTGACCCGCGAAATGCTGCCCGCTTCCGTAAGCACCAGCTTCCAGGGCACGGCCCAGGCGTTTCAGAGTTCGATGCAGGGGCTTGGTTTATTGCTGGTCATGGCCATTCTCGTGATCTATCTCGTACTCGGAGTCCTCTACGAGAGCTTCATTCATCCCATCACAATTCTTTCCGGATTGCCTTCCGCCGGTTTCGGCGCCCTGCTCACTCTCTGGTTGTTTAAGTACGACCTCAATCTCTACGCCTTCGTGGGCGTCATCATGCTGGTGGGCATTGTGAAGAAGAACGCCATCATGATGATTGACGTCGCACTGGAAGAACAGCGCAATACGGGCAAGACCGCAGAAGCGGCGATTTATCAGGGCGCGCTGTTGCGCTTCCGCCCGATCATGATGACCACCATGGCGGCACTGATGGGAACCCTGCCCATCGCACTCGGTTTCGGCGCCGGCTCGGAGGCGCGGCGGCCGCTCGGTCTGGCGGTGGTGGGCGGGTTGGTCTTCTCGCAGCTCTTGACACTCTATATCACCCCTGTTTTCTATGTTTACATGGATTCCTTTCAGCAACGGTTGAGGGTAGGGAAGCGCCGGATGAAGGAAGCGTTGCCCAGTCCTTCCCCCGAAGCGGTGTGGGCCGAGCGCTCCGGGGATTAGCGCTCCGCTTCTTGCTTGCGTTCGCATCGGATAGTATGACCCTGTCGTGGCGTCGCTCCCTTCACCTCATCCCTCTGTAGCGGAAACCAAACCTGTACCGGCACGCCTGCTGCCGTTCGCAGCTTGGCTGCTGCCTTCCGTGGCCGACCTTCTTTTTGCCGCGATTCTGCTCGGCCTCTGCCTCACCGCGCCCTCGCGCTTGCTGAACGACGGTGGCATCGGCTGGCACATCCGCACCGGCGAACTCATCTTGGGCGGCACTGGCATCCCTCGTCTTGACCCATTCTCCGCCAGTTTTGCCGGGCGCCCGTGGTTTGCCTGGGAATGGCTCTTCGACAAGATGGCAGCGGCATTGCATTTCTCGTGGGGTTTGAATGGGGTGGTGCTGCTGGGCGCGCTCGTGATCGCGGTCACTTTTCGCGGATGGTTTTGCCGGGCGCTGCAAACTTCTGGCAGTCTGCTGTTTGCATTGCCCGCGACGTTGTTGGTGTTCGCCGTTTCCTCAGTCCATCTTCTGGCTCGACCCCATGTTTTTTCCTGGCTATTTACCGTGCTCTGGTGGGGAATCCTCGACCGCTATCTCGAAAACGGGAAGCAGTGGCAACTCGTGAATCTGTTGCCCATCACCGCGCTGTGGGCCAACGTGCACGGAGGCTTTGTGCTCGGGCTGGCGCTGTTACTCACTTGCGCCGCGGGAGCAGTGGTCGAGGCCTTGACCAAGCGAGGCAACGAACGTCGAGCGGCCCGCCGTCGCGTCTGGCAGTTGGGGCTGTGGTCCGTTCTCTGTTTCCTGGCCAGTCTAGCCAACCCCAACGGCTTCAGTCTCCATCTCCACATCTACCGGTATTTGACCGATCGGCGCCTGCTAGCGCAAATTGACGAATTCCGTCCTCCCAATCTGCATTGGTTCGCGGTGCAGTGTTTTCTGGTGCTGCTCGGGCTCGCGGTTTGGATGGCGTGGAGACGGCGCAGTGTTTTGGGTGTGCCGCGCTTGCTGGTATTTGGCCTGATGGCTTGGTCGGGCCTGTATGCGGTGCGTAACCTGCCGTTGGCTGCGATGATTATCGCGATGATCGCGGCGCGGGCGGTACACGGGATCGGGATAGACGGGGTGGCGCGCAATTCTGGCGCGCGGGCGCGGCTGGCGGCCTGGTCCGCTCGCATGACGGCAGTTGAATTCCAGCTGCGCGGCGGCCTGTGGAGCCTGGCGGCGGTGATATTCGTGTTTGTGCTGGTGCAGCGCGGCGGAGAAATACGCGGACATACGCTCATGGCGGCGCACTTCGATGCCCGGCGTTTCCCGGTCGGGGTCACGGAAACCCTGGAGCAGCGCGGCCTTTCGGGCATTGTCTTCTGTCCCGATGCCTGGGGTGGATATATGATCTACCGGCTGTGGCCACAGGCGCGCCTGGTGGTGGATGACCGTCATGATTTCTATGGCGCCGAATTTCTCGAGCAGCACGTCAGAGTGTTGCGCGGAGAACCCGGCTGGCAGGCGTGGCTCGATCACCAGCATGCCGACGTGCTGGTGCTGCCGGCGAATTCAGGGCTGGTGCGGGAACTGACGCGGGAGCGGGAATTCAGTTGGGAATTACTCGATGCCGATGCCGTGGCGCGGGTTTACGTACGACGGCCGCCCGGATTCTCTCAGTGATGCAATCCGCTTAAGGAATGGGATCCGCGAGAACGCACCCGCGGGACGGTCTCAAAGTGCTCTGCCGCCGCGCTCCGGTAAGCGGCGTCGAGAATTTCCTGGTTCTGCCAACCCTCTTCGCCGGGAGCAGGAAATCGTACCCCGCGTTCGAGCGCCGCGGCGAAAGCATCGACCTGTTCCGCGTAGGCCAGACGATTGGAAACGGTTTCTCGGGTCACTTCGCTGCCGCGCTGGATCTCCAAAGTGATGGGATGTTCTACATTGAGCGCGTTGGCGGCGCGCAGCACACCCTGCTCACCAACAATCTCCAGCGGCGTCCGGTAATCGGCGCGCGTAGAGACGAAGACTGAGCCCAGGGTGCCACGGGCAAATTCGAGTGTGAGCGCCGCGGAAGCTTCGACGTCCCTTGACGCCTGGTCGAAGGTGGTGCGTGCGTTGACCCGCGTGACTTCGTCCTCCAGCACAAAGCGCAGCGCGTCAATGCAATGGACGCCAATGTCGGCCATGGGCCCGCCACCGGCAATGGCGCGATCCGCGATCCAGGTGCGCGCATGTTGGCGAGCATCAAAACAAAACTCGGAGCGGGCATGGATGGGCCGGCCAATCATGCCCATGGCAAGCAATTCGCGTACCCGCCGCAGCGAGTCCTCGAAACGGAACACCTGCGCCACCCCGAGCAGCAGGCGTTTCGAGCGAGCGGCTTCCACCATCTGCCGGCACTCCTCGGCCTTCACCCCCATCGGTTTTTCGCAGAGCACCGGTTTGCCGCAATGAAGCGCCGCCAGCACATCGGCAAGATGACAGGCGTTGGGGGTGGCGATGAAGACCGCGTCCACCTCCGAACAGCGGCTCAGCGCCTCGACGGAATCGAAGGCCTGCGGAATTTGATATTGTTTCGCCGACGCGCGCGCCTGCTCCAGCGAGCGCCGCGAGAGAGCCGTGACCTGGCAGTTCTGCGCCAGGGCAAAGCCGGGCATCAGCCGTTTTACGGCGTGCAGTCCAAAACCGGCGATGCCAAAGCGAATCATAAAGTCTCTGTGTGCTGCTTTCGGTACGAGGTCAGAATAGACGAAGTCGGGCGGCGGGGATATTAACCACGGTGCGCGAATGAGGTTACGAGGCACCGGCACATTGGTGGAGGGTGCTCCCCCGGACGTGCCAAGCACGAAAGTAGACGTCGGCGCAGATAGAATGCAGCCATGACTGATCAAGCCAAGCCGCTGGCCGGCAAAGTGGCACTCGTGACCGGAGGTTCGCGCCGCCTGGGACGCGCCATCGCCTTAACCCTGGCCGACGCTGGCGCCCATGTCGCCATTACGTATCGGACTTCCCGCGACGAAGCCGACGCGTTGACCAAACAGATGGTGAAGTCGGGCGCGAGGGCGGCAGCGATTCGCTGCGACGTGACTTCCGAGCGCAGTGTGCACGCCATGCTGGGTCAGGTGCAGGGCCGCTTCGGGCGTCTCGATGTGCTGGTAAACAACGCTGCGAACTACGAGACGGTGGCCTTCGAGAAGCTGACACTGGCGCAATGGGACGCGATTTTCGCCACCAACGTTCGCGGCCCATTTCTGGTTTCGCGGGAAGCGACCGCGCTCTTACGCCGCACGCGGGGAAGAATCATCAACCTGGGCTCGTTGGGTGGATTGCGGCCCTGGGCCAGTCACGCGCACTACTGTTCGTCCAAGGCAGCGCTGCACATGCTGACGCGCGTGATGGCCAAAGCGCTGGCCCCGGCGATCGCGGTGAACTGTGTGGCGCCGGGGATGATTGATCTGGGCGAAAAGCAATCCGCTGCCTTCTTCCGCCGCATGGCACGGCAAACACCCATGCAGCGGAACGGACGAGCGGAAGAAATCGCCGCCGCCGTGCGGTTTTTTACCACGGCTCCGCAGTTCATCACCGGGCAGGTGCTGGTGGTGGATGGTGGGCTGGAGTGGGCGTGACTTAAGAGGTCTCGGGCGACCGTTGTTCCCGCACCATCTCCAGCAACACGGGCAGCAGGGAAATGACCAGGGGCCCGAGGAACAGTCCAAGAAAGCCGAATTGCCGAACCCCGCCGATGAGTGCGAAGAGCAGCAGCAGTGGATGCAGCGGGACTTTGCCGGCGAGCACTAGCGGCCGGATCACGTTGTCCGCCATGCTGATCACGCCCGCGCCCCACCCGAGTAGGAAAGCCCCTTTCCAAACGTGCCCGGTTGCCAGCAGGTAAATCGCCAGAGGCCCCCACGCCAAGGTGGTGCCGACGATGGGAATCAACGAACCCACGGCGGCAGCCAAACCGAGGACCAGAGCGCTCGGAATCCCGATGACCAGCATGCCCAGCCAGGTCAAAGTACCTTGCGCGAGTGCAACCGCGACGATGCCGTAAAGATTGGCCTCGACGCTCGTGCGCGCCCGGCTCAGCAGGCGCTGTGCCTGGTCGGCGGACAGGGGCAGAAGCGGAACCATGGACCGCGCGGCGGATGCGCCGTCACGAAAAACAAAGTAGAGGATGATGAAGGCGAGCGCTGCGTCCCCGGCTGAGCGCGCCAGTCCGCCCAGCAGAGCACTGCCCCCAGCAATCAAGACGGAGCTGAGCTTCGCCGGCAGCCCCGCCACCGCCTGGCGCACACCGGCGTTTTCCATGTTGACGTACCCGCCCAGCCATTGCAGCAGCCGGCTGACGAGCGCGCTGATCCACGGGACAAACCCACCCTGCTGCTGACTTTGGTCGCTGATGTACTGGGCCGCCTTTTTCATGTCTCCGCCGAGCAAATAGGCGAGGAGAGCCGCAGGCACAATGAAAATCACCAGGACAGCCACGGTAGAGAGTAGCGCCGCCGCGTCGGGCCGGCGCAGCCAGCCGTGGATCCGCCGATGCAAGGGGTAAAAACCGATTCCAAGCACGAGGGCAAACCCAAACGGCCGGGCGAAACCCCAAAAAATGGCGAGTGCAAGCGCTGCTGCGGCCACCAACAGAAGCGACTGAAAATACAATCCGGAGCGGGAAGAGTGCGGCATGCTGCAGAAAGAGTAGCACTCCGCGTGACGCGGGGCTGAGTTGAGATTGAAGCGGTAAGCCGGGGTGGTTCTCTGCGGGCCTGCCCGGGTGCGGCTGGAACCAGCGTCCGGGTTACGCTATGATAGGCCTGCGAGCGGGAGTAGTTCAGCGGTAGAACGCCAGCTTCCCAAGCTGGATGTCACGGGTTCGATCCCCGTCTCCCGCTCCAGTAACTCAACAGCCCAGTGCGGACTCCCGAAACAATTGCTGCATCGCGGACAGGAGACACACTTCTCCCACAGGCCAGTTGTAAAATTGGCAGATGGATTTCAAGTGGAGCGATCTAGAAGCAAAGCCGAGCAACTGGTTTGAGCTTAACTTGCGCTACGAGGGCCACGGCCATGCTGAATTCACATCGCCGAAGGGCGGCGTTGAAGGGGCTATCGTGGCCACATTTGATGAGTTCGGAGGTACGTCAGTCGAATTGTCGTGGGAATCCATGTCCTGCGATCCCGACTACGAAGGAATGCCGCTGGGATTTCTTTGTGGGGCTGAAGTGCAAAAGACGGCGAAGGGCCGGACGATGGAAATTGGAGGTTTCAAGAATCCCTGCAATGAGTTCGCATTCCGCACTGCAAACGGAGTGTTTTCGTCGACGAGCACAGTTTTCTTGTCCGGTCTCACGCTAGGGGGCAACGAGCAAAAGCCCCTACTGTTTCATGTGCCAGAGGGAAAATTTGAAGTGCATGGTGCAGGCGCCCCTAAGTATTTCGTGATCCCTCTCTTTAACTGTATCGCAGAGCCAACCTCTCGCCTGCTCGGTGACCACCCCTTGCGGATATTTCCGACGCCAAGAGTGCCTAATGGCCTCTCTGAAAGAGACAAGTTGCTCGCAAACATGAAAGCGGATGAAAAAAACTCGGTCGTCGGGTTTGAGACAGGGAACAAGGTGGCCTTCATAGAACGCTTGCCGGACTATCTGGAGCGTGCGGCTTCCCTGGAGAAGGGGACGCAGCGTCGCATCACTGCGTTGCTAGTCGGCGAATTGGAAGGCCAAGCTTCTGATTTGGCGGAATTTCGGTCATGGTTCCCATTCGAGCTGGTGTCGGCACTCTCCTTTGCTTCTGGAGTTGAAATGGGAGCACTCTGGGTTGAAATAAGGGACGGCGATGGCAAATTAGTCCGCCGTCTGCATGGCACCCCCCGTTGTCCAATGTACTCGGCCGGCGATGTCGTGATCGGCAAATTCTGCAGGGCCCCCGGCGGCTTAGGTGGGATCGGCGATTTTCTGACTCGTTACTTGAAGCTCCCTCTTGAGAAGCGGGCACACTTAGAAGTTGCCATGAACCATGCGCGCCTTGGTAGTGTCGGTTCGCCCGCCCGGTTATATGACATTCTAGACCATTTGATCCGGGCGTTCGAGTGCATCTGCCGCGAGCACGGCCATGTTCAGCAGAACTTGCTTGCGAGTCTTACTAGTCCAACTCAAGAAAAGGTAAAACAAATCGTATCGGTCGCCATCTCAGGCTTACAGCAAGTGGTGAACGATTCAACTGTCCAGGCCCAGGCAGATGAGCCGCGGGTTTTGGCAACGATCAAAAGCAGGATCGCAAATGTTGGCACGACAGAGAAACAATTCGGATTGGCTGTGGTTTTGCTACTCAAGAGTTTTGGGCTACCCGACGCGGGCGTCATTGATCGTTTCTTCGCTGCGCATCCACGGAACGATGGCCTACCAGATTGGGCGTCTGTACTCACAGCTTATCGGGGTGCAACAATACATGAGGGCCATATGGACTTCGAAAAGAAGCATGATGTTAACGACGTGGTACGCATCTGCCTGCACCTAAGAGACGTACTCACTCGCATTCTCCTAAAAGACAGCGGCTACGAGGGCACCTACGAATCCGTCCTGCGACGTGGTTATGGGGCACAGCCTCTCGATTGGGTCAAGCCGGATACTCCTGCATCGAACCTCGGATTCTAAATCACCCTGCCCAGAAACTTCGTCACAAATGGGGACGGCCGAGAGCCCTTCTCCTGCAAGGGGTAGTATTGGCCTGGAGAGCAGCATGCGCATGACGCAAGGCTGCAGCAAGTTTTGTGGGGCTATTACTGCGGCTGGTGCTAAACGCCGTTCAACCGATTTGGAAATGTCCCAAGCTGGATGTCACGGGTTCGATCCCCGTCTCCCGCTCCAGTCTAATTTCCAACGGCTGCCGCCTGTTTTGCTTCCCGGCTGGCCTCGACGACCATGTCTTTGTCGCCCACCTGCACTCCAATCTTCTTCAGGAAAGCGGTCGGCGGTTCGCCGCCAGCGAAAATCCAGACGTAGTCGTTCGGGATTTCCTGTTGCTGCCCCTTTACGTCCATCACCACCGATGCCGGCAGGAAACGCACAGGATTGGAATTGAACAACGCCGTCAGTTTTCCCTTACGGATAAATTCTTCGATGCGTTGAGAGTTGCGCTCTTTGATGCGGCTGAAGCGTTCCGATCGGTAGGAGAGAGTGACTTTGTTGCCGGTCTGGCTGGCCAAGCCCATGGCGGCCTCGACGGCGGAATCGCCGCCACCGACTACCAGAATGTGTTTGTTGATGTAGTGGTCCGCTTCAATCAGGCGGTACATCACCTTGGGCAGGTCTTCACCTTCCACGCCGAGTTTACGGGGGGCGCCGGTGCGGCCCAACGCGAGAATCACGTTGTGCGCGCGGTACAGGCCCTTGGGTGTGGTGATGGAGAAAATGCCACGATCATCTTTGCGAATGTCTTCGACTTTTTCACCGCTGCGAACTTTGAAATCGACGCGAGCGAGGACGGTATTCCAGAAAGCCAGCAGGTCTTCTTTGGAGAGTTCCATTTTTTTGAACTTGCCGTACATGGGGAACTCGACCGGGCTGGTCATCACCAGCTTCTGCCGCGGATATTTTGAGACCGTGCCGCCAACCTCATCCTGCTCGAGAGTTACATACTGCAACTTGTGCTCGATGGCGCGTAGAGAAGCGGAGATGCCGGCGGGCCCGGCGCCGATGACGCAGACGTCGTGGACTCCGGTGGTAGCGGGAACGCCCAGCCGCGCGCGCCGGGCCTTGATCGTGTCGATGCAGTCGCGTCCCTGGTTGACCGCGTTCTTGATGAGCGCCAGTCCGCCGAGTTCGCCGGCGATGAAGAGGCCAGGAATGCTGGTTTCGTGTTCCGCCGAAAGTGCGGGCATGTCCGCGCCCATGCTGGGGCTGGCCATCACCATGGTGATGGCGCCCACCGGACAGGCGTCGGCGCACAGGCTGTGGCCAATGCATTTATGTCCGTTGATGATGACGGCTTTCCCGCCAAACATGGCCAGCACGTCGCCTTCCGGACAGACCATGGTGCAGGTGGCGCAGCCAATGCAATAGTTGGTGTCAATGTGGGGATGCTGCGCGCGCGGGCCGGAAGAATAAAGCTGGCCTTTTTCGGCTGCTGCCCGTGCTTCCGTTTCCCGCTTTTTTATCTGGCGCAGGTAAATCACCAGCGGGACAGCGAGAATCAGGGCATAGAGCGCGTACGTCAGCAGGGTTGCCAGCATCGGTGTCTACCGCCAGGGCACATAGCCAGCCAACATGGCGAAAACAATATGCACCATGGCCAGCAAGGCAAACGAGTAGCTGAAAGGCCGGTGGATGACGTGCCAGAGGTGAAACACCTGCTGGGCGCGAGAGAGGAAGAGAACGCGTTTGGAAAGCGCAGCTTGTTCGCGGGCGCTGGCGATGGCGCGTTCGAGATCGCGATGCCGTGTGGGCAGCAAACCGCCAAGCGTGGCCAATCGTTCTCCCCATCCCAGCGCATGGCGCCGCAAGTTGGCCACGCGGAAGAAGAGGAGAAAATCCAGCGTCACCATGAGCACGAGGGCGCTGACAATGCCCATGCCAGAGACTTCCGCCTGCGTGGGCAGCCGCAGCAATTGGTCGAGATCAAGCGATGGCAGCAGTCGCTGTTCGCGCAGTTGCGAGGTCAGAGCTTCCTGCTTGTCCTGCACATCGCGCATGGAAAGCGCGGCGGTGTTCAGACTGCGCGGAATCTGCCCGTAGACGTAGCGCCCGATGACGCCACTGGCCGCCACCGCCGCCATGATCCAGAACGCCACCCCCGCAATTCCCTGGAACTTGAAGGAGGAGTGAAAGGCCACCACGAAGGGCGCCGTCAAACCGAGCAGCACGTGAATATCCAGCCAGTGCCGCGAATTGCCCTGCCGTTGCAGCCAGGTCCAATGTTTGCGCAGCGGATAGAGAAAAATGCAGAGAAACATGGCGAAGCCGAGCACGCCCAGGTTCAGGCCGATCCGGCCCGTGGGTTTGAGCAGCTGGTACTTGTCGGAAAAGGGCCGTTCGCCCATGGGCAGGGTGTAGTAGCTGAAGCCATACACCACGATGCCGGCAACAACGACGATGGCGAGCGTGTATCCAATGGCCATCCGGGTGCGGTGCCCACGCTCGGTAAGTTCAACGCGGGGAATGGCAACCGGGGCTGGGGCTGCGGTGGCGCTCATCGTTGTTTCTTCTCCAGGTCTTTATCGTTGACTACTTGCTCCGTATCCACCGAGAAACGTTTGTAGTCGGTAAAGGAGTGGGTGTTGCGCCAATGCTGGTGCGGCGTTTCCACTTCGACCACGGCTTCGAGGGGAAGCCACTGGCCCGCCGTGCCGTCGCGAAACACCGCCGGCGAAAAACGTACCTCGCTGCGCAGAGCGCGCATGCCAAGATCTTGCACGCTCGTGTCGACGGCGGCTTCCATGTGCAGGATCGTACCGGTTTCCGGGTCCACCCAGGCGGTGCCGTCGAGATCCACCGGGTACTCGCGCCCGCGCAGGGAGAGCGCCATGGGGGTGCGGGTACCGCGCAAGTGGTGAAAAGCAATCTTCAGGGTGCGGCGGCCGTCGCGCATTTCTTCGCCTGTCTCGCTAAACTCGAAACTGTCCTGATAGTACGGATGGAACACCAGAAAGAGCATGGCGAAACCATTGCTCACCAGCAGCGGGATGTTCTTCCGGCGGCGTGCGGCGCTGGCTTTGTCTTCCAGACGCGATTCGTCGAGCGTCACTTCGCCGCTGGCGTTGGTCAGGATCACAAGATAATCGAAGGTTGCTTCTTCTTTGTATTCCACCTTGCCGTTGGGCGCCAGCTTCTCCTGGGTAACGTGCTCGGTACACTTCACCTGCGAAAACTGGTCGAGAAAATTGGAGGCCTGCGTGGCCGTGCGGGCCAGCAGTTCGGCAGATGCGGGGTTGCCGGCGGAAGCGGGAGACGCCAACATAACACAGGTCAGGAGCGCGCCCAGCAATCCTCGCCGCGGGTGGGAGAACTGGTTCACCGGCGCTTCTCCCGGCTGTCAAAACGGTAGCCAATGCCAAAGTTCCACTGGTTGTAGTTCTGGACGTCGCCACGGTCGAGGGTGAAGCCGCCCTGCAGGAAGTAGTGCCCAGCCAGGTTAGTGTCAAACACAGCATTCAGGAAGCGGGAGCTGTTAGGCGCGGTCGTTGAGGAGGAGAACAACTGGCGGCCCGCCTGAATTTCGATGCGGGAAGCTTCCGTCAAGTTGCGCGAAAGAGAAAACGACTCATACGAACCGTTGCCAAACGAGCTATTGAAGCGCGAGTAGTGCCCGTCGGCGCGCAGGCCGGTGCGCCAGATGTTGGCCCAGGTAACGCCGTACAGCTGATTGAGAGACTTTTTGGCCTCGCCGCTGCGACTGCTTTGACCGAGACTGGTATAGAACGTGACGTGGCGCACCACTTCCGCGCGCACGCCAAAGCTCAAGCCCTGAAAGAGAAATTTATCCAGCAGCCCGGTGCCAACAAGGGCGGGGTCGAAGGTGGGGACATCGCGGAAATAGTTGTGGCTGACATCGAATCCGAGGCGTTCATAAGGCTGGAAACGCAGAGTAAGAAAGCTGCGCGCCAATCCCGGCCCCGTAGAAACGACCGCCGGGTTGGATGGGGGGCGATCGGCCTGCACTGAACTGTAAAGCGAAAAATAGCGTTTGTAGAACAGACTGTTTTCAAAAAAAACAAACGGCCGGTCGAACTGTCCGTTGACCGAGCTGGCAGCGCCGCCGGCGGTGCTGAAGTAATGCATCCCATCAAAGCTTCCGCCTTCGAAATTGACAAACCCTCCGGCAATGCGCCGGCCTTGCTGGTAACTCCACGAAGTCGGATCCGGGGTGGAGCCGCCGAACGCTCCGGCCACCACGCCGGGCTTCAAGCGCCGCCCGACGTAGCCTCCGTCGATCGTGTCCAGGCTGGTCGCCCAAGGCAGATACATTCGTCCCAAGCCCATGATCCACGCCGAATGCGGATTGTCGTACACCATACTCATGTGGTAAGTGCGGTTGATCAGGTCCTGCAACGTGGGTTGGCTGGTGGAGGAGCGCGAATCCAGCCGGCCGCGCCAGTAGCCGCTCAAGTTCCAGTAAGTACCCCCAATCCGCGTAATGTCGGTCCGCAGCACTAAACCGAGCTGCGAACTGCTGACATTCGATCCACTGCTGCTCACCAGGCTGGAGTAATCGATGCCGATACGACCACGGGCGCGGTTGATTTCCGGCAGTGGTGGGCGCGGTACTTCGGCGCGGACTTCCTCCTCCATCGGATCGCCTTCGGTGAACGTGACCACGATGGGATATTTGCGGGTAGCGCTGAGCGTGCGCTTCTGCACCAGCGCCGCTTCGTCTGCCCCGGAGAGCCAGGCGAGATCTCCGACGCGAACGTCACGCTTGGAAGACTTGATGTCGGTAACAGCGGAAGACTCAGCGACGGAAACGACTTCGAGCTCTGCGATTTCGCGGGGGTCGACGCCGATAATGGGATTGGCGGGAGCGACCACACCGTCATCACGCACCACCAGCTTCATGCCTTCAGCCAGTCCCGCACTGTGCCCGCCTTCCAGATATACCGCACCCTGCGCGACGTATTTCACCCGGAAAGAAATGTGCAGATCGGAGGTGCTCGGCATGCCACTGTAGGCGTCAGGCGTGCTGGTCGCAGTTTCCACCTCGGCCGGAGTTTCCTGCGCCACGGGTTGCGTCGGCGGCTCCGCTGAAGCTGGCACGGAGGCTTGTGCGGCAGGAGCGGCCGCGTTCGGCGGTTCAGTTTCAGCGGTCACGGTTTGCTCTTGTTTCGGTGCACGCGGCTCGACGGCAGCCGCGGCTTTGGCGACCGGTGCTGCAGCCTTCATGGCCGGTGTGGCCTGCGTGATGACAGGTGTTTCGGCAGGCGGTGGGATTGCCGGGGGCGGAGGAGGCGTGGGTGGCAGCGGATTGGCCGACGCAGAGAGAATCGTGCCGGACGTTGGCGCAGGCACCGACGCTGGCGGCGCTGCCGGAGGTGCTGGCGACGGCAGTGGCATCGTTCTCACGATGGCAGAGGCCAACGGGCTTGGCGCAGATCGTGCCGGCACGGGAGGCGGTGGTGGAATAACAGCGGGGACGGCCTGGGGTGGGGTGCTGGCGCTGGCGGCAAGTTTGGGCGCTTCTTTCCCCAGCTGGCTGACCACTGCCACTTCCGGGATTGGCGCCGGAACTGACGCAGCCGGTGGCGCGTTAGAGGTTGGCGCCGGCATCCCCGGGAACACCGTGCCTTGCTGCAAGCTGCCCAGGTTAGGATGCTTGGCGGTAGGTGCGGCTCCTTGCGCCGTCTGCGCAGTGCCTCTTTGCGCGCTGGGCGGCTCCCAGCGGGGCCCGGTCAGAGGAGGTGGAGCCGGGGGCAGGCTGGCGTTTTGGTCGTCCACCGGCGCGGAAGCAGCGGGCTCGCGTCGCCGGAAAATGCCGCCGAATCCGCCGGAAGCAGCTGGAGCAGGAGCGCCTCTGCGCCGCGCCGTCACCGCCGACGACGCCTCAATCGTCAGCACGATTCGATTGCCGTCCCGCTGCAATGAATAAGGCTGCGGCGAATCCAGGTCGACGACGACGCGTGTGACCGGTGGCTCGGCGGAATTCAACCCCATTCGCACCGCGCGCACTCCTGATTGATTTACCGCAATGCGCTGCTGGCGCGCTTCGGAGGTGGTATTGGGGAGTTCGATGACGAGGCGATCCGGCCCTGTGGCGCTGGTCACCGTAGCCTCGACGGCGCTGCTCAGGGTGATCTCCACGCGTACTTGACTGGAACCGGGAACGACCCGCAGGCCTTGCACGACGGCGGGCGAAGCGGCGCGAGCCAGGCTCGAGGCCAGCAGACAAATCCCGAACGCTCCCGCCCTCAGCATTGCCAATACCCGTCTCCGTCGGGGATTGCCCGCTCTGTTTTTTCCTGCACGGTCTCCTGCGCGCCCACTGTGTCCCCCGGTTATCCTGCCCGCCCGTTGGTGTGGCAGGCGTAGCAGTTGGCGCTGTTGTAGACATAGTTGCGCACACCTTGATGGTGCTGGTCAGTGACGGTCTTGGCGTGGGTGTGGCAAGTGATGCAGGAGAAGACGGAGTAGTCGTTGGAGTTGGTGTGGCAATCGGCGCACGTGGTCCAGACGCCCTGCACATGGGCGCCGGAGTAGATCGGGAACCAAGTGTGATTGAAGGTCGCACCCTGCCACGAACTGGTGTTGTGGCAGGTGACGCATGTGGTCGGGAAGGCCGCCGCTTTGTGGTTGGGATCAGTCGTCGCCAGGTACACCGTCTTATGGCAGGCGTAGCAATCGGTCGGCGTGCCGGCATACTGCCCGTTGACGTGGCAACTGGTACAGGTCACGGTGACGTGCGCGCCCGTCAGGGGAAACGGCGTCTTGTTGTGGTCAAAGGTCGCGCCCAGCCAGTTGGTGGTGGAATGGCAGCTGTCGCAGGTTTGCGGATAGCCGAGGGTTACGTGGTTCGGGTTCGTCGTGCCCTGGAAATCTTTGAGGTGGCAGTTTACGCACGCGCCACTGGTCAAACTGTAGTTGCCGTTGATGTGGCATTGGGCGCAGGTGAGCGAAGTGTGCGCTCCAGTGAGGGCAAAGCCCGTGGTGGTGTGGTTGAATGTCGCCCCCTGCCAGTTGACGGTGGTGTGGCAGGAATCGCAGGTCTGCGGGAATCCCGCGGCCGCGTGGTTTGGATCCGTCGTGCCCTGGAAATCCTTAAGGTGGCAGTTCACGCATGCGCCACTGGTCAGACTGTAGTTGCCGCTGACATGGCACTGGGCGCAGGTGAGGGAAGTGTGCGCTCCGGTAAGCGCGAAGCCGGTGGTGGCGTGGTTAAACGTCGCACCTTGCCAGTTGACGGTGGTGTGGCAGGAATCGCAAGTTTGCGGGAATCCGGCCGCCACGTGGTTCGGATCGGTTGTCCCCTGGAAATCCTTGAGGTGGCAGTTCACACAGGCCGTGCTGTTCAGGCTGTAATTGCCGTTGACGTGGCATTGGGCGCACGCGAGTGTAGTGTGTGCGCCGGTAAGTGTGAAGCCGGTGGTGGAGTGATTGAAGGTCGCTCCCAGCCAGTTCGTGGTGCTGTGGCAGGATTCACACGTGGTCGGGAAGCCGGCCGCCGCGTGCTTGGGGTCCGCCGTACCCTGATAATCCTTCAAGTGGCAGCTTACGCAAGCGGCACTCGTCAGGTTGTAGTTGTTGTTCACGTGGCAAGCGGAGCAGGCGACTGTGGTGTGCGTTCCGGTCAACGGGAAACCCGTCTTGCTGTGGTCGAAGCTGGCACCGGACCAGTTCGTGGTGCTGTGGCACGACTCGCAAGTCTGAGGGAATCCACCTTGTACGTGGTTCGGGTTGGTGGTGCCCTGGAAGTCTTTAAGGTGACAGCTCACGCACGCTGCGGTCGTGATCTTGTAATTGCCGTTGACGTGGCACTGGGCACACGTCAGCGGGATGTGCCCGCCGGTCAGTGCGAATCCTGTCTTGCTGTGGTCAAACGTCGCGCCCTGCCAGTTCACCGTGCTGTGACAGGTTTCGCAAGTGGTGGGGAAACCGGCGGCGGCGTGCGGCGGGTCGGTGGCTCCGTCGTAATCCTTCTGATGACAGCTGGCACACGCCGCACTGGTGAGGTTGTAATTGTTGTTTCCGTGGCATTGCGTACAGGTCAGCGAGGCGTGGGCGCCGGTGAGGGTGAATCCTGTGGCCGCGTGGTTGAACGTCGCCGGCTGCCAGGCGGTGGTCGAGTGGCACGTGGCGCAAGTGTCCGGAAAGCCCTGCTGCACATGGTTCGGATTGCGCGCACCATCGAAGTCCGGCCGGTGGCAGCTCACACAGGCGCTGCTGGTCAGGCCGTAATTATTGTTGGTGTGGCACTGCGCGCATTGCAGCGTGGCGTGAGCACCGGTCAGTTGAAACCCAACCAACCCGTGATCGAAACTGGCCGGCTGCCAAGCCGATGTCACATGGCAGGTTTCGCACGTCTGCGGCAGATTCAGCTTGGCGTGGTTCGGGTTGGTGGAATTTTGGAAATTGGTCAGGTGGCAGGAAACGCAGGCCGTGTTGGTCAGGTTGTAATTGTTGTTCACGTGGCACTGTAAACAGGGGGTGCTGATGTGTGCCCCGGTGAGCTTGAAGCCCGTCGTCGCGTGGTCGAACGTGGCGGGTTGCCATGCCGTGGTGCTATGGCAGCTTTGGCAGGTCTGCGGAAATCCGTTCTGCACGTGATTCGGATTCGTGGTGCCTTGGAAATCCTTGAGGTGGCAAGAGACGCAGGTGGTGCTGGTCAGGTTGTAGTTTCCGTTGACATGGCACTGCGCGCACGGTGTGCTGGTGTGCGCTCCGGTCAGCGGGAAGCCAACCAGATTGTGGTCAAACGTCGCCGGAGACCAGGCGGCGGTGGTGTGACAGGTCTGGCAGGTCTGCGGGAAACTGAGTTGCACGTGGTTCGGGTTCTTCGTCTTCTGGAAATCAGGCAGGTGGCAACCGATGCAGGTGGCCGGCGTGCCCTGATATTTTCCGCCCAGGTGGCAGGCGGTACAGTCGAGGGTGGCGTGCGCCCCGGTCAGCGCAAATCCGGTGAATTTCAGGTGATCGAACTGCGCGCCTGACCAGGTGTTCATGGTGTGGCAGGCGGTGCAATCGGTGGGAAACTTGAGAGCGGCGTGCGCTGGTGCGCTGGCGCGCTGGTAGTCGGCCTCGTGGCAAGAGATGCAGGCGGTGGACATCGTGGTGAAATTGCTCAGCGCGCCATTCTTGTGGCAGTCCTCGCAGGCTGCCATGGCGTGCGCACCCGTCAGCGGGAAGCGGTTGTTGTGATTCTGAATCTGCTGAATCGCGACCTTCCAGCCCTTCACCGTGTGGCAGGTCTCGCAGGCAGCGCTCAATTTTCCGCGGTGAATATCAGCATGGCAATCAGCGCACTTGTTGCCGACATTGGAAAACACCAGCTTGGTGTGGCATTGCATGCAGGCCACTTTTTCATGCATGCCACGCAGGGGATAACGGGTCTTGCTGTGGTCGAACTCCGGCACCGCGCGGATGGGTTTCCACCCTTGCACGGTATGGCAATTCTGACAGGAGATGGCGAGGGGGCCGTGCGGGCTGCGACTGGACGAAGCGGATTTCTGCGGCGCAGCCGCCGAGGCCGCTGTCGCCAGCAGACAGACCGCAAAGAAATTAATCAGTGGTGCCGGTCGCACTCGCGTTTTCCCTCAAAAACCGCAGACATCCAGGAGGAGCACCACAAATAGCAGAAGAACTGGCCAGAAGTTAGATGCTTATATGGAGCAATTTACTGTCCACATCAGGTTACCTCCGGAGGGCCCCCGCTTCGAGTTACGGAAGGCCCACAATGGCGCGGTACGACCGCC
>JBGQDM010000021.1:0-36548 GCA_041495845.1 Terriglobia bacterium | reverse complement strand
GCCAGCGCGTTGGCGGTGCCTTGTGGAATGATGGCGAGCGGGACCTGGCTGTGGGCCATACCCTGCAGGAGGTCGTGCACGGTGCCATCGCCGCCGCAGGCAAAGATGGCATCACAGCCGGAAGCGACAGCGGCGCGGGCCTGCTCGGCGGCATCTTTCGCGGAACGAGTTTCGCTGGCGGTGGTTTCGAAGCCCGCAGCGCGCGCGGCTTGCATAGCGGCTTCGATTTCCGCCATGCGATGGCGGCGGCGACCGCCCGAACGCGGGTTGTAAAGGAACACGGCGCGACGCACGGGTCAGGCTGCTCCCCGGGCGGTACGCGCGAATGGCCGCGCCATCATCACTATCACTGACTTGCCTCGGCAGGCGTTCGTGGAATAAGCTACGGCACCATACGGGGTGCGGTAAACAGAAATTCGTGCCCGCAGCGAGTGGGGGTGGCCACGGATTTCACGGATGAGCACGGATTTGGTGAAGGACGCAAAGTCCTAAAACGCAGAGGGCGCGGAGAACGGCCGCAGAGGACGCAGAGAAAAGCTTTTCACCACGAAGGGCACTGAGGGACACGAAGGTCTGTTGGCCCCTTTCGGCTTCATTCCGCGTGAGTTCTCGCAGCGGAAGTTCTGAGAAGAAGGAGACATACCATGCGATCAGCATTGCTTGTTGCAGTTTTCCTGCTGGGCAGCCTGGCTGCGTTTGCCCAGCACGCGGGACATGACATGGCCGCCCAGCCGGCGACGTTGATGGCGGGCTACGGCGACTTGCACCATCCCGTGACCACAACGAATGCCGAGGCACAACAGTTTTTCGACCAAGGCCTGCGGCAAATTTACGGTTTCAATCACGACGAGGCGGCGCGGTCGTTCCGCCGGGCCACCGAGCTGGACCCGAAAATGGCGATGGCGTACTGGGGAGTGGCCGAAGCGGTGGGGCCGAACTACAACGATCCGGCCAGCGAAGACCGCTTCCGGGAAGCGCACGAAGCGATTGCCAAGGCGCAGTCGCTCGGTGCCGGCGCTTCGGGGAGTGAGCGGGACTACATCGCGGCCATGGCCAAACGCTTTCCGGCGGATCCGAAGAGCGACCGGCGCCACGCAGCCGAGGAATATCGCGACGCCATGCGCGAGGTGGGGAGCAAGTATCCGGACGATCTGGACGCGGCCACGCTGTTTGCGGAGTCTTCGATGAACCTGCATCCGTGGGGCTTGTGGCACGTGGACGGCACGCCGGAAGCGGGCACGGAAGAGATTGTGAGCACGCTGGAGTCGGTGATCCGGCGCGATCCCAATCACATGGGCGCGGTCCACTACTACATTCATGCGGTGGAAGCTTCGCGTTCACCGGAGCGCGCGCTGGCCGGGGCAAACCGCCTGGCGGCCATGGCTCCGGCAGCGGGACATCTGGTGCACATGCCGGCGCATGTGTACATCCGCACAGGGGATTTTGCTTCCGCCGTGAGCACCAACGAGGCGGCGGCAAAGGCCGACGAAGCGTATATCGCGGCCAGTGGTGTGCAGGGCATGTATCCGATGATGTATTACTCGCACAACCTGCACTTTATTGCGGCGGCGGCCAGCATGAGTGGGCGCTACGCGGATTCGACGCAGGCGGCGGACAAGCTGGCGGCACACGTGGCTCCGGCGGTGAAGGACATGCCGCCGCTCGAAGGCTTTATGACCGTGTCGCTGGCGGTGCGGGTGCGCTTCCATCGCTGGGACGACATTCTGGCCATGCCCGCGCCGGATGCGGCCATGAAGACGACGACCGTCTTCTGGCACTTTTCGCGCGGGATGGCGCTAGCGGCGAAGGGCAGGGCGGACGAAGCGGATAAAGAATTGACGGTGGTTGCGGACGCCGAGCGGACGACCCCTCCCGATCAGGTTTTTGCCATGCCGGTGTTCAACAAGACGAAAGACGTTCTGAAGATTGCCACCAACGTGCTGGCGGCGAAGATTGCCATGGCCCGGCACAACAACGCCGCGGCGATCGGGATGCTGCGCACCGCCGTGGCGGTGCAAGACACGCTGAAGTATAACGAGCCGCCCGACTGGTTCTGGCCGGTGCGCGAGAGTCTGGGCGCGGCCCTGCTGATGAATGGCGATGCCGCCGGCGCGGAGAAAGTCTTCCGCGACGATCTGGCACACAACCCTCGCAATCCGCGATCGCTGTTTGGCTTGCGGGAAGCGCTGAAGGCGCAGAACCGCAGCGACGATGCGCAGTTTGTGGACAGGCTATTTCAGACAGGCTGGGCCAAGGCGGACGGGGCGCTGAAGATGGAGGACCTGGTGTAGGGGCGGATTCCAAATCAACGCCGGCCACGGATTTCACGGATGAGCACGGATTTCTTTGGCTGGATTTTGCAGGGCTGACCGAATGGGTCAGCCCTTCTTTGCTGGGGAAAAGCTTCTTGCCGGGGAGGGGGAACCCTAAAACGCAGAGATCGCGGAGAAAGGCTCGCGGAGAGCACGGAGAGAACCTTTTTCTTTCCCACGGGTCGGGCCGCTTCCCACTCAGTATGGTGCTTGCGTCCTATAATCTTTGCCGATGGCGAAGGCGGGCAAGGAACTCGAAAAGAAGCTGGACGCGTTGCGGGAGAAGATCCGCTACCACGAGCACCGGTACTACGTGCTCGATGATCCGGAAATCAGCGACGCGGAATTTGACCGGCTGATGAACCAGCTGAAGCAGCTGGAAGCGGAGCATCCGGAGCTGATCACGTCGGAATCGCCGACGCAGCGCGTGGGCGGGAAGCCGCGCGAAGGGTTCGTCAAGCGCGAACATTCGTCGCCCATGCTTTCGCTCGACAACGCCTACAGCGAAGACGAGTTGCGCAACTGGGAACGCCGGGTACACGAACTCAGCGGGCGCAACGACATTGAATATTTGTGCGAACTCAAGCTGGATGGCATGTCGCTGGCGTTGCAATACGAGGGTGGGCGGCTGGCTCATGGCGTGACGCGCGGCGATGGCTCCGTGGGCGAGGACGTAACGCTGAATGTGCGGACGGTGCGGTCCGTGCCGCTGGCAGTGACGGCGGCGGCGCTGAAGAAGGCGGGCATTCCGCCAGAGTTTGAAGTGCGCGGTGAATTGCTGATGCCACTGGCCGCCTTCCGGCGCATGAACGAAGAACGCGAGCAGCAGGACCTCGCCAAGTTTGCCAATCCGCGCAACGCTACCGCGGGGACGGTGCGGCAGCTGGATGCCAGCGTCACGGCACAGCGGCGGCTGGAGTATTTTGCCTACTTCCTGCTGGCGAAGGGGCGCGCATTTGTCGCACGCCATTCCGATTCGCTCGATGCGCTGGTGAAGGCGGGGTTCAAGGTGAATCCCAACCGCAAGCGGGCGCGCAACATTGAGGAGGTGTGGACTTTCATTCAATCGTGGGAAGAAAGACGCGACAGCCTGCCCTATGAAATTGACGGCATCGTGGTGAAAGTGGACCGCATCGCGCTGCAGGATGAACTGGGCTATACCGGCAAAGCGCCGCGTTGGGCGATTGCTTACAAGTATGCGGCGCGGGCGGGCGCAACTCGGATTGAAGACATCCTGGTGCAGGTGGGGCGGACGGGAAAATTGACGCCGGTGGCAGCGCTGGCGCCGGTCTCCATCGGCGGCACCACGGTCAGCCGCGCCACGCTCCACAACATGGACGAGATTGAGCGCCTCGGCGTCAAAATCGGCGACTGGGTGGAGGTGGAGCGCGGCGGCGACGTGATTCCCAAAGTCACCCGCGTGATCGAAGACAAGCAACACCCGCGCGGGCACAAGAAGTTTCGCATGCCGGAGAAGTGTCCGGTATGCGGCGGCCACGTGGTGCGCACCGAAGGCGAAGCCGACCATCGCTGCGTCAATGCCAATTGCCCCGCCAAACTGCGTGAGAGCATCTTGCATTTTGCTTCGCGCGGGGTGATGAACATTGAAGGGATGGGCGACGCGCTGGTGAATCAACTTACCGAGCGCGGCCTGGTCAAGAACGTCGCCGACATCTACAAGCTGACGAAAGATGATCTGCTCGAGCTCGAACGCATGGGCGAGAAGAGCGCGCAGAACGTGCTGGAGGAAATCGAAGGTTCGAAGAGATTGCCGCTGGAGCGGGTCATTTACGGGCTGGGCATTCGTTTTGTGGGCGAGCGGACGGCGGAGTTTCTGGCCGGGCATTTTGGCTCGCTGGACGCGATCATGGAGGCCAGCGTTGAAGAGTTGCAGCAGGTAAACGAAGTGGGTCCGCGGATTGCGGAAAGCATGATCGAGTTTTTCAGTGAGGCGAAAAACCGGCAACTGGTGGAGCGCTTGCGCGAAGCGGGGCTGACGTTCAAAGGTAAAAAGAAAGAACGCGGCACGAAGCTCGCCGGAAAGACGTTTGTGCTGACGGGAACGCTCTCCCGCCATACGCGTGATGAGGCCAAGAAGTTGATCGAAGATGCAGGCGGACGAGTCTCCGGCTCGGTGAGCAAGAAAACCGACTACGTGGTTGCCGGCGAAGAGGCGGGATCAAAGCTGGACAAGGCCCGGGAATTGGGCGTGGCGGTGATTGATGAGAAGGGGATGGAAAAGCTGCTGGGAGGCTAGACGCAAAAGCTTCAAACGCAGAGGGCGCTGAGAACAGCCGCAGAGAACGCGGAGAAGGAAGTCGCCTTGATGCTAAATGCGCTTAGCAAGACAGCCCCCATCAACCAGATTGCAGCGCCGCGTGCATTCTCTCCCAGGTCGCATCCAGCGTTTCCGGCAGGACGCGAGTTTCGCCGACCACGGTCATGAAGTTGGAATCGGCGATCCAGCGCGGGAGCACGTGCATGTGAATGTGCCCGGCAACCCCGGCGCCGGCGGCGGCGCCAATGTTCATGCCCAGGTTGATGCCGTCGGGGCGGTAGAGTTGCCGCAGCACGGTTTCCATTTTCTGGGTCAGCGCCATCATTTCCTGCGCGGCGGCTTCCGGCAGTTTGCTCAGTTCGTCGAGATGAGCGTAGGGGACGACCATCACGTGGCCCGAAGTGTAGGGAAATGCGTTCAGGATCACGTAGCAGTGCTGGGCGCGGTGGACGATCCAGGTTTTGCGGTCATCGGTCTCGCGGGGCGCATCGCAGAAGACGCAGCCCGGGCGGGTGCTGGCGCCTTTGAGGTAGGCGTAACGCCAAGGGGTCCAAAGGTAGTCCATCGCCGCGAGCCTAGCAGATGACGGGGGTTTTCAGCGAGCGATGCACCGCAAATGGAGGCGAGCCGAGGGCCCTTCGCTGCGCTCAAGGGCAAGCGGCCGTCCCCACGCATTCCGGCCCGTCCCGCGTTTGACACTATTCCGAACCGGTTGCTATAGTTGAAATTGCTGTAACAGCGCGGGTTCGCCCTGGAAGTACCGGCCGCGGTTTTGCCCTAACCGTTCCAAGACTCACGGCAGCAATCTCCCTCGGACCTCCCCGCTTCTTCCTCGCACGCAGTGCGTGGTACCGCAGAGACACCCATGACTTTTGACGACAACACCAGCCCCAGCCAGGAAATTTCAACCTTGACCTCTAGCCCCGAGACTCCCCCCGAGGAAACAACCACCAGCGCGACGGCGACCGCAGTTGCCGATGCACCCACCCCGGCCGTGACCACGCCGGCGACCTCAGCCGAGGCATCAGCCGTGACGTCGGCCGCCACCCTGGCCGCCGAAGAAGCGGCCGCGGAAAAAGCGGCGCTTTCCGAGGATTTTGCCACCGCGCTCGAGAACTACTCCGCCGAGCCGGACAATGCTCCCAGCGACGACCGCGTGATCAAGGGCACGGTGGTAAAGATCACCGCCACCCACGTGGTGGTCGATATTGGCGCCAAGTCGGAAGGCCTGGTGCCGATCGCGGAAGCGCATGACTATACCGGCGCGGTGAAGTTCAAGCCGGGCGATGAAATCGAGGTCATGATCGAGAAGGGCGAGCGCGAAGAAGGCGCCGTCCGGCTCTCGCATCAGAAGGCACAGCGGCTGCATGCCTGGGACGAGATTGACAAGGCTTACCACGACAAGAAGCCGATTCCGGCCATCGTGGTGGAACGCATCAAGGGCGGAGTGACGGTAGAAATCCTGGGCGCGCGCGCCTTCCTGCCCGGCTCGCAGGTCGATATCCGCCCCGTGCACAACCTGGACACCCTGCTGGGGCAGACGCTGGAAGTTGCCATCATCAAGCTGAATAAGAAGCGCGGCAACATCGTTGTCTCCCGCAAACAGATTTTGGAAGAGGAAATTGGCAGCAAGCGCGCCAAGACTCTCGAGCACCTGGAAGAAGGCGCCATCCTCACCGGCACAGTGAAAAACCTGACCGAATACGGCGCGTTTGTCGATCTGGGCGGGCTCGACGGCTTGCTCCACATTACCGACATGTCCTGGGGACGGTTGACCCATCCCAAGGACCTGGTACAGGTCGGCGACCAGATTCAGGTGAAGGTTCTGAAGTTCGACAAGGACAAGCAGCGGGTGTCGCTGGGCTTTAAACAGCTCACGCCCGACCCGTGGCTGGACGCGGAACACCGCTATCCCGTGAGCGCACATGTGAATGGCCGCGTGATCAGCGTGACCGATTACGGCGCCTTCGTCGAGTTGGAACAGGGGATCGAAGGCCTGGTGCACGTCAGCGAAATGACCTGGTCCAAGCGCATGAAGCACCCCACCAAGCTGGTGAATACCGGCGACCAGGTGGAGTGCGTGGTGCTGAACGTGAATCCAACGGAGCGCCGGATTTCGCTGGGCATGCGGCAGTTACAGAGCAACCCGTGGGAATCGTTGCACGACAAGTATCCGGTGGGCGCGACGGTGGAAGGGCGGGTGCGCAACCTGACCGAGTTCGGCGCGTTCATTGAAATTGAAGACGGCATTGACGGCCTGGTGCACGTCAGCAACATGAGCTGGACCAAGCGGGTGAAGCATCCCTCGGAAGTGTTGAAGAAGGGCGACCGCGTGAAGGCCATCGTGTTGGCCATCGAACCGGACAAGCGCCGGCTCTCGCTCGGCGTCAAGCAGCTGCAGCCGGATGCGTGGGAAGCGTTCTTCACCGAACACAAGATCAGTGACGTGCTCCACGGCAAAGTGCTGCGGGTAGCGGCATTTGGCGCGTTTGTGGAACTGGCCGACGGAGTCGAGGGCTTGTGCCACAACTCCGAGGGCGTGGGTGAGGACGGCACGCAGATCCGTTTTGAGCCCGGCCAGGAGTACGACTTCAAGATCATCAAGATGAACCAGGAAGAAAAGAAGGTCGGCTTGAGCATTAAGGCCGTAGGTGAGGAAGCTTCGCGGCAAGAGGTGGAATCCTACAAGCAGCCGGTATCAAGCACCGGGTCCACCATTGGCGATCTGATTTCCTGGAAGCGGGCGGGCAGCGAGCAGACCTAGCAGACGCGCAAGAGAAGAAACACAGAAGGCCGCCGGTACTGGCGGCCTTTGTGTTTTGGGAAGGAAGAACTCTCGCGCGCAGTCGGCGCCGTGCAGATCTAGCGCACGTCGATCTTCAGATTGATGTTGATCTGCGGGCGCGAATCGAACTGGCTGACGGTCTTGTTGTCGCTGCGGTGGCCCTGGTACTGGGCATAGACTTCGTAATCCGTGTTGGCGGTGAGGCCTGGAAACCGGTACTCGCCTTCGCGACCGGCGATGTAAGTTTTGACCGTGCGGGTGCGCGTGTTGGTGAGGTAGACGACGGCCCCGGCGAGCGGATTCTCGCCACGGTCGGTAACGCGCCCGGTGAGCACTTTGCCTGGCTCGTCCCGGGGAGCAGCGGCGGCAATCGTGCCCGCCAGCAGAACCCCGGCTAGCACAGCCAGCACCACTCCAACCACGTTTCGTTTGTTCACGCTGTCCTCCTGGACACGTAAGCCCACAGTCGGCGCTACCCCACACCTGGCTACTTGATTAGATGCAGTCCGAGATCCACCCGCTCATCGCCTTCGATTCTCACCCGGACCGGCTTGCCTGCCCGTAAGTTATTGGGATTGCTGGACTTGGATCCGCCTGGCTCAGCCCATACCAGGTAGTCAGCCGGGCCCACCGGTACCCGCTGGGCAAACTCGCCATTGTGGTCAGAATACAGTTCCCATTGGGGCTTCTTTTGGTCAAAGCGGCGGACCTTTACGCAGATGCCGTAAACCGGATGGGAATCCGGGTCCCAGACGGTGCCGAAGATGAGCGCATAGGGAGCGGGCTTGCGCTCCTTCTCGCCGGCTGCCAGCGAGGCCGCCATAAGCAGCGTAGCCCCCAGCAGAAAGCCGCCGAGCGCGCGGCGGCGGGAGACGAGCCGTAGGGAATCCATCAGAACAACCGCGGGCCTGGCATCGCCCTGCCGCGCCCTTTAGTTGTCGTCATCTTCGCTCTCTTTCAACTCGGTCTCGTCTTCGTCCACGTACTCCTCTTCTTCGCCCACGGTCTTGAGTTGCAGCGGGCTGACGGTGACGACCTCGAATTCCGTCCCACAGTCGGGACAGGAAACGCTTTCGCCCTCGTCGACTTCATCCTCTTCGAAGTCGAGACTGCCTTCGCACTCCGGACAGTGCACCATGATTGCCTCCCCCTCGTTGGGTCCCCCTGATAATATTTAGATTTTAGACGGGCGCCGGTCAAGAGCCAGGCAAAGATTTGCGTCCGAGGCATTCTCACGGGACTTCCTAATGTCAAGCGGATCGACCATGACCCTGAGCTTCCCACCCTTTACCCACTGGGTGAAGCGGCTTATGTTTGCCTGCGGGGGTGTGTTCCTTCTGCAGATAGTGCTGGGCGCGGCGGCACCGGACCTGGGCCGGGCGCTGCTCGGCGTGGGAAGCCTGATTCCAGAGCGCGTCCTGCACGGCTGGATCTGGCAGCTAGTTTCGTATTCCTTTCTCCATGCGGGGTTGATGCACCTTCTCCTCAACATGCTCACGTTGTGGATGTTCGGATCGCAATTGGAGTCCGGCTGGGGTGGAAGACGCTTTCTGGAATACTACTTCTTCTGCGTGGGGGCGGCGGCGCTGACGACCGTGGCGGCATCGTATTTGGGATTTCCGGGTCTTAATCCAGCGACGGCAACGGTGGGTGCTTCCGGCGGGATCTATGGACTGCTGGCCGCCTTCGGGCTGCTCTACGGGGAGCGGCAGATTTTCATGTTCCCCATTCCGATCTCGATGAAGGCCAAGTATTTCGTGGGCATTCTGGCGTTCATCGTTTTGGCCAGCAGTTTTCAGGCGTCGGGGGTGGCCAACGTTGCCCACCTGGGCGGGATGCTGTTCGGCTTTCTGTATTTGAAGTTGCTGCCGCCGCGCGGGATCTCCTCCGCGACTTCAGAGAAGTACTTTGGCCTGCGCAATGCCTGGCATCGTTGGAAGCGGCGCCAGGCGGCCAAGAAGTTTCAAGTCTATATGCGCAAGTTTGACCGTGACGTGCGCTTCGACGAGCACGGCAACTTCATTCCGCCGGAGAAACCGCCAAACGGCGACGACAAATCTCCCTGGGTCAATTAGCGTGGCTCGTGTGGCGACGGCCGCCCTCGGCCGTCAAGCGGAGCGCAACTCCGCAACGAGCAATTGCCAAACCTGAGACGTAATCAGAATTCAGGCAATAAATGTCGCGAAGGCGACGACGATTTTCTCTGCCAGCGCCGGCGACTGCGCCTTCCCGCGAAATCCCAGATCATGCCCGGCCTTCTCGACCGGAAGAAGTTTTGTCTTCGCCGGAATGAGCGCCAGCGCCCGTTCCATTTCCTCAATGCTGCCAAAGCCGTCGCGCGTGCCGTGGACGAAAAGTGCCGGCGTACGCAGCTGCGGCAAGTGTTGGGTGCGCAACTGCTCAGGACGCCCTGGCGGATGCAACGGATAGGAAAGCAGCAGCAGGCCATCCACGAGTTCGGGGGCGTCTGCGGCCAACAGGGTGGCCTGACGGCCGCCGTAGGAATGACCACCGAGAAAAATCGGGCCCGGACGCTGGGCCCGCAACACGGCTACGGCACGGCGCAAGCCGTCGCGGTCGCGCGCGGCATCTCCCGGACGCGGCGGGCCCTGCGGGCGCATCTGTCGAAACGGAAGATCGCAGCGCAACACCGTCCAGCCGGCGTCGCAGAATGCCCGCGCGAGCGCGACCAGCAGCGGCGCCTGGCAATTCGAACCCGCACCGTCAGTGAGAACAAGAGCACAGCCAATGGAGGAATCGGGCCGGTGCAGGAAGCCGTGGACGGCGGGGTCGGTGGAGGTATCGGCGAAGGGCGCGACTTCTGGATGTGTTCTCATATCCTGTTAGCACTAGTTCCTCACTGGCGCCTCAGCCGGTCTTGTTCCCGGTAGGCTTTTTCAGACTCCGCTTTCTGCACCAGGTAATCTGACCATGCCGACGGCACAAGCTCTCCAAACCCGCTGCAACTATGGAAAGCGGCGGTCAGGCAACGAAGATCAATATCAAACGCGCGTTGCATGGGAGCGTCGAGGCGATGGGCAATCCGGGCAGAAAGCACATTCGACGGAGGTCCCGTAATGTGCGGGAATCCGACATCGTAGTCATAGCTGCGGTCGACAGGATCGAAGTCAGCCGTAGAGACGACCTCATATCCGAAAGGGATCAGACCTTCGTACGGACCGGACGTGCCATGTCTCAGTTCCCCCACCGTCGTGCGACTTCTGTCCAACTTGCCACCCCTGACTTCAAACCTTGCATAGATGACCCAAGCTCGGATACCCAGGTAAGGAAGGGTGGCGTACAGCGCCTCGGCGGCCCACCCCGGCAGCGGCAGCCTTGCCAAGCGGGCCTTGATCCAGATATCGAAAGTACAATCTTGGGCCGTGCACAGGGGCCCGGTCTGGACAAGCGGGAGATTCAGGTCCCCAAGCTGGATATTCATCGTTCCCCATGATTCCCTGGACGGTGCACCGGGGACTGGCCAACGAGGCGGAAATTGTTGAAGGCCCGCGCCACCGTTGCGGCTTGAAAGGTCGCGCACCTCGCGAAAGCCAGCCGTGGCAAACGGGAATGATTTCAAGTCGGCGATGAACCGTTCAGCTTTGCGACGCTGGTAGGTCGAATCGAAATACAACCAGAACCAGCAGCAGGCAAAAACGGTAAGGGTTGCAAGAAAGGCTAATCGCCTCTTGCTGTGAAATCGGCGCAGGCCGCGCGCGTTCAGCAAGCCGTCATTGGTCACACGCTATTAGACTCCATGTGGCAAGTCTAAGTTCCTGCTTTGCCAACCTCTTCTAGCGACTCGTAAATCTTGACAATGCGGATCAGGTGGCCGAGGCGGGCCCAATAGCGCTGCACTGCGGGGTCTTCCTGCGCTTCGCGCGGCGCGGCTTCCGACTTCCAGTAGCGCAACAATACAAAATGGTCCGGCGTCTGAGCGTCGCGGTAGAGCAAGTCGCGGCTGTAGTCTTTCTCGGCCAGCAACTTCATCAGCGCGCGCATGGTGGTTTCCGCTTCGGCGGTCTGGCCGGGCAACGCATCAAAAACGGCGATGGAGAGGACTTCACGGGCTTCGCTCATTGCGCCCTCCGCGCGGGTTTGCTCGTCCGGCGGGCACTTTCACCACCGACCACGTGCAGCCGCATGAAATTCGTGGAGCCGGCGGACATTTGCGTGCCCGCGATGATGCCGATGGTGTCGCCGGGCTGCACCCGCTTCCGGCGCAGCAGTTCTTGTTCCGCATTGCTGACCATCTTCTCCGCCGAGCGTGGCGGCCCTGTCTGCACCGGATTCACCCCCCCACAGCAAATTGGCCCAATTATGCACATGGGGCACGTGGGTAAAGGCGTAGATTTCACATTTTGGCCGGTACTTGGATACCAACCGCGCCGTGTTGCCGGTCTCGGTGAAGACCGCGATGGCGCGCATTTCCAGATCAGCCGCGGCGTGGGCCACGGATTCGCAAATCGTCTCCGCAATCGAGAGACCTTGGCGGTTTCGGCGACGGCGGAGATAGGGTGCGCCCGCGATACTGCGTTCGGCTTCGCAGGCAATGCGCGCCATCATGGCCAGCGCTTCCGGCGGATATTTTCCGCTGGCCGTTTCCGCTGAGAGCATGACCGCGTCGGTACCGTCGAAGATGGCGTTGGCCACATCGCTCGCTTCCGCCCGCGTGGGCCGCGGGTTTTCGATCATGGACTCCAACATTTGGGTGGCGGTGATCACCGGCTTGCGAAACTCAGCGGCGCGCTGAATCACCTGTTTCTGGATGACGGGCACACGCTCCGCCGGCATCTCGACGCCGAGATCACCGCGCGCCACCATCACGCCGTCTGCCAAGGCAAGAATTTCTTCCAGATTGTCGATGGCCTGCGGCTTTTCCAGCTTGGCAATCACCGGCACGTGGCTGTCCTGGTCCGAAATTAACTCTTTGACGACGCGGATGTCGGCGGCGGTGCGCACAAACGAAATGGCGACCGCGTCGACACCCTGCCGCAGACCGAAAATCAGGTCCTCGCGGTCCTTCTCCGTCAGTGATGGAACTTTAAGCCCGAGGCCGGGGAGGTTGAGGCCCTTGTGTTCGCCGAGCAGGCCGCCGTTGATGATTTCACACTCGACATCGGCGCCGTGTTTCGCGAGCACGCACAGTTCAATCAGCCCGTCGGAAAGCAGGATGCGCGTGCCCGGAACCACTTCGCGCGCCAGCGTCTGGAATGTGGTGGAGATGCGGTCCGCAGTCCCTTCCACGGTTCGCGGCGTAATGCGGACGCGATGGCCTGCTTCCAGCATCACCGGCGCGTGGCCGCGAAGCGCACCGGTACGAATCTTTGGCCCCTGCAGGTCCTGCAGGATGCACAACGGGCGGCCCTCCGCCTCGGCAGCGCGCCGCAAACGGGCGATGCGGTTGGCATGATCGGCGTGGCTGCCGTGGGAAAAATTCAGCCGGGCCACGTCCATGCCCAGCCGCAACAACTGGCGCAATTGCTCTTCGCTCTCGCAAGCGGGGCCGATGGTACAGATGATCTTGGTGCGGCGGCGGAGCTCTGGTTCCGGCCGCCGGTGTTCCGGCTTCTGTGGCAACGTTCCTCCCGCGCTAGTTGGCGGCGGATTCCTGACTGGGCGGCACGCGCGGGAAAAGCAGCGCATTGAACTCCGCCCCAATCAGTACCACCAGAGAAATCATATACATCCAGACGAGCAGTACAATGGCCACGCCCAGCGATCCGTAGATCAGACTGTAATCGGCGTAGCGCTGTAAATACCAGCCAAACAAGGCGGTAGCAGCAAACCACATGGCCGTGGCCAGAGTCGCACCCGGGATCACGTTGTGCCAGCGCTGAGTGCGGGGCACGGCGTTGTGATAGATCAGCGCCAGCACGGCGATGCTGGTCAAAAGAGCAATCGCCCAGCGGATGGCAGTCCACATGAACAGGATTGCCGGACCAAACTCGCGACCCATATGAAACAGAATCCGCATCTCAATGCGGTTGCCAAACGCCACCAGTACGGTGGCAAACGTCATGGGGATACCGGCCAAAATCACGAGGGAAAACGCAATCATGCGTTCCCTGACCAGCCCCCAGGTCTTGGGCAAGCCATGGGCGCGGCGGAAGCCTTCCATCCAGGAAACGACCACACCGGAAGCAGTCCAGAGCGTGAGCAACGAGGTGGTGAGCAGCAGTTTGAGCGGACGCTGCGAGGTGCCGCGGAGATAGGCGAGCGTGGTGGCGGCACCCGCGGGCAGGATGCGGCCCAGCGCGTAGGAAATCTCGCGCAAATACACCTCGGTACGACGCGAGGTGGCGAGCACCGACCCCACCACCAGCAGGACGGGGAAAAACGTGAGGATGGAGGAATAGGCGGACGCCTTGGCGATGGCGAAGGCATCATGCTGAAAGGCGCGCCAAAATGAAAGCCGTAGCAAGCGGAGGAAATGCATGATGGGCCCGTCTTGAGAGCTACGAAACAGCATTGGCCTCCTGGCAGGTGCGGGTTCCACAGGCTGGGGGTTGCGTCTCCAAGGCAAAAGGGGTGGAAGCGATGGTAGCGCTCCCACCCCGATGGCGGTGCAACTTACTCGGTGGTGAGCTCTTCCGTTTCGCCTTCCTGCCGCATCATCTCCAGAGCGCGTTCGGCTTCCTCATAGGCTGCGGAAACCTCTTCTTGCACCTTGGCAGCCGCTTCTTCGAGTTCGGGTGCGAGCTTGACGTTGCGGTAGTGCTCCATGCCGGTGCCGGCCGGGATCAGGCGGCCGACAATGACATTTTCCTTGAGTCCGCGCAGGTGGTCGACGGAGCCCTGAATGGCGGCTTCCGTCAGCACCCTGGTGGTCTCCTGGAACGAAGCGGCGGAGATGAATGAATCCGTCGAGAGCGAGGCTTTGGTGATGCCCAGCAACAACGGACGGCCGGTGGCCGGTTTGCCGCCTTGCGAAATCGTGCGCTCGTTCTCCTCGTGGAAACGGAACTTGTCCACCTGCTGGTCCAGCAGGAACTGGGTGTCGCCCACGTCTTCCACCTTTACCCAACGCATCATCTGGCGCACGATGACTTCAATGTGTTTGTCGTTCACGGTGACGCCCTGCAGCCGGTAGACTTCCTGAATCTCATCCACCAGATACTTCTGCAGTTCTTTTTCACCGAGCACGGCCAGGATGTCGTGCGGGTTCTTGGGCCCATCCATGAGCTGTTCCCCCGCCCGGATGCGTTCGCCTTCCTGCACGTTGATGTGGACGCCGCGGGGCACGGAGTATTCCTTCTGCGTGCCATCATCGCTGACGACGTAGACTTTGCGCTGGCCTTTGCTGACCTCGCCAAACTTGACCGCGCCATCAATTTCGCTGATGACCGCGGTTTCATGCGGCTTGCGCGCCTCGAACAGTTCCACCACGCGCGGCAGGCCGCCCGTGATGTCCTTGGTCTTGGTGGTCTCGCGCGGAATCTTGGCCAGCACGTCGCCCGGATGCACGGTGTCGCCATCCACCACCATCAAGTGGGAACGCGAAGGCATGAGGTAGCGCTTCGTGCTCTTGCCCTTGATGACGATGGCGGGTTGCCGTTTCTCGTCCGGAGAATCCGCCACCACGTGCCGCGAAAGACCTGTAACTTCGTCCACCTCTTCGTGCAAGGTCACGCCGTCCTGCAAGTCCTTGAACTGCACCGTGCCGCCGATTTCGGTCAGGATGGCGAAGGTGTAGGGGTCCCACTCGAGCAGTACCTGGCCGAGTTGCACCGCATCGCCATCGGCGACCTTGACCTTGGCGCCGTAGACCACGGCATAGCGCTCGCGTTCGCGACCTCGTTCGTCGACCACAGCAACCGAGCCAGCGCGGTTCATCACCACCAGATCGCCCGTCTTCGACTTTACCGTCTGCAGATTGATGAAACGCACCGCGCCGTTGCTCTTGGCTTCCTGACGTGACTGCTCAGAAACCCGCGAGGCGGTGCCGCCGATGTGGAAGGTACGCATGGTGAGCTGCGTGCCCGGTTCGCCAATGGACTGCGCTGCGATGACGCCAGTCGCTTCGCCCAACTCGACCAGACGGCCCGAAGCCAGGTTGCGGCCGTAGCAGAGAGCGCAGACACCACGTTTGGATTCGCAGGTGAGCACAGAGCGGATCTTCACCCGCTCAATGCCCGCCGCCTGAATGGAGTTGGCCAGGTCATCCGTGATCTCGTGGTTGATGTCCACGATCACGTTGCCTTCGTAGTCCTTGATCTTCTCCAGCGAAACGCGGCCAATAATGCGGTCGCGCAAGGGCTCGATGATTTCCCCGGCTTCCACGATGCCTTCCACGTAGATGCCGTCCACCGTGCCGCAGTCAATCTCGCTGATGATCACATCCTGCGCCACATCCACCAGACGCCGCGTCAGATAGCCGGAATCGGCGGTCTTGAGCGCGGTATCGGCCAGACCCTTGCGGGCGCCGTGGGTGGAAATGAAATACTGCAGCACCGTCAACCCTTCACGGAAGTTGGCGGTGATGGGGGTCTCGATAATTTCACCGGAAGGACGCGCCATCAAGCCGCGCATGCCGGAGAGCTGGCGGATCTGCTGCTTCGATCCGCGAGCGCCGGAGTCGGCCATGACGTAAATCGGATTGAGGAAGCCTTCCTTGTCCTTCTGTTGCATGGCGCCGAACATCTCATCCGCCACTTTTTCAGTGATGCCGGACCAGATTTCCACGACCTTGTTATAGCGCTCACCGTTGGTGATGGCGCCGTCCAGGTATTGCTGCTGCACCGCGACCACCTGTTTCTCGGCGTCGCGCACCAGGTTGCGCTTGCTGTCGGGAATGACCATGTCATCAATGCCAATGGAGAGTCCGGCGCGCGTGGCGTAGCGGAAACCCAAGGACTTGATTTCATCCAGCATGCGGACCGTGAGTTCCAGCCCGTACTGCAGATAGCAGAAGTTCACCAGCTGACCGATGCCCTTCTTTTTGAGCAGGCCGTTGATAAAGGGCATGCGCTCGGGCAAATGGTCGTTGAGGATGGCCCGGCCCACGGTGGTGTTCAACCGCGCGCGATCCACCTTGATGGGCTCGGTGTGCACGATGTCCTGATCGTCATACGCCGTGGTCAGGTCAATCAGACTGCCGGAATAGCGCAAGCGGATGGGCGTGAGCGTTTCCACTTCGCCCGCTTCCAGCGCCATCAATACTTCGTCGATGTTGGCGAAGGCGCGGCCTTCCCCTTTGGCGCCCGGCTTCGCTTTGGTCAGGTAATAAAGACCGAGCACCATGTCTTGCGTAGGCACGGTGATGGGATGGCCCGACGCGGGCGACATGATGTTGTGCGAAGCCAGCATGAGCACACTCGCCTCGACCTGTGCTTCCGGCGACAGCGGAATGTGTACCGCCATCTGGTCACCGTCAAAGTCCGCGTTGAACGCGGTGCAGACCAGCGGGTGGATCTTGATGGCCTTGCCTTCCACTAGAACGGGTTCGAACGCCTGAATGCCCAGGCGGTGCAACGTGGGAGCGCGGTTCAGCAGCACCGGATGGTCTTTGATGACCTCTTCCAGAATGTCCCAGACCACTGAAACCTGCTGCTCCACCAGCTCTTTCGCCTGTTTGATGGTGGTGCATTGTCCGGTTTGTTCCAGCCGGTGATAGATAAAAGGCTTGAACAGTTCGAGCGCCATCTTCTTGGGCAGACCACACTGGTGCAGCTTCAGTTCGGGTCCGACCACAATGACGGAACGTCCGGAGTAGTCCACGCGCTTGCCCAGCAGGTTCTGACGGAAGCGGCCCTGCTTACCTTTCAGCGTGTCGGAAAGCGACTTGAGCGGGCGATTATTGGCGCCGCGCAGCACGCGGCCGCGGCGACCGTTGTCGAAGAGCGCGTCCACCGCTTCCTGCAGCATGCGCTTCTCGTTGCGCACAATCACTTCCGGCGCGTGCAGGTCCATCAGCTTTTTCAGCCGGTTGTTGCGGTTGATGACGCGGCGATAGAGATCGTTCAGGTCCGAGGTGGCAAAACGACCGCCGTCCAGTGGAACCAGCGGGCGCAGCTCCGGCGGAATCACCGGAATCACATCCAGAATCATCCAGTGGGGCTGGTTGCCGCTTTTGCGGAACGCCTCCACCACCTTCAGCCGCTTGGCGTATTTCACACGCTTTTGCAGCGAAACCTCATTGATCATTTTCTCGCGCAGCGTGGTGGAGAGTTCCTTGATCTCCACGCGCTTGAGCAATTCCTTGATGGCTTCCGCGCCCATCATGGCTTTGAAACCGGTAGCGCGGAACTGCTGATCGAGTTCGCGGAACTTGGCTTCGTCCTTGATGACCTCGTGGTCCTTCACCGGAGCGTCGCCGGGTTCCACCACCACGTACGCTTCGAAGTAGAGCACCGACTCGAGGTCGCGCAGCGAAATGTCCAGCAGGTGCCCGATGCGGCTGGGCAGGCCTTTGAAGAACCAGACATGGGAACAGGGCGAAGCCAGCTCAATGTGGCCCAGGCGTTCGCGGCGGACCTTGGAGAGCGTCACTTCCACGCCGCACTTGTCGCAGATCACTCCGCGGTGCTTCATGCGCTTGTATTTCCCGCACAAGCACTCCCAATCCGTGACCGGGCCAAAGATGCGGGCGCAGAACAGGCCGTCGCGCTCCGGCTTGAAGGTGCGGTAGTTGATCGTCTCCGGCTTGGTTACCTCGCCGTGCGACCAGCTGCGGATCTTTTCCGGCGAAGCTACGCTGATGCGAATGGCGTCGAAATCGGCGGTGGTATTGGCGAGGTCAAAAGGGCTCGAACGATACAAGGTGCTCCTCCGCTTCCTGCTCCCGGGGCAGTGGCCGCTACCCGCTGGCCCACTACCGGTGTTTCCATCTCGTCCGATGAAGTCGGGAGCGAACCTTCATCGGCCCCTAGTTCTCAAAAATTCCTAAGCGCGCACACGCAACCCGGGGCGACTAATCCGCTGCCACCGCCACCGGCTTGCGTTCGTTGACCTTGATCAGCTCCACATCCAGACAGAGCGATTGCAGTTCGCGCACCAGCACGTTGAACGATTCCGGCACGCCCGGTTGCATGGCTGCTTCGCCTTTGACGATGGCCTCATAAATCTTGGTGCGGCCGTAGACGTCGTCCGACTTCGCAGTGAGCAATTCCTGCAGGATGTGCGCGGCACCGTACGCCTCCAGCGCCCACACTTCCATTTCTCCGAAACGCTGGCCGCCGAATTGCGCCTTGCCGCCCAGCGGTTGCTGGGTGATCAGCGAATACGGTCCGATGGAACGCGCGTGAATCTTGTCGTCCACCAGATGCGACAGTTTCAGCATGTAGATGTAGCCCACGGTGACGGGCTGTTCAAAACGCTCTCCGGTCATGCCGTCATAGAGATCGGTCTTGCCCGCGGTGGGCAAACCCGCCTGCTGCAACAGCGCCTTGATTTCGTTCTCTCGCGCCCCGTCAAACACCGGCGACGCGAAGAGGAAGCCCTGGCCCAGGCTCTTGCCCGCGGCCATCAGCTCGTCTTCGTTCAGATCGTCGAAATTGTCGACGAGCTGGGTCTCTTTGAACAACGCCTTCAAGCCGCGCCGGACAATCTCTTCCCGCGTGTTCCCGGCCATCAGCGCGTGCACTTTCTTGCCCAGTTCATGCGCCGCCCAGCCCAGATGTGTCTCCAGAATCTGGCCCACGTTCATACGACTGGGAACGCCCAGCGGATTGAGCACAATCTCCACCGGCGTGCCATCGGGCAGGTAGGGCATGTCCTCATCCGGCAGGATGCGCGCGATCACACCCTTGTTACCGTGGCGGCCGGCCATCTTGTCGCCGACACTCAACTTGCGCTTCATGGCGATGTACACCTTCACCAGCTTGATGACGCCCGGCGGCAGCTCATCGCCCTTCTGCAGTTTGTCCTTCTTCTCATTGACGATCTTCTTGAGCACGTCAATCTGGCGCGACGTCATCTCTTCGATTTCGTCAATCTGCTCGTTGACCCGCGGGTCTTTGTCCGGGTACTTGATGCGTTTCAGGTTGCGGGTGGAAATGCGTTCAATCGCGTCCCGGTCGAGCATGGCGCCCTTGCTCAGCAAACGCTTGTTGGTGCGCTCGTCGTGCAGGTCGGCGAGAACTTCCTTGCCCCCCAGCAACGCTTCCAGACGCTTGAGCCGCTCGTCGGTGAGAATGCGGATTTCGTCGGAGAGATTTTTCTCCAGCTTTCCAATCTGCAACCCTTCGATGGTCTTGGCGCGTTCGTCCTTCTCCTGGCCCTTGCGGGAGAAGATTTTCACGTCCACCACGATGCCCTCGATGCCCGGAGGGGTGGTCAGCGAAGCGTCGCGCACATCGCCGGCCTTTTCACCGAAGATGGCGCGCAGCAGTTTCTCTTCCGGCGTGAGCTGGGTCTCGCCCTTGGGCGTTACCTTGCCCACCAGAATGTCGCCCGCCTTGACGCTGGCGCCAATGCGGATGACGCCACTCTCGTCCAGATCGCGCAGCGACGACTCGCCCACATTGGGGATGTCGCGCGTCACGTCTTCCGGTCCCAGCTTCGTGTCCCGCGCCTCGATCTCGAATTCCTCAATATGCACCGAGGTGTAGTAGTCGTCCTTGACCAGCTTCTCGGAGACCAGGATGGCGTCCTCGAAGTTGTAGCCGCGCCACGGCATGAACGCGACCAGCACGTTGCGTCCCAGCGCTAGTTCGCCCTTATCGGTGCACGGTCCGTCGGCAATCACCTGGCCTTTGGCCACGCGCTGCCCCTTCTTCACCACCGGCTTCTGGTTGATGCAGGTGTTCTGGTTGGAGCGTTTGAACTTGATCAACTGGTAGATGTCACTACCCACTTCACGGGAAAGCTGTGTGGGATGGTGCTCACCCTCCACGCGCACAATGATGCGCTCAGAGTCGACCGAGTCCACGAGGCCGCTGCGCCGCGCTAGCACTACCGCGCCGGAATCGCGCGCCGTAACGCCTTCCATGCCCGTGCCCACGTAGGGCGCCGCCGCCCGCAGCAAGGGCACCGACTGCCGTTGCATGTTCGCGCCCATGAGCGCGCGGTTGGCGTCGTCGTGTTCCAGGAACGGGACCAGCGAGGCCGCCACGGAAACCAACTGCTTCGGACTGACGTCGACGTAATCCACGTCGTCGCGGTTTACCAGCACAAAGTTGCCGGACTTGCGGGCGTTCACTAGATCGCCCACGATGCGGCCCTTATCGTCGAGTTCGACGTTGGCCTGTGCGATCACGTGCCGGTCTTCCTCCCAGGCCGAGAGATAGAACGAGTGGGGTTCGATTTCAAGTTGACGCTTGCGACGGTCCTTGATCTCGCTGTTCAGCTTCTCCAACTCGTGCCGCTCGCGGTGCTCGCCCACTTTCAGGTCGCTGTCGCCGGCGTTGACCACGGTGGCGTATTCGATCACGCGTCCGTTCTTCACCTTGCGATACGGCGACTCGATGAAGCCATAGTCATTGATGCGAGCGTAGCAACTGAGCGACGAGATCAGGCCGATGTTCGGACCTTCCGGCGTCTCAATTGGACAAATGCGCCCGTAGTGAGTCGGGTGCACGTCGCGGACTTCGAAGCCCGCTCGTTCCCGCGACAGACCGCCCGGCCCCAGCGCCGACAAGCGCCGCTTGTGGGTGATTTCGGAAAGCGGGTTGGTCTGGTCCATGAACTGGGAGAGCTGCGAGGAACCGAAAAACTCGCGGATCGCCGCCATCACCGGCTTGGCGTTGACCAGGTCGTGCGGCATGGCCGTCGACATTTCCTGGTACACGCTCATCTTTTCTTTGATGGCGCGTTCCATGCGCACCAGTCCGATGCGGAACTGGTTTTCCATGAGTTCGCCGACCGCGCGCACGCGGCGGTTGCCCAAGTGATCGATGTCATCCACCGCACCAATACTCTTGCGCAGCTTGAGCAGGTAGCGGATGGTGGCGTAGAAATCCTCCGGCTCCAGCGTCCGGCCTTCCAGCCGGGTCGCTTCCTGGTTCTCAAACAGCTTGATGTTGAACTTCATCCGCCCCACGCGCGAGAAGTCATATTTGCGCGGGTCGAAGAACATGCCGTGAAACAGCGAAGTCGCCGTATCCAGCGTCGGCGGATCGCCGGGACGCAGTTTCCGGTAGATCTCGATCAGGGCTTCCTGCGGCGTCTTCACGGAATCACGGCGCAGCGTCTGGCTGATGACCGTGCCGACGTCGTCGCGCTCGGGGAAGAACAGGTTCATCTCGATGACGTTCGAGTCCACGATCTTGGCCAGGATTTCCGGCGTCAGTTCGTTATTGGCTTCGAGCAGCACGTCGCCGGTGGTGGTGTCCACCACATCGCCGGTCGCCCACGCGCCTTCCATGTCAGCCGAATCGACTTCGATCTCGCTGATCTTCGCTTTGCGAATTTCGCCCAGGATCGCCGCCGTCACCTTGCGTCCCGAGTGCACAATCTCCTCACCGGATTTCGTGGCCACGCGGTGGGTCAGCTTCATGCCCACCAGGTTGGTGGCCTTCTCCGCCGCGTCCACCGTCCAGTGCAGCTTCTTGTCCCGCACCAGAATGCGGTCCACGGTGTAGAACGTGCGCAGAATGTCCTCACCGGCGCGCAGACCGAGCGCCCGCAGAAAGATCGTGCCCAGAAACTTCCGCTTGCGATCGATGCGGACGTAGAGAATGTTCTTCTGGTCGTACTCGAACTCCACCCAGGATCCGCGGTAGGGAATGATCTTGCCCAGGAAATATGCGGGCGGCTGCTTCTCAAAAAACACGCCCGGTGAGCGGTGCAACTGGCTCACAATCACGCGCTCGGTGCCGTTAATGATGAACGTACCGTTGGCCGTCATCAGGGGCACATCGCCGAAAAAGACTTCCTGCTCTTTGATGTCGCGAATGCTCTTGTTGCCGGTTTCCGGGTCCTTCTCGTAGATGGTCAGCCGCATGGTGACCTTGAGCGGCGCCGAGTAAGTCATGCCCCGCTCTTCGCACTCACCAACGTCATACTTCAGTTGCAGGCCGACGGGGTCGCCGCACTTGTTGCAGAAATCGGGCGTGTTGGCGTTGTACGTGCCGCACTTGCCGCAGAGCACGTCGCCGGGATGGAACGGGTCGGTGACGATGGTAAAGCCGCAACTCTTACACGTGGAGCGCAGGTGGTGTAGCCCCTTGAGGTGGCCGCACTTGCACTCCCAGTTCCCAATGGAGTAGTCCACAAACTCCAGCTTGGAGACATCGCGGAAATCCGTAATCGGGAACACCGACTGGAAGACGGCCTGCAGCCCGCCATCTTCGCGTTCGCTGGGCAGACGGTCCATCTGCAGAAAACGTTCGTAGGAGCGTTTCTGCACCTCGATCAGGTTCGGGATCGCGATGGTGGCTGGAATCTTGGAAAAGTCAAAACGCTTGTGGAAGATCGTGTTCTCAGACATTCGGAGCTCCAACTTTCGTGGCGCAGCCTTGATGGCCGCTCAACGCCCGCAACCCGCAACCAAGGCACGAGCGCCCCGGAGGACGAACTGTCCCCGAGACGCCAACCTGTGCGTCGCTGCTTGCTCGCTTGTGTCGTTACGCGCCAGTTCTTAAGGCCTGTTTTCCGTCCCGCGGCTGCCCGCGGAACCCTCGAACTCATGCTTCCGGACGACTCCGCCGCGCCAGCAGCGCGCGGCCTGTTCCGGCAGCCTGAAGTTGCGGGTTCTTCGCTTGGGAGGCGGTACTTGATTCGATGGCCGCACCGCCTGCCAGGATTCAGACCCGGATGTGCCGGGCACTCCCGCCGCTTACTTGATCTCGACGGTAGCGCCCGCTTCGGTGAATTTCTTCTTGATGGTCTCCGCTTCGTCCTTGGAGACTCCTTCCTTCACCGTCTTGGGTGCGCCGTCCACCAGGTCCTTGGCTTCTTTCAGGCCCAGGCTGGTGACTTCGCGCACGGCCTTAATGACGTTGATCTTGTTCGCGCCAACCTCCTTCAACACCACCGCGAATTCGGTCTTCTCTTCCGCCGGCGCCGCGCCTGCACCCGCCGCCGCCATCATCACCGGCGCAGCCGCTGCCGCGGACACGCCCAGACGCTCTTCCAGCTTTTTCACCAGTTGCGCCGCTTCCATAAGCGACAGGCCTACGATTGATTCTTCCAACTGCTGCAAGTCCGACATTGCTAGTTCTCCACCTTTCAGGTATCAAAAATCATTTTGTAATCTCTAATCTTGTGATCTGCACCCAGTAAGGGTTGGAATTACAAAATTGCCCAATTACACAATTGCCAAATCCTCTTTGAACTTCTTCTGCTCCACCGCCTGGTTGACCACCACCGCCAGGTCTCGTCCGGCGGCATTGACCACCGTAACCAGACGCTGCGCCGGGGCGTTCAGCAGGAACAGGAGCTTGGAATAAATCTCTTCCTTCGACGGCATGGTGGCCAGCGCCTCGATCTCCTTCACCGAGATCGCCTGCCCTTCCACCAAACCCGCCTTGAAACTCAATTCGGGATTGTCTTTGACGTACTTGGCCAACGCCTTGGCCAGCGCCACCGGGTCGCCGCCGGTGTAGGCGATGGACGTCACCCCGGTCAGATTCTTCAGCACTGCCTCGACGTTGGTGCCCTTGGCGGCGCGTTCCGCCAGCGAGTTCTTCACCACCCGATACTTCGCACCCGCACCCCGCACCGCTTTGCGCAACTCGAAATCCTGCGCCACCGTGAGCTTGGAATACGTCGCCACAATCATGCTGGAGACGCTTTTCAACTCCTGCGCCAGTTCCTGCGCCCGCTCAACCTTCACCGCTTTGGTGACAGCCATGTTCGCTTTCTCCCTATGCCTTGGCGGCAGCCTCAATCGGCGCCACGTCAATCTTGATGCCCGGCCCCATGGTGGAGCTCAGCGTGCAACCCCGGATGTACTTGCCCTTGGCGGCCACCGGCTTGGCCTTGATTACGCTCGTGATCAGCGTGGTGGCGTTGTCGATCAACTTGGCGGGCGTGAACGACATTTTGCCCACCGGGCAGTGCACCAGCGCCGTCTTGTCGGTGCGGAATTCCACTTTGCCCGCCTTGATTTCCTGTACCGCCTTGGCCACGTCGGTGGTCACCGTCCCTGTTTTCGGGTTGGGCATCAGACCCTTCGGGCCCAGCACTTTGCCCAGCCGGCCCACCGACTTCATCATGTCCGGCGTGGCGATGAGCGCATCAAAATCCGTCCAGTTTTCCTTCATGATCTTTTCGACCATGTCTTCGCCGCCCACAAAATCCGCGCCTGCGTTCTCGCCTTCCTTCACTTTGTCGCCGCTGGCAATGACCAGCACTTTCTTGGCTTTGCCCAGCCCATGCGGCAACACCACTGTGCCGCGCACCATTTGGTCGGCATGTTTTGGATCCACACCCAGACGCAGCGTGACCTCGACCGTCTCGTCAAATTTCGCGAACTTCACTTTCTGCAGCAGTGGCACCGCGTCCTGCAGAACGTACGGGCGCAATTCCACCGCTTTGCGCGCCGCCTCAATGTGCTTTCCAGGTTTTTTCATGTTCTCCTCGTCTCCCACCGCGCCCGTTATTCCTGACCGCCGTGGTCGTGTTGACGTGAACCGCGTACTCCAGACCGCTGACTAGCCCACCACATCAATCCCCATGGAACGCGCCGTGCCGCGAATACTCTGGACGGCCGCGTCCACCGACGCGGCATTCAGGTCGGGCATCTTTTGTTTGGCGATGTCCTCTACCTGTTTCAGTGTCACCGTGCCCACCTTGTTCTTGTTGGGCTCGCCCGACCCTTTGGCGATGCCCGCGGCGCGCTTCAACAGGATGGCCGCCGGCGGCGTCTTGGTAATGAAGGTGAACGAGCGGTCGGTATAGACCGTCACCACCACGGGAATAATCAGCCCGTCCAGTTCCTTGGCGTTGGTCCGCGCATTGAACTGCTTGCAGAACTCCATGATGTTGATCTGCGCCTGGCCGAGCGCCGGCCCCACCGGGGGCGCGGGCGTCGCCTTGCCCGCCGCAATCTGCAACTTCACCGATCCTGTCGCCTTCTTTGCCATTCCTCTTCCTCTTTAACTCGTTCGCCAACCGCCGGGCCCAAATTACAAAATTGCCCGATTACCAAATTACAAAATGCTTATGCAACTTTCTCCACCTGCCCGAATTCCAACTCCACCGGCGTAGCCCGCCCGAAGATCGTCACCATCACCTTCAGCGTCTCGCGGTCTTCATTCACTTCGTCCACCACGCCCGTAAAGCTGGCGAAGGCGCCTTCCGTAATCCGTACCGACTCGTTCTTTTCAAACTTGACCTTCAACCGCGGCTTGTCTTTGGCCACCTGCACGCGATAGACAATGTGGTTGACCTCTTCGTCGGAGAGCGGCGTGGGCTGCTGCCCGGTCCCGACAAAGCCCGTCACGCGAGGCGTGGACTTGACCACATGCCAGACGTGGTCGTTCATGTCCATTTCCACCAGTACGTATCCGGGATAGAACATCCGCTCGCTGGTGTATTTCTTGCCTCCGCGCACTTCCGTCACCGACTCGGTCGGGATCAGCACCTTGCCGATTTTTTCCTGCAAGCCGAACGCCTGCACCCGCGATTCCAGTGATTCCTTCACCTTCCGCTCAAAGCCGGAATAGGCGTGAATGATGTACCACTTCATGTTCGGGTTGCGTGGCTGCTCCGGCGCTACGGCTGCCGCTTCGCCTTCCGCCACCGGCACGCCGGCGTCTACCGGGCCGTCCGCTTTAATCTCGTCCTGCATGGCCTCTCTCAGTTTCTCCCGCCTAGCCGCGATGATTGAACACCCGGAACATCTGGTCGATGCCCTTGCCAAGGACCAGGTCCACCACCCAGAAGTAGGTCGCAAACAGGAACACGGCAATGATGACCACCGCCGTCGTCGCCTGCACTTCCTTGAAGGAAGGCGTGGTCACCTTCTTCATTTCCGTGCGTACGTCGGTATAGAACGACCGCACCTGCTCCGGCCACGACTTCACCCGTTCGACAAATCCGTCGCCGCTTCTAGTAATCTCTTCCGTCATCGGCATCTGACTTACTTCCTTCTGAACTTCCTTCTGCCCGGCCAGCCGGCTCGCAAACTCTGGCAGGGGCGGAGGGATTCGAACCCCCAAGTCCGGTTTTGGAGACCGGCAGTTTAACCGTTGAGCTTACGCCCCTAAATTCATTTGGTAATTTTGCAATTTCGTAATCCGGTAATTTGAAGCTTGCACGGAAATCACTCCTCGCCTTTCAAATTCCAAAATTACCCGATTGCCAAATTACACAATCGTTACTTCACTTCTTTGTGTGGCGTGTGCTTCCGGCAACGGGGGCAGAACTTGCTGAACTCCAGCCGCTCCGTCGTCGTTTTGCGGTTCTTGGTGGTCGAATAATTCCGTTCTTTGCAATCGGCACATTGCAACTGACAAATCTCGCGCGGCATGGCTCACTCCCGTCTTGAACTTTCTACTGCCCTAGGTCAGCACTTCGCTGATGGTCCCGGCGCCTACCGTGTGGCCGCCTTCGCGAATGGCGAAGCGCAGCCCTTTCTCCATCGCCACCGGCGTAATCAACTCCACCGTCAGCGCCACGTTGTCTCCCGGCATCACCATCTCCGTCCCTGCCGGCATTTCCGCCACTCCCGTCACATCCGTCGTCCGAAAATAAAACTGCGGCCGGTAGCCTTTGAAAAACGGCGTGTGCCGCCCGCCTTCTTCCTTCGTCAGCACATACACTTCCGCCTTGAACTTCGTGTGCGGCGTAATCGAGCCCGGCTTCGCAATCACCATCCCGCGCTCCACATCATCCTTGGCCGTCCCGCGCAGCAGCAGCCCGGCATTGTCCCCCGCCAGGCCTTCATCCAACTGCTTCTTAAACATCTCCACGCCCGTGATCACCGTCTTCCGCGTCTCCCGGAAACCGACAATCTCCATTTCCTCGCCGATCTTGCACTTGCCGCGCTCGATCCGGCCCGTCACCACCGTGCCCCGGCCCGATATCGAGAAAATATCCTCAATCGGCATCAGAAACGGCTTCTCAATCTCGCGCTGCGGCAGCGGCACATATTCGTCCACCGCTTTCATCAGCTCATCAATCTGCTTCTCCCACTTCGCTTCCCCGTTCAACGCCCCCAAGGCCGACAACCGCACCACCGGCACCTTGTCGCCCGGGAACTGATAGCTCTTCAACAACTCGCGCACTTCCAACTCCACCAGGTCGAGCAACTCCGGATCATCCACCGCATCGCACTTGTTCAACGCCACCACCACGCAGGGCACGCCCACCTGCCGCGCCAGGAGCACGTGTTCGCGGGTCTGCGGCATGGGCCCGTCCGTCGCCGCCACCACCAGAATCGCGCCATCCATCTGCGCCGCGCCCGTAATCATGTTCTTGATGTAGTCGGCGTGGCCCGGACAATCCACGTGCGCGTAGTGCCGGTTCCCGGTCTCATACTCCACGTGCGCCGTGGCAATGGTGATGCCGCGCGCCTTCTCTTCGGGTGCATTGTCAATCGAATCAAACGAGCGAAACACAATCTTCGGATTGTGCTTCTGCAACACCTTGGTGATCGCCGCCGTCAACGTCGTCTTGCCGTGATCGATGTGTCCGATCGTCCCCACATTCACGTGCGGCTTATTGCGCTCAAACTTTTCCTTGGCCATGATTGCCGTCCCTCGCTAAGCGAACTCAGTAGTACTGAAAAAGCCGGTTGAACTTGCGCCGCAACTCTGGCGCGACTCTCTCCACTTCGGAGAGATAAAACTCGCGAATCTGCCCCTGGTCACTGACGGTCAGCGCCTGATACAGCCCCGCTGCTGTCGTACCCGCCTGCTTCAGGCTGCCTTCTGTCTTCTCGATGGCGCGCTCCCGCAGCACACCGTCCCAATCCCGCACGCGCACCCGCTTGCCATGCAGCCGCTTGAGAAACCGTTCGACTCGCGGCGCGGAAAAAACATTGGCAATCGCCGCCCGCAACGCGCTGAATTCCTGTTCCCGCTCGACCTTGATGACTGCTTGCTCAAAAACCACGTCCATGCACCCTGCCGCAATCTCTGGAGCCGATGACCAGGATTGAACTGGTGACCTCTCCCTTACCAAGGGAGTGCTCTACCAACTGAGCTACATCGGCCAAAACACTGGAGCGGGAGACGGGAATCGAACCCGCGACCAACAGCTTGGAAGGCTGTGACTCTACCACTGAGTTACTCCCGCCCTCTGCCGAACCAGCCGTCAACTGCCCGTACCTTTGTCTGCCTCGCGCTCTTCCCGTTCCCGGCTGCGTTTGACAAGAACGATGCGAACGGCAAAACTTGCCAGCACCGCCAACGTCACCGCGCGCAACAGCGGCTCTTCCATCGTCCGCCACACCGCCACACCCAGGCCGGCCAAACACGCCATCGCGATCACAAGACGGGTCACGCGATGCCAACCTTGTTTCCGCTCCAACATCCCAACTGGTGCACAGGGGAGGATTCGAACCTCCGTAGCTCGCAAGGAGCGGCAGATTTACAGTCTGCTGCCATTAACCACTCGGCCACCTGTGCCAAAGCCGCTTTCCCTTGCCCACTGCATCCGGCGCGCGCTCAGCAAATCTCACCCGCGCGCACGCATACTTACGGGTCGCAGTGCCGCGCACCAACTCCGCGTCAATTTCACTGCGGAGACCGCCTGCATCGCGGATGGAGTGCGTTAAACTGATTTTGACCAGCGCGGAATGTTATTTCGCGCCCGCCGCCTGCGCCCCGATTCCAGTCTTGGAGCTGGCGAAGGGATTCGAACCCCTGACCCTCTGATTACAAATCAGATGCTCTACCGACTGAGCTACGCCAGCCTGCACAGCGGTCGCCTGCGCCAAGGCGCAAGTTGGCCTCTGTGAGTTTCCGGATGCCCGGGACAATTTTCTAAGATAGCACGACGGCATGCAACGTGCAAGCAAGGTGCCCGCTCCCCGGAATTTTCTTCCAGCCAGGGGCCGCCTCCGGGTTTCCGCAACTCCTCCGATGCTATGATGCCTGAATCCAGCCGTCGCGGTTCGCCGGTTTGGATAGCCATGCGGCGTTTCCGACGCACTCTCCGAATCCTACTCACTGTGGTGGCAGTTGTCGTCGGCCTGGCGGCGTTGGTCGTCCTGCGCAAAGCGGCTCCGCCCGAACCCGCACGTCTGCTCCCGGGGGCGGATGCCTTTGTTTTCGTGAACCTGCAATGGGCGCGCCGCACTTCGGTCTTCACCGACTTGCCGCCGGTACCTCATGCTGCCGATTACCAGCAGTTCATCCAGGCCACCGGTATTGAGTTCGAGCGCGACATTGAGCAGGTGGCTTTTGCCATCCACTATCCCGCCGGCACGGCTGCCGTCCCGGGAATGCGCCCGCCGGCGAATTCGCGCTTCTCCGAGGTCTTTGCCGGACACTTCGACGGCGTACTCCTGGGCAACTACCTGCGTCAACATGCCGCCTCCGTGGAGGACGATCACGGGGTCGCGATCTACTCCATCCCGGTCGAAGACCGCACGGTGCGCGTAGCCATCCTCGGTCCCGACCTGGTCGCGGCCTCCAACCATGACGACCCCATGGTGATCCGGGGCATCATCGAGCGTTCCCGAAAACGTGCCTCGCCGTTTGCCGGTCCCATCTTTCTTCGTGCCAACTACAAGCACGTCCCGCTGGCCAGCCTGGCCTGGGCCATTGTGCGCGTCGATCCGGCGCAGAGCGCTCTGCTCGGTCTCCCCGGCGGGATGCTGTTTTCGCATCCCGCCGTGCTGGTGACCTCCGCGCGCTGGCTGGGTGCAGTGCACCTGCGCGCCGAGGCTTTCACCGCCAGCCCCGAGGATGCGCGCCAGCTCACCGACAGGCTCTCCGCTTTCCTGACGTTGTTTCGCGCCGCTGATGTTTCCACTGCGGGAGCTTCTGACGCCGACGTCAAAGCTTTCTTCAACGGCGTCCAGGTACAGCGGCACGGCGATCGGAGTCTGTTGACTGCCACCATTCCCACGCGCTTCTTCAGCAAAGTGCTGCATGATCCTTCCGTCATCACCGAGGCTGGCACAGCTGAAGCTCCAGCCGAACCCGCGAAACCGAGCCGGCGCAAGAACAAAACGCGTTGATTTTCCCCGGGGAGCGCTGCCTCCAAGCGCGAACCCTTCCGCCTCTTCGCGCATCTTCTGATAGGGCCACGATTGATAGGGCCGCAATGCCGTTTGCCGGTGGATCTCAGGGCGGCAAAATCCAACCGCCGCTTGGCCTCCATTGCCCGAGTGACGCTACAATAGAGAGCCCAAGATGAGCAGTCTTCCTCTACCGCTCGCCGCTTTTGTCGCCGGCTTGATTTCGTTCCTCTCGCCGTGCGTCCTGCCGCTGGTGCCCGGCTACGTGTCGCTGATTTCCGGGGTGGGCGTGGAGGAACTGAAGCAGCAAGACTCGCACCTGCTCGGCCGCGTGATGCGCAACTCCATCATGTTCATCCTCGGCTTCAGCGTGGTGTTCATCGCGCTCGGTGCGGTCTCCACCGAACTCGGCCAGGCGCTGGCAAGCTACAAGTCCACTCTGGCCCGGGTCGCCGGCGTGGTCATTATTCTCTTCGGACTCCACCTCACCGGCATCTTCCGCATCACCGCCCTCTACGCGGATAAACGCTTGCACAGCATCAAGGGCGGCGCTTCACCCTGGGGCGCGTTCGTCATCGGTTTTGCTTTCGCCTTTGGCTGGACCCCCTGTGTCGGCCCCATCCTGGCCGTGATTCTCACCTTCGCCGCCAATCAGGACTCCGTATTCAAGGGCATCCTGCTGCTGGCGATCTACTCGGCCGGGCTGGCTGTCCCGTTTTTGCTGACTGCACTCGGAATTGGACGGTTTCTTGCGTTCTATCAGCGTTTTCGCCGGCACATGCACGCTCTCGAAGTCGCCAGTGGTGCACTGCTGATTGCGCTGGGTGTGCTGTTGGTCATTGGCCGGTTTACCATCATCTCCGGTTATCTATCGTTCTTAAACCGATTCGCGCTCTAATGAGGTCAAGCCGTGAAACGCACTGAAATCATCCTCGCCGTGATCGTGCTCGCCATCGCGGGCATACTGTTCTCCGCTCGTTTTCTGCGCCACCATGAAGGCAACAAAGTCGCCGGCCTGCGCGGCAAAATCGCGCCTCCCTTCACCTTGAAGACCCTCGACGGCAAGACCGCGAGCCTGGCCGACTACCAGGGCAAGGCCATTCTGGTGAACTTCTGGGCCACCTGGTGCAGTCCCTGCAAAATCGAAATGCCGTGGCTGGTCGACCTGCAGCAGCAGTATGGCCCGCAGGGTTTTCAAGTGCTCGGCATTGCCATGGACGATGCCAGTCCGGAAGAGATTGGCAAGTTCTCGCGCAATATGAATGTGAACTACCCTGTGCTGCTGGGGACGGAAGCCGTGGGCAATGCCTACGGCGGGCTGCCTTATCTTCCCACCAGTATTTACGTGGGGCGTGACGGCAAGGTGGTCAACTACGTGTATGGCATCAAGAGCCACTCCGATTTCGAGAGCGATATCAAGAGCATTTTGGCGGGTGCGCCGGTGAGCGCCAATGCTCAGCCCGCCACCACCACTCAGGCCGCACAATAGGAGACGCAATGCGAACCTTCGGCACCATGGGCGCGATGTTACTGCTGCTGGGCGCGGCTCAGGGGCAGGAGCTCGCCCCCTCCGGACCTTCCGTATCGCTGTTGTCGGCGCCCGGAGTGGTGGTGACGCGGGGCTCATCTGCCTCCACCGAGTTGCGCTTTCGCGTCGCCGCGGGCTACCACATCAATTCCAACAAGCCGCATGACGAATTCCTGATTCCCACCGCGCTCAAACTCAATGCGCCCACCGACATTATTGTGGGCCGGGTCACCTACCCGCCCGGACAGGACATGGCCTTCGAGTTCTCGCCGGCGCAACCCATCAACGTCTACAGCGGCGATTTCAACGTCATGGTGAAAGTGCGCCCACTGCGCACCGTAATGGCGGGCAACTATGTGATGCGCGGCAAGCTGCGCTACCAGGCCTGCGACAACCGCGCCTGCTATCCGCCGAAAAATTTGCCCGTGGAGTTTGGCATCAAGGTAGGCAAGGCGGTAGTAAAGAAGACCCATCGTCGCAGCCCGCAAAGCCCGCACGTGCGGTAGGCAATATAGCCCCACAGTTCGGGTGGTGCCCACAAAAATCACAGTCAAAGGCCGGGCCCCCCGCCACAGTGCAACCATCTGTGTGGTTTACGCGGATTCATCCGTCTCTGCCGCGATTGTTAGCCCCACCACCTCCACGGGATGGTGAGAGTCTGCAGGCTCAAGGGCCGCAATGGGCTTCAGTGATGTTCCGATCAGCCCCTGAAGGTCGCCGTACATCCCGCTGGTATTTCCCAACACTAGTTCGAGTTGTTTCTCGCGCTTGGCCCAACGGCGAGATGTAACACGCTTTTCCTCGTCCAGCTCTTCCTTCATTCCGATGAAACCGCGCATGATGGCTTCAACGCGGTTGGCAAAGTCTGGGCCCGTCAAGTAATTGAAAAGTGCTTCCACTGTTTCGTTCTTGCTCGCAACCGCACGTTTTGTTTGCGCTACTTCCTCTAACATCATGCGGAGTGTAGCGACGAGATTAGGCACATACTTCGGGACCGTGATCCAAACGTTATCCTTCTTCCCGAAGTATTCCACTTCCTTAGGAAGAACATCTGTTACAAGGACTGCAATGTCGGCCCGAGCTTGCTGCTGATCATCCTTTAGCTTTGAGATCCAACCGTCGTTCCAACTCTTTGTGTGTTTTGCTTCCCAAATAATCAACCCACAGCGAACACCAGACCTGGTGGTCACCCTTTGGAGAACGTCTGCTCCGCGAACACCTTTAGGTACAGGAAGAATCTCGTCGAAACGGCAACAACCTCGGAGTATGTCCTCCAGTTCGAGTTCCAATACCTCGCCCTGAATCTGCTGTGATCCTTGTTGCAATTTTCGAGTCAACTCGCTGTTTAGCTTCACCGCCTCCTGTAGTTTGTGGTCCTTTTCCGCGTCCTTGAGACGATGCTCGTTAGCCGCTTCCGTCAGGGCTTCTTCGCGGATGTGTTCGCACTCAGCATCAACCTTGCGAGCAACCTCCAGGTCTTGATTCCTCTTGGCTGTCTCAAGATCGCGCTTCTCCTTGCGAAGCTGGAGCTCGTTAGCCCGGAGTGCTTGTAGGTTTCGTTCTTTTTCCGCTGCATCTGCTGCCAGATCTTTCAATTCCAACGACACCTCCGCACGAGCGTTCTCTAAAGCATCCTTACTGAGTTTGGCTTTTTGTGCGGATAGCCTCTTTGCAACCTGATCGTCGATGTCCTGCTCTGCTTCTGTCAACTTGACTTCCCAAGCGTGAAGCTCTTTCTCTTTTGCAACGAGCGTTTTCTGCCCCCCCGCCAACTCTAGTTTCATTTCGGCGCGTGCCTGCTCAGTAAGTTGATGGTGGAGGGTTTCGGTGATGGGGATACTCTCGCCGCACTTGGGGCACTTAATGCTGTCGCTTGAAGCTCTGTCGGAGTTTTTCATTTCGTGTATGCCTCAATGAGGAGGCTCTTGTTTTAAATCCTTGTGCTGGTGGCAACTCGTCTTTCGAGCCCGTGCCTCAGTCCCTAAACGCGATTATCCTTTCGCACAACTGGTCGAGACTTCTAGACGTTACCCCAGCCTGTTTCAATAGTTCGAGCAAATTGCCGATGTAAACTGCATTCTTATTAAGGTCGCCTGCGTTGCCACACTCAAGGGACGCTTTGTTCCGCATGTGCTCAAATTGTTCGGCTCCCTGGACTCCTAAAGCCTCAATAAACTCCCTGTTGACCGTGTCCGCGAGATTGGAGGGCCACATCACGAAGTTGCTCAGCCAGCAGGTCGTGACTGGGAACGGATCATTCTCATCACCGTCGAAAAGGCGGATCAGAGCTACGTTATCCCGATGGTGCCGGGTTCGGTTTTCTGGCTTTCTAATCTTGTCCCCGTCAGCATCAATGACGGCAAACACTGGAATCCCGAGGCCCTGGGCGATTATAGCGGGGCGGATCATCTCACTCTTGCCTTCGACTGCGACAACATGACAGCCGCTGCGCCGGTAGGCCTCCCAGTGATCGGTCAATATCAGCCAGGAATGAATGTAGCCTATGTCCTCGAGGCCTTCGACCAGCACAAGTCGTTGCGTGAAGAACATTTCGTTCAGCGCGGGCTGCAAGGCCTGATGTACCTTCGAGAGGGCTGCTGATTTTTCTTTCGGGGGCTCTCCCACCACTTCAGCAAAGCGCTCCGCAACCTTGGAATACGAGTACTGGCGGATGGATGCGCAATTGTCAGCCAAATTGCGCCTCACCAGTCGGACGCTTTCGAAATTCTTCCCGCTGACGAAATACGGACTGTGTGTCGTGACTATGATCTGCGCATTATCTTGCGACAATTTTTCAAACACTCCCGCCAGATGACGCGCCTGCGGGGGATGTTGATACAGTTCAGGTTCCTCGCACCCTAGAATCAGAGTGGGAGCCGTTTTGTCGTCACCGGAGGCGAGTTCCTGCAGAAGCGCGAGAAGATAGGAGCGTTGGAAGCCATGCCCAAAACGGACCAAGCTCCCCTCATACCCGCTCTCACCTGCGACTATGCCGGCTAACGGTTGATCGACTTTAACTGCTTTCGACGAGTCCTGCTGCCAAGCAACCCTCAGAGTCGCCGCTGGGTGCGCCCATTCGGCAAGGCGCCTTTGCAAGGCTTCCGAAATACCCGCCAGCGCAGCCTCATTGTCATCCAGCATCTTTTGATATTGCTCTCGCGTTTCTGTGACCAGCGCCTCCACAGTCGAAGAAAAATTGACTTTCGCGCGGACAGTCCGGGCCAAGAGCTTCCCCAGCGCCCCAGTTTTGGTCTCCGACTGCTCATCAGTAGCATGTTTGACGGCCGGGATGAAAATCCATTGGACATATTTTTCTAGGAGGTTTTTCCCTTTACTGACACCATAAAATTGGTCTTCGCCTTGAATGACTTCACACTGTTCGGCTCGCTCGGCTTCAAACTCGCGCAGGGCAGCGTACATGGCGTCTTTAGTTTTCTTTGATTTTTTTGCCGCCAAGTCGGGGATGTCTTTTTCCAGACCTTCGAACACTGGCTTGAGGTCGCCGGAAAGCGCCCCGTCTCCATGGGCACGAAAGAAGGGTTTGAACGCAGTCATACCCAATCGCTGACCAAATTGCTTGACATCTGCGCGCTTGGACTTGCTGTCGAACGTCGCTATAACAGAAATAATGAGCTTGCCCTGACGAACATATCCTTTAAAGTCCTCTTCCGCCTCCTTGGGCAGATCTGTGAATGTGACGGTTATCTCGATCGGGTTTGTTGTGTCGTGCAGGTAAAAATCCTCAGGCGTTAACGAAGTCACATCGGTGCTCGCATCCTCCACGTGCCGGAAAAAAATGTTGAGTGCGTGTAGAAAGGTCGATTTCCCGGCTCCGTTCGGACCGACGAGGCACGTGTATGCGTCCAGATTGGCGACGCCGCCCTTAATGCAGCGCAGATTCTTTACAGTGACGCTTTCGATTCGCATAACCTTACGTTCCCAAATGGAAAAAGGGTCACGAGTATCCCCGTGACCCCCTCCGGTCGGAACCATTATCTACCGTTCTCAGCTAAAGATACATAGGCCCTTTTCCACCATCGCATTTCCCCGTGTGCTCCACATCACTCGCCTCGTTACTAAGGTAGGGCCGCATGCTCGCCATTCGTCACTTTCACTTTCCGCCATTTGTTCTCACACTGGAGTGTCTACGGTGTGACGCGCGTGGGGATGACTTTGGATAACCAGCAACATAAACCAAGCCGTACCCGGCCGATGCGGCAGGTCGAAGCCCGCGAGTGGTGGCTGTGGGGATTTGCCGTTACCGTCACCTTAGTATTGACGGCTGGGATCGTCTCCCTGACCTTTTCCGGCCCTCACCTCTTGGAGAACTCGGAGTGGGTTGATCTCAAGGAGTGGGTACGCGGGCTGGCAGCCCTGGTGCTTCTGTTCGATCTCTACACGGTTTACCAGCACCTCCAACTGCAGCGCATTCGTCGCGAACTGACCCGGCGCAATCAGCTTTTTGAAGTCATCACCGAGAATGCGGCCGACATGATCGCGGTCATCGATTGCGCTGGGAACCGGCTCTACAACAGCCCCGCCTACCAGAAGGTTCTCGGGTATTCGCCCGAGGAGCTGAAGTTGACTTCGTCGCTGGAGCAGATCCATCCCGAGGACCAGTCGCGGGT
>JBGQDM010000020.1:0-36969 GCA_041495845.1 Terriglobia bacterium | reverse complement strand
GTTGGACAAATTACCCCGCCACCGCATGGATTGCGTGGATTGCCACAACCGGCCGACCCATATCTACGTGCCACCGGACCAGTCGGTGGACAACTCGTTGATCAACGGCCGGCTGGATGCCTCGCTGCCATTTCTAAAACAACAGGCCGTCGCCGCGCTGACCGCCGAATATAAGACCACCGAGAGCGCGATGGGCGGGATCGCCACCAGCATGCACGACTTTTACACCACGAAGTATCCCGAAATGGAGAAGAACCAGCCCAACCGGGTGCACGATGCCATCGCCGAAGTGCAGCGGATTTACCGCGGCACATTTTTTCCGGAGATGAAGCTGGACTGGAAAACCCATCCCAACAACATCGGCCACCTCTACTTCAACGGCTGCTTCCGTTGCCACGATGGACAGCATGTGGCGAAAGATGGGCGCGTGGTGCGCAAGGAATGCGACGTCTGCCACTCCATTATTGGCCAGGAGGAAGGCGGCGTTGCGCTGGCGAAACTGAAACCCGGAGAATTCAGGCATCCGGTGGACCTCGGCGACCTGGCCGCGGTGAACTGCAGCGACTGCCACACCGGAGGCGTTTCGCCCTAAAGCGTGGCAAATCAGCGGTTTCCCCCGGGTGATGAGGATCACACCGGCGGGTGACTCCAGTCACGGCTGCGCGTGTTAAGGACTCCTACTCTGACTGCGTGGGCCTTTTCCCACGGGAAATTGAGGAGACCCTTCATGGGCAGCACGGGCAATCATTCCGCAGCGGAAAAATTCATCCCGCGTTTGATCTTCTGGGAAGTCACCAAGGGTTGTAACCTGCGCTGCATTCACTGCCGCGCCACTGCTACCGAACTCAGTTCGCCCTCCGACCTCTCGACCGAGCAAGCCCTCGGCGTCATTGACCAGATTGCCGCCATGGCCAGTCCCATTCTTGTGCTCAGCGGCGGGGAACCGCTTTTCCGGCGGGACATTTTCCAGTTGGCTCGGTACGCGACAGAAAAGGGTCTGCGCGCAGCGCTGGCCACCAACGGCACGCAGGTGACGCAGGATGTTGCCCGTCAGATTGTAGATTCTGGAGTGCGTCGCGTTTCCATCAGTCTGGACGGAGCCGATGCCGCCACCCACGACGCGTTCCGCGGAATCCCTGGCGCGTTCGAGGCCGCACTGCAGGGTTTTCGCAATTTGAAAGCAATGGGCATGTCGGTGCAGATCAACATGACCATCGCGCGGCACAACGCGCCCCAACTGCCGCGGGTCTTGGATCTCGTCCGCGACATCGGTGCGGACGCGCTGCATACCTTCCTGCTCGTGCCCGTGGGCTGCGGGGTGGATATCGCCGCCGACCAGATGGTGCCTCCTGAAGAATACGAAAAGATGCTGCATTGGTTTTATGACCGCTCGCTGGAAGGCGGCATTGAACTTAAGGCCACGTGCGCGCCACATTATTTCCGCGTGGTGCGGCAGCGCCGGGCAGCGGAACATCCTTCCGCGCAAGCCGCGGCGCAGGCCCACGCTCAGCCTGTCGCTCCTTCCGCCGAGCACATTGGGCCGACGGAAATGATGATGCCCGGATCCACGGGCATCGAAATTCGGCCGCAGGGAGCGGCCCGCCCGCTCGGGCAGCACACCGGCCATCCGTCGGCGCACCAGCACGAGATGAACGCCATGACCAAAGGCTGTCTCGCGGGCACTGGCGTCTGCTTTATCTCGCACGAAGGCGAAATCTATCCCTGTGGTTACCTGCCGGTTCTCGCCGGTGATCTGCGGAAGCAATCGTTTGCTGAGATCTGGCGCGACGCCGAAGTCTTCAACAAGCTGCGCGACCCTGGCAATCTGGAAGGGAAGTGCGGTTGCTGTGAGTTTCGCAATGTTTGCATGGGCTGCCGCGCCCGCGCCTTCGCTGCCACCGGCAACTATCTGGATGAAGAACCCTTCTGCATCTACCAGCCGCGCAAGATGGAAACACAGAAACGTGTTGAGCCGGCGGTCTCACGCTAGTGGCGATGTCCATGGCCCAGGTGGGAAGTCTCTCGCGGGAACGACGTCATGCCCTGGTTTTGCCCCGCGAACACGGTGCGTGGGGACTGCTGTGCATCCCGTTGTTCACCGGTGCGGTCGTGGGCCTGGCCCGGGGTGGCCACGTGCTGCCCGTACTGCTCTTGACGATTGCGGCGCTGGCACTCTTCTGGTTGCGCACGCCGTTGGAGGGTTGGCTCGGTACGGGAGTGGTGAAGGCGCAGGGCCACGAAGAACACGCGCTGGTGGTGCGTGCGACGCTGATGCTGGCGGTGGTGGCGGCTGTCTCCCTTGCCGCCCTGTTGTGGAACGGCCAGCATCCGGCACTGCTGTTATTGGGCGCGGGCACCGCCTTCGCATTCCTGCTGCAGGCCGTTCTGCGCAAGATCAGCCGCAGTGCGCGCATGGCTTCGCAGATGATCGGTGCGCTCGGGCTGACGCTGACCGCACCCGCCGCCTACTACGCTGCTACCGCACAACTCGATTCCACCGCCCTCACTCTGTGGTTGGCCAACTGGCTGTTTGCTGGCGACCAGATCCACTTCGTGCAGTTACGCGTCCATACTCTCCGTCTGGCGGGACGTGCCCAGCGGATGCGTGCCGCCGCGAGATTTCTTTGTGGTCAACTGGGGCTCGCTGCTCTTTTGGCGATTTCGATCCGGCGCGGTTGGCTCCCCACTCTCGCCGCAGCCGCCTTTCTCCCCGTGCTGGTCCGTGGTTTTATCTGGCCGCTGCGCAGCCCCGCACCGCTTTCCTTCCGCCGCCTGGGATGGGTGGAGATGGCCCACGGAATTCTTTTCGGCCTGCTGCTGAGCGCGGCGTTTACCTTCTCTCGCTGACATGGGGCGGATTGCCATCGCATACAATGGCGGAACCATGCCGGACTTGAAGACAGACTCCGCTCAAACTCTGGCCCAGGTCCCGATCTTCGCCAGCCTTACCGAAAGCGAACTTGCATTTCTGGCCCAGCGCGCGGTGGCGCGGAATTTTTCCGCCGGGGAGCAGGTTTTCGGCGAGGGCGACCCTTGCACCGGCATGTACGTTGTCAGTTCCGGCACGATTCGCATCTACAAAACGTCCGCCGGCGGCCGCGAGCAGGTGCTGAGCATGGATGGCCCCGGCAGTTCTGTCGCCGAATTGCCAGTGTTTGATGGCGGCGCTTACCCTGCCTCGGTGGCCGCGATGGCCGATTGCCGTTTGCTTTTTATCAGCAAGAATGATTTTCATGCTTTGTGTCTGGCTCATCCTGAAGTTTCGCTCAAGGTGCTGCGGGTGGTCGGCGCGCGCTTGCGTCGCCTGGTGGGGATCATCGAAGAACTCTCCTTCACTACAGTGCGCCACCGGCTGATTGGGCTGCTGGTGCGGCTGGCCCAGCGGGAAGGCACGAAGACAGAAACCGGTGTCGAGATCACCCTGCAAGTCAACAATCAGGAACTGGCCGCGCAATTGGGGACGGTGCGCGAGTTGGTTTCCCGCAATCTCAGCCGGCTGCAGGCGGAAGGGTTCATTCGCATCGAGGGCCGCACGGTCCATGTTTTGCGGCCAAAAGATCTGGAAGGCGAACTGGAAGCCGCCGGTTGAGCCCCGTTTCGCGATCTCTTTCTGCTCCGCGTGACATAAGTCATCGGCGGGCCCGCGTACCTTCGCTACTCTGGTTATCAGCAGACGACACGGGCCGTCACCTTGAGAGGAGATTCTTATGACCACGACGATGACCAATACCATCCGGGAAATTGTGCTGGAGAACCCGCACGCCACCCGCGTTTTCGCGAAGCTGGGGATCGACTACTGCTGCGGAGGTGGGAAATCGCTGGAAGAGGCATGCCGCGCCGCCAATCTCCCGCTCGCCGAAGTGCAACACCAACTGGACCACGAATCTGTCGCGGGGATCTCCGCGGAGAAGAACTGGCAGGTCGAACCGTTGACCGAGCTTGCTCAGCACATTGTGCAGAAGCACCATAGCTACGTGAAGGCAAGTCTGCCTCGCATTGCCGCCCTGTTCGAGAAAGTCTGTGCCAAACACGGCGCCTCGCACTCCGAACTGAACCACCAGCGGACGGTGTTTCACGGCCTCAACCAGGAACTTTCCACCCACCTGATGAAGGAAGAGGCGATGCTGTTCCCCTACATCGAACGCATGGAAGAAGCCGTGCTGCAGGGCGACCCGATCTTGCCGGCGCCATTCGGCACCGTGGCCAACCCGGTCCACATGATGATGCTGGAACACGATAACGCCGGCGGAGCCCTGCGTGCCTTGCGCCAATCCAGCTGTGACTATACCCTGCCAGCGGACTCATGCATGAGTTACCAGACGCTGTATCGCGAGTTGCAGGAGTTCGAAGCGGACCTCCACCAGCACATTCACCTGGAGAACAACATCCTGTTTCCGCGGGCCCTCGCCCTGGAGCAGGGACGCTGAATGGCTTGAGGGCAGGCCTGTTCGCAATTGAAAATGCTCGCGTAGCGGCTGTCCCTGAAATCAGCACGCCAACTGGTCGCGCGACAACTTGACATCTTTGAGATTGCCGAGAGCGGTCACGGCGATGTTCTCCGGCTGGAAGAATTCCCGCGCCTGCGCCTGCAATTCTTCCGCAGTCACGCGTTCGATGCTGGCAATCAACTCGTCCAGTCCGAAGTGACGATCGAAATACATTTCCTGCCGCGCCAGGTTGGACATGCGCGCCATGCTCGATTCCAGACTCAACATCAGGCTGCCCTTGAGCTGGTCTTTTGCCCGGCGCAGTTCTTCGGCGGGCACGACCTCGTCCTTGAGTCGGTGGAATTCCGCCACCACGCACTGCACCACCTTCACCGCTGACTCCCGGGAAGTCCCCGCGTTTACGGAGAGACATCCGGTGTCGCGGTAAGGATTCAGGTCGCTATAGATGGCATAGGCCAGGCCCTGGCGCTCCCGGATATTCTGAAACAGGCGCGAGCTCATGCCTCCGCCCAGGAGGGTATTGAGCACGTAGGAGACGTACCGTTCCTCGTGCGCAATCGGATAGGCGGGGACCCCGACGCAGAGTTGCACTTGTTCCAGCGCTTTCTTGTTGCGCAGGGTGATGCGCGAAAATATTCTTGGCGCTTCGTGCGCATGCCCATTCGTGCCCGGTTTCATGCCTTCGAAGTGCCGCGCCACCAGGTCGGCGAATTTCTTGTGCTGCAAGTTGCCGGCTGCACACACGATGAGATTGCCGGGGTGAAACTGCGCGTCGTAAACCTCGCGGACAATGGGCCGTTCGAAGCGCCGCACCGTTTCCCTGGTCCCCAGAATCGGCTTGCCCAGGGCGTGGTCCTTCCAGAAATTTTGAGTGAAAATTTCGTGGACGAGGTAATCGGGATTGTCCTCGTCCATCTTGATTTCTTCCAGAATCACGCCGCGTTCCCGGGTGATGTCCTTGGGCTCAAACACCGGGCGCAGCACCAGATCGCTGAGAATGTCCATGGCTACGGGCAAGTGTTCGTCCAGCACCTTGGCGCTAAAGCAAATGCACTCTTTGGCGGTGAAGGCGTCAAGGTTGCCGCCGATCGAATCCACCTGCCGCGCGATCTGTTCCGCGGAGCGGTTCTCCGTGCCCTTGAAGAGCATGTGTTCAATGAAGTGAGAGATGCCGTTCCACTGGGCTGTCTCGTCGCGCGATCCACTCTTGACCCAGATGCCGATGGAAACCGAGCGCAAGTGCGGCATCTCCTCGGTGATCACGGTCAACCCGTGGGGCAGCACCTTGCGATGGATGTTGCGGACTTCCGAAGCCATGAGTCTTCCAGAGAAGCCAGCCTTGGCCGGCAGCCGAAGAGCGTGCTCCTATTGTACACACCGGATGCGCCGCGTCCGCAGCGGTGTAAGTAACTGTCGGGGAACGAGTTAGCTTGGTTCCGGACGGTTCCGGAAGGACGCCGCCGGGCGGGACTGCCGCCCAGTTAGAATCGAGGTGCAATGTCTGAGACGGCGCCAACCATGCTGGGCACGTTGCTGGGGATGACGCTGGCAGAAATGGAGGAGTTGGCCGCCGCTGCCGGAGAACCAGGCTATCGCGCGCAACAGATTTTCCACGCGGTCTACGAACAGCGAGTTGCAGCCCTCGACGAGGTCACCACTCTGCCCGCGGCGTTTCGCAGTTCACTGCAGCAGCGCACCAGCTTGGGCTTGCCCCAGATCCAGCAGAAATTCACCTCCAGCGACGGCACGGTACGCTACCTCATCGCCTTCGCCGATGGGCAGAGTGTGGAAGCGGTGTGGATGCCGACCGGGGACGGCGGAGAAGCAGGGGACGGCACTTCCGCCGGCGAAGAGGAAGCCGGCCCCGAACCCAACTGGCGCCGCAGCACCATCTGCGTGTCCAGCCAGGTTGGTTGCGCGGTGGATTGCCAGTTTTGCCTGACCGCTCTGCTCGGGGTGAAACGCAATCTCACGGCCGGAGAGATCGTGGGACAGGTGGTTTGCATTCTGCGCGATCAGCAGGTTGCGCCGCCGGACCAGCGCGTCAATCTGGTGTTCATGGGGATGGGCGAGCCGTTTCTTAACTACGACGCCTTCATGAAGGCGGTGAGACTGCTGGCGGAGGGCGTGGGGATCCCGGAAGTGCGCATGACTGTTTCCACAGCCGGGGTTGTGCCCCGCATCCACGATCTGGGGAAAGAGCCGGTGCGCCCGAAGCTGGCAATTTCGCTGAACGCCGGCAACGACGAACTGCGCAGCCGCATCATGCCGCTCAATCGGAAGTGGAACTTGGCGGCGTTGGCGGAAGCGGCGCGCGCATTTCCACTACGGCCGCGCGAGCGTCTTACGTTCGAGTACGTATTGTTGGCAGGAGTGAATGACCGTACTCAGGACGCGCGCGAAGTGCTCGAATTCGTCCGCGGAATGCGGGCCAAAGTGAACCTGATTGCGTGGAATCCCGGACCCGATGTGCCCTTCGAAACTCCCGCCGCCGAAGATGTTGCCGCCTTCCAACAGCTCTTGATGGCAGGCGGAGTTCCGGCGTTCATTCGCCGTCCCCGCGGACGCGAAATCTTTGCCGCGTGCGGGCAGTTGAAGCGGACCGTGGCGTAACGGGGTTATTGCAGGCGCGGCGCAACGGATGCCTGGGCTACCGATTCCGTTTCGGCGGGTGGGGCCACCAGGTCGGCCGGGCGTGAAGGAGCCAGCGGCAGCTCAATGCGGAACATCGCGCCGCCTTCCTTCCGGTTGCGGCAGAAAATTCTTCCGGAATGTTCGCCGATGATGCCGTAGCACGCACTGAGCCCGAGCCCGGCGCCCTTGCCGATAGGCTTGGTGGTGTAAAAGGGATCGAACACGCGTTCCGGGTGTTGCGCTCCCGGCCCGGTGTCGGCAAATTCGGCGATGGCGATGTCTCCCTCCATGCGCGTGGAAACGTAAATTGTGCCTCCGTCGACTCCCTCCAGCGCTTGCTGGGCATTGAGCAAGATCTGCAGACAGACCTGCAATAACTGGTTCTGATCGCCCAGGACATAAGCCGTGGTTACGGCCAGATTCGTGCGCACATCCACGCCGCGCGTGCGCAACTGCGGTTGTACCTGCTTGATTGCGGTGCGCAGCAAAGCGTTCAGGTCGAGGCGGGCCTTGCGTCCCGGCGTTTGCTGGGCGAAGCTCAACAAGCTGGCCACCAATGCCTTGGTCCGTTTTACCTGGCTCAAGATCTTGTCTGCCAGTCCGCGCTGTTCTTCTGTCAGGGGCTGAGTCGAGTGCAACAATTCCACATAGCCCAGCACCGCGGTCAGGGGGTTGTTCAGTTCGTGCGCGGCGCCGCCCACCAACTGTCCCAGCGAGGCCAGTTTTTCGGACTGCAACAACTGCGCCTGCACCCGTTGTAAGTCGTTGTAGGATTCTTCCGTCGCCTGCAGCGATCGCAGCAATTGGCGGTCGAGCATATGCTGTTTCAGAAAGACGAGCGTGCCCAACAGCAGGATGGTGCCCAGGGTCAGCAGCAAGCGGTAGCGTTGCACCGCCGCGGGCGCTGGCGCCATCGCTGCCCAAGTGGCCAGCAGTGGCAGCGAGAGCATTGCTCCCATGGCCAGCCGCGCTTCCCACAATCCGTGCTGCCGCCCCGCCCCGGGCGCTGCCGGCTGTGACTCCAGATGGAGTGGCTGACGCAGAATGGCGCCGAACCACACCATGGACGCCACCAGCGGCAGATCGTAGAGACTGCCGGTGTAGTATGCGTGCCGGTCGATCGCCAGGTTGGCGATGTAAGCGCCCGTGCCGTACAAGGCAGTGGCCCCAAACCACTGGGCGTAGAGCCGGCGCCAGTCTCCGCCGCCTCGCCACCACACAATGCCCAGTCCGCCCAGGAAGACCAGCTTTTCCGTCAGGTAGAGCGCATTGAAGCTGCTGCCGTAAATCTGTTCGTCGAAGCTCACATACTGCCACGGAATCACCGCCAGCATGTAGAGGTAGACCCAGTAGATCAGGAGCAGGACAAAATCCAGGCGGCCGATGCGCACGCCACGGACATCAGCTTCGCGGTGCGGTTGCAGCCCAATCGCAGCCATCATGGGGACGATGTGGATGAAAACCAGCACATCCCCCACAAACGGGTTGGGGGTGGCTTGCCGCAGCACCACTTCAAAGTATGTCCAGATCGCCTGGTAAGCGAGCCAGATCGTGAACCCGGTGGCCATCAAGCCCCAGAAGAGGCGCGTCTGGCCGCTTGTCTTGCGGACCCGGCGGAGCAGGGCACCGGTGCAGAAGAGCAGCAAGAAAAGCTGCAGGGCGTTGCTGACCACGGCCAGGACAAAGCGGTCAGAAATGGTCAGCAGGAGTACGACCTGGGCGGCTAGAATCAGCCCGCCGCCTGCCACCCAGAATCTGGTTTCCCTGGTCATGTGTGCTCGTCGCCTATGCGATTGTACTTAGGAAGTATCCCGGGGCAGGGATTACCGAAGTAAGTACTGCCCCGGGCGGCGGTCATCTTGCTCCGGGTGCGATAATAGCCGCAGTTCTCGGCTCAACCGAACCCTACAGGTGCCCTTAACCACCGATCGCCGGCGGCTCTCGTGGAGACTCCACGCTTCTCTCGGCCCCGAGGAGACGCGGCGGCTCGAACGATGGCTGGCCGCTTCGCGCGTCTTTCTGGCCATCTCTTCCATCTTTGCCATGTTGCTGGAGCCGCTCCCAGCCACGCCCCGTTTCGGCATGGTGATGGCGCTGCTGGCTTGCTATCTCGTGCTTAGTCTGGTTTTGATGTTTACCTTTCGCCACGTCCAGGTGCCGCCGGCCTGGCTTCGCTACTTGGCCCACGGGGTAGACACCTTCTGGCCGGTTGCCTTGGCGGCGGTCAGCTCCAGTCGAAGCAGTGCCTTGTTTCTTTTCTTCTTCTTTGCGCTCCTCGCCGCCGCTTATCGCTGGCGGGTGTGGGAGACCCTGGCTACGGCGGCGGCCATGATCGTTGTGCCCGCTCTCCTGGCCCTGCTGCTTGTCCTCTCCCACTCTTCTGCCGTCTTTCCCCCGGAACTGGAAACCAGCCGTCTCTTCGAGCGCGCCATCTCGCTGCTGGTGATGGCCCTGTTGCTCGGCTATCTCGCCGGCCAGGAAAAGGAACTGCGTGCGGAGAGGGTTGCCATCACCCGCCTGCTGGGCAAAGCCCGGGTAGAGATTGGTCTGGTGGGCACGTTACGCGAAATGTCGCAAGAGTTCTTGCGGCTCTACGGCGCCCAGAGGGCACTCCTGGTTTCGCAGGAGGCCAACACGCTGCGCGCGTTTAGTGGCGAAGCCACCGCCGACGGCACTTTCAGGTGGCTCGAGCCCAGCCCTACGGACCGTGAACTCTACCTGTTTGAGACCCCGGCGGACGTGTGGTGCGCCCGAAATCGAAATGGGAAATGGTCAGGGTTGGCCCTCGATCGCTCCGGCACTCCGATCCGACGTTGGGAGCATCCGTTTCTGGATGCGCTCGCCCAGGCGCAGAATACACACTCGGTGGCCGCGGTTTCCTACACTCTCGGTCCGGACTGGTCAGGGCGGGTCTTTCTGATCAAACCCAGGCTTCTCGCTCCCCGCTCCGAAGACCTGCGTTTTCTGCAGGAGGTCGTCCGTCAGGTGAGTCCCGCTGTCTACAACGTGTTTCTTCTCCGCCGCCTGCGCCAGCGTGCTGGTGCGGTGGAGCGCGCTCGCGTCGCCCGCGAATTGCACGACGGCGCGGTGCAGTCGCTGATCGCCGTCGAGATGCAGCTGGACGTCTTGCGTCGCCAGTCCGAGCCCCTCGCCGGAGGTCTTTCCGCCGAACTTCTCCGCGTGCAACACTTGCTCCGCGAAGAGATCCTCAAACTTCGCGAGCTCATGCAACTGATGAAATCTCTCGATGTTGACGGCCGCAAACTCCTGCCTTTTATCGCCGATACGGTGGAGCGTTTTCAGCGTGAAACCGGGATCCAGGCGCAGTTCTTGTCTGACGTCGAGGAGGTCAAGACTTCAGCCAAGGTCTGCCGTGAACTGGCGCAGATCACGCAGGAGGCGCTGGTCAACATTCGCAAGCATAGCCAAGCCAGGCATGTGCAGGTGCGTCTGGCCGCCCCAGACGGCGCCTGCAGCATTGTCATCGAAGATGATGGCCGCGGCTTTGATTTTTCCGGCCACCTCTCCCTGCGTGAGCTCGACGACCGGCGCCTCGGCCCCGTGGTCATTAAGGAACGTGTTCGTTTCATCGAGGGCGAACTCACGATAGAATCCAAACCGGGCCAGGGATCGCGTCTGGAAGTTTACGTCCCGGCCAAGATTGAGTCTTCTTATGGATAGGCCTCCCCAGAACATCCGCCTCGTGATTGCGGACGATCATCCCATTTTTCGGGATGGTCTGCGCCGCCTGCTGGAAACCGAACCCGGGCTCAAAGTCGTCGGCGAAGCCTCCGATGGCAATGACGCGGTCAAACTGGTCCGTCAGTTGAAGCCCGACTTGCTCCTGCTAGACTTGGCCATGCCCCGCCGTCCGGGCCTGGAAGCGCTGCGTGAGCTCAGTACCGGCGGGGGTGCGGGCGCGCTCCGTATCATTCTGCTTACGGCGGCTGCGGAAAAACACCAGATCGTGGAAGCTCTTCAACTCGGTGCCCGCGGCGTTGTCCTCAAGGACTCCGCGACGCAATTGCTCATGCAAGCCATCCGTACCGTCATGGGAGGGGAATACTGGGTGGGCCGCGAGCCCGTGTCCAATCTCGTCCTCTACCTCCGTTCCCTGGTCCAGTCCACCGCCCAGGAAGCCAAACAGAAGAAGTTCGGCCTTACTCCGCGCGAGTTGGAGATTGTTTCCGCCGTGGTGGCCGGCTACGCCAACAAGGAAATTGCCGAATATTTCAAGATCAGCGAAGACACGGTCAAACATCACCTCAGCAACATTTTCGATAAGCTCGGTGTTTCCACCCGCCTGGAACTCGCGCTTTTCGCCGTCAACCAGTCCCTGCCGCTGGTCCCAATTAACTAGTTGGGTGCTGCGGAAGTACAGTGGTTTCAGTAGGTTCCGCATCGACTGAGACAAAAGTATGCAGGTGCTAGCACAATTGTGCTATGGCTTTGCACATGCAGACTTGGTAGTTTTGTTACAAGCGGGTGAAGCCCAAAACCAAGAGCTTTGAGTGGATGCGCCCTCGGCCTCCGTTCCCCACCGCTGAGCTAGACTAATAGGGAGGGAGATAAATTCCGTGAAATCTTTTTTTCAGAGGCTTTGGCAAGACGAACAGGGCCAGGATATCGCCGAGTACGCTGTGATGCTGGCGGTGATTTTGGTCATCGTAATCGGCACCGTGCGTTTGATTGGCACCAGCGCCAACAGCGTCTTCTCGCAGGTCGGCAGCGCGATTAATCAGTAGCCGCTGTCGGATCGAACTGGGAATCTTTACGCCGGGCGCGATGCTGCGATGCCGTGGCTCCGCGCACCCGGCGTATTGTCTTTTGCACCGCTTCTGCCTGCCTCTACTGGGCCGGTCCTGCTCCCATTTCCAACTGGCTGACTACGCTCTTCGGGCCGCTCAACCGCGTCAGATGCGGGAAGAACGGTGTGATCTCAAACGGCATTTTCTCCGACGCCGTGGCCAGCGGCACCGCTTTGGTCTTCAGCAATTCCACCTGATTGCTCCAGGGATCCACTTTCACCCGGCCGCCCAGCGGCAGTGCGGCGATCTGGTTTTTGTTCTTCAATTCCAGCGCCGGCGCGCCCGTCAGCAGGGCTGACATGCGAAAGCCGTCACCTTCCTTCAGTGTGTTCCCCAGGTGGGGCCGGATCAGATGCTCCAGCCTGGGCGCCCGCTCCTGCACCATGCGCAAGAACAATCCCGGAGTGGCCAGCTTGTCTTTGTAGGGAGAGTTCCCCAACAGTTCCACGGCGCGCTTGTCGGCCGCTTCTTCTTCGCGGGGGTCCCGCGTAAAGTCCAGACGCTCGAACGTCTTCTCGTCCGGAAAAAACAATTGGTCGTTGAAGGCCAGCTTGGTGTCCAGCCGGTGGCCGAGCACGATGTGGCTGAGTTCGTGGGACACCACCATGGCCAGCGAAGCTTCATCGGGAAGCACGTCGAGCAACCCGCGGCTGATCACGATGGTGTGCCCGATGGTGAAAGACTCCAACGGCGTGGTGAGCAGAACCCGGCAGCGCACTTCCGGCTCCAACTCGATGTTGTTGGTGACCATGAGATTGTTGGCCACCGTTTGCAGCACTTTGTCCACTTCTCCGGCTGGCGCCAGCAGTCCGATTTTCTGCAGACGTTCAATGGCGTTCTCTTCCGCCTGGAACTGCCAGGCACGCGCGCTCTGCACCGGCGAGTTGTCCTGCGCCGCGGGGCTGACATCCTGGACCGCCTGCTGCGTTGACTCCACCTGGATTTGCGTGAACTCGCTGGCCTTGTTGTAACGCTGCAAGTCATATCCCCAGAGCCGCGTCTGCGCCTTGAACTGGACTTTCTGGCCGAGGCGGTACTTCAGGTTGGTCTCTTCGCTGTAGATGAATGCGGGCAGCCACATCCCTGGCTGTACGTTTTGGCGCCAGCTGTCGAAGTGCAGGTAGTAATCGAATTTTGGTGCCGGCCAGTAGGTGCCGTTGAAGCGGACGATGTTGTAGTCTTCATCCTCCACCCAGATGCGGCCCAGAAAGCGTCCGTCTCCAGCTTTTTCTTTGGGGTGCACATCAATCACCAGGCAGCGGACATCGCCGAGAAACTCCCGCCGCACAAACGTAAAATCGTAGCTGCGCCGGTCGAACGCGGTGTCCAACAGCACCATCTGCGCAAACCCGAGGGGCAGGAACTTCAGGGAGTAAATGCTCGTCAGCCGTTCCAGACTCCGCTGCCACAAACCTGAATGGCCCAGAAACGACGTGTCGCGCGGCCCTTCGCCCAGATCAAAACGGCCAAAGAAATACTGGTCGTTCACCGGTACACTGCCCAGGTCCGGGTCGGCTTTCACATTCTGAATGTAGGTTTCGACCAGCGGATGCACCTTGCGCATGGCTTCCAGGAAACGGTTCTCGCGATCCACGACGAGGTCAATGACTTGGTCAAAAGACGGAGACGCGCCGGGCTTGGCCCCTGGGCTCGCGGTCGTCGGAGCAGGGGTTGTCGTGGGCGCGGACTGCGCCAGCGCGCTGCTTGCCGCTAGACCCAACCATGCCACCACCAGCCATCCCATCCGCAAAGGCTTCATGTTGTTCCCTCCCGCCGCTAGGCCCACTCCAGAACGCTAAGCCAACTGAAAAATGATGTGCAGAATTGCGGTTGAGTCGGTCGCCTGTCCCGCTTGCTTCGCCGGCTTGAATTGGATTTTTTCCGCCGCGCGCATGGCCGCGTCATCCAGCCCAAAACCGAGCCCGCGAACGATGCGCAGGATGCGAATTCGCCCACTGGCTTCAAATACGACCTCCAGCAGCACCTCGCCTTCAACCCTCTGCCGCCGAGCTTCTTCGGTGTAGATCGGCCTGGGCTTGGAGAGAATCTCTACCGGCATGATCTTAGGTGCGGCTTCGATCTTGGCGGCTTTTACCACCGTGGTCGCCGCCTGCATCTCGCCAAACCCGGAAACTTGGACCGGGGTCCGTGGAGCAGAAACGCGCCCGTGGCCATCGCCTGTAGCCCCGCCGTTGCCAAAGCCCGAACTCGCCACTACCCCGCGCGCGCCCTTGGCTCCGCCCGTTCCATTGCCGGAACCCGCGCCCGCCGGCAGATCAAACGACCCTACCTGGGCGATATTCACCGGCTTGTTGCGGCTGTCTTGCGCCGGCAAGCCATTAGGATCTCCAAACCCGCCCGTCTGAACTTGTTGCGGTGGCTTCACGATGGTCGGGGGGGCTGAACTTCCCGTGGAGAAAACATTGGTGCGCACCGGTTCCCGCGGGATCATCACCGGCGGTGGAGCAATCTCTGGCCGTTTGGCGGCTACCTGAATCTGCGGCGCGATTTCTTCTTTCGGTTTGGGCGGTAGCGGCGGCAGTTGCCGGTTCTGTGGAATCGGCTCGCGGATCTGGGCCACGGGTGGCGGCATCACCAGGCGGCGCACCGGTTGCGGCTCATGCAGCACGGGCGGCGCCACGTCCACCAGGGCGATCACGTGATAGTCGCGTTCCGGTGATTGATACACGATGGGGCGCAGCAGGCCAAACCCGAACACCAGCAATCCGGCCAGTACTTCCAGTCCCATGCTGACGAGCGCCTTCATCAGCGGCGGCCGCGGAGTGGGAAGGAGCGCAAACATCGGCTGGGACATCGCTGGTTTCACCGTTTCTTCTCAGATGAACTTACAGTCACCAGAGATGCCCCGCCCCGGGGCTGGTGGTCAACACTCAGAAGGACACATGCACGTGGGCCAGAGACGGGGAGCGACGCTGGCTGTAAGAAACGGAAGCACGCTGGGGGCCATCCGTTTCCCAAAGCCGGAATGGGAACTCTCACTGCACGTGCGGTTTACCCGAGCTTTCCCGAATCTTAGCAGGAGGCCCGGTACGATATGCAACTTTTTTCACAGCAGAGCGGGAAACGCCCCTTTCCTTACCCTCGCGACGTAGGTAGCTGTCTCCTCGTCAGCACCGTACCACCCTGGGCGACTCAATCCCCCGCGTGGCATTGCGCGTGTCCACCACCAACTGCGCTTCGCCTACAATCCGTGCGTAGTCGTAGCCGGAGTGGTCGGTCACGATGAGCACGCAGTCATACTGCCTGAGATTCGTTAGCTCCACGCGCGGCATTTGTAAGTTGTATTTCCGTCCTTTGCCGATGAACGGGATGTAGGGATCGTTGTAGCTCACCGTTGCCCCTTCGGCCTGCAGCAGTTCGATGATGGTGAGCGCGGGCGATTCGCGCAAATCGTCAATGTCTTTCTTGTAGGCCACGCCCAGCACCAGCACCTTCGATCCGTTGAGCGCTTTCTTGTTCCGGTTGAGCGCCTGCACCACCGAAGCGATCACGTGATAGGGCATGGCCACGTTGATCTCGCCGGCCAACTCAATAAACCGCGTGCGGAAATCGAACTCCTTCGCTTTCCACGACAAGTAAAACGGGTCTACCGGAATGCAATGTCCGCCCAGGCCCGGCCCCGGATAAAACGGATGGAAGCCGAAGGGCTTGGTCGCCGCCGCCCCAATTACTTCCCAGATGTCCAGCCCCATGCGCAAACAGAGCAGCTTGAGCTCGTTGACCAGCGCGATGTTGACGCAGCGGTAAATGTTTTCCAGCAGCTTGGTCATCTCCGCAGCTGCCGGCGAAGACACCGGCACCACCCGCTTGAAGATTGATGCGTAAAGGGCCGCTGCAACCTCCGCTGCCGGCGCATCCAGCCCGCCCACCACCTTGGGGATGTCCTTGCGCTCCACCGTGGTGTTGCCCGGGTCTTCACGTTCGGGCGAGAAGACCACGAAAAATTCTTTGCTTCCCGCCGACCCATGGCGCGACGCTTTCAGCCCGTTGCCGTTTTTCTCCAGCAGCGGCACCAGCACTTCCGCGGTGGTTCCGGGATAGGTCGTGCTCTCCAGAATTACCACCTGTCCAGCGCGGAGGTTGGGCGCGATCGCCTCCGCTGTCGTTGTGATGTAACTCATGTCGGGCTCGTGATACTCATTCAGCGGCGTGGGGACGCAGATGATGATGGCGTCCATCTCCCGCAGCAGTTTGTAGTCGGAAGTGGGAACGAAGCCACGGCTGCGCAGTTCGGCGACCTCCGCCGTTGTGATGCGCTGAATGTAGGTGCCGCCCTGCATCAGCGTCTCCACTTTCTTGGCGTCAATGTCAAAGCCGGTGACTTTGAACTTTTGCGCGCTGAACAGCATGGCCAACGGCAGGCCCACATAGCCGAGGCCAATCACTCCGATTTTCGCCTCGCGCTTCTCAATGCGTGCAATCAGTTCCGAAGCCGGCGTCACCGTCAAAGATTCCTTTGGCATGATTCCCCCTGCGAACAAAAAAGAATTAAAGTAAGAATGAAGTCAGAGTACTACGCCGTGGGTGCAGGTACCAGACCACTTTCGTGTTACCAACGTCAAGATTCTACGTGGGTTAGCCCGGGTTGGGCAGTTCCATGTGCAATCTCCTTTGGGGGCAATTGGCGTCCCTGACCTCGGACTCACTTTTTCAGCGGAGGAATACCAAATTGCGTCGCTTCAGCCTCAAGCGTGTCACCCCACTTCTGCTCGTCTTCGCGTGTGGGATCGCATGGTGGGTCGCGACCCGCGCGGCCAACTGGCTGGTGGTGGATGACCGCCAACCGGCCGACGCGATTCTCGTTCTGGCCGGCGAAACCGAAGCCCGTCCAGCGCTGGCGCTCGACTTGCTACGCCAGCAATACGCTCCCCGCATCATCCTCAATGTGCCCGCCCGCGCATACGTCTATCAGTGGACCCAGACCGAACTGGCGCAGCATTACCTGGATTCCATCGCGCCCGGAGTCGCCACGGTTTGTCCGATCGAAGGCCTTTCCACTCGCGATGAAGCCCGTGACGCCGGCCGCTGCCTGCAAGCCCTGGGCGCACGCCGCGTCCTGATCGTGACCTCCGACTTCCATACTCGTCGCGCTTGCTCCACTCTGCGTCATGAACTTCCGCAGTTCGAGTTTTCCGTCGCCGCCGCTCGTGACCCACGCACCTTCGGCGCGCCCTGGTACCACCACCGCCAGTGGGCCAAGACTTTTTTTGACGAATTCATCCGCCTCGTCTGGTGGTATGGAGTGGACCGTTGGCGCAGCTGAACCCGCCGGCGAATCGAAAATTTCGTAGGTCTGGGCCGGTGGTCCTCCGCGCCCTCAGCGTTTTAGGATTTTCCGCAGATGGTCGAAGCTAGAAGCTGAAAGCTGCCCAGCTATTTGCTCGCTGCTCTTCTGCCACCACCACCGCCCCGCAACACGTGATCCAGCGAGATGGCTCCCGCACCGAGAAAAATCAGCGCAAATGCCATGGCCATCAGCGACAGCGGGAACTCGCTGCCGTTTGGTCCCATCAGCCCATTGCTCCAATGCACTTTCAGCACCGCCACCAGCATGTCGATGAACACAGCCAGCGCTGCCAGCCGGGTAAACAACCCCATCACCAGCAGCAGGCCGCCAAAGAATTCTGCTCCCGCCGAAACGTACGCCAGCCAGCCCGGCAGCCCAATGTGCCGCACCAGGTCGAAGTGATGCGGCATCCCGCCCGCAAAAAACTTGCGGTAGCCATGCCCCGCCATGATCACACCCAGCACCACCCGCAATCCCAACAGCCCCAGCGGTTGCAACCGGTCAAGAAATCGCAAGGAATCCTCCTGAGCAACTAGCAGCTACTTCTTCACCGCATCATGCCCGTAATACTCATACGCCGACATCGGTTTCTCTCCGCCCTTGTTCCAGATGCGCGAATCCTCGGGCAGTTTGCCCAGGACTTTGGCCATCTCGCGGATATGCGCCGCCACCGTGCCGCAGCACGCTCCAATGAAATCGATCCCCATGTCGCGTGCCTGTCTTGCGTATTCGCCCATCTCTCTGCGGCTGAGTTGCAAGGGATCCAGTTCATACGGAAATCCAGGCTGGCTGGTGAAATCCGGTTTCTCCTTCGGCGTGCGGTAGGCCACCGGCTGGCACGCCAGATACGCTGAGGGCACGGCTTTTCGCATCTGTTCCATCCACGGCAGCGTGTGCTCGGGAGGGCGCAGGCAGTTCATGCCGACAATGTCGGCGCCGGCTCCCACCAGCGCCTTGGCCGCCTCCGCCGCGCTTTTCCCATCGGTAGTCTGGTTCTCATTTTCAAAACAGATCGTGACCATCACCGGCAGGCCTGTCTTTTTCGCTCGCTCCACCGCGAGCAACGCCTCCCCCAGCCATGAGAAAGTTTCGCCAATGATAAAGTCGATGCCTTCTTCCACTTGCACTGCCAACTGCTCATCAAACGTGGCGCGCACTTTGTCCGCTGCTGCCGGGCTGTTGGGTTCGTACATCCAGGTAAGGCTCAGGTTTCCGGCCACCAGGCAACGGTCCTCCGCCACTTCTTTGGCGATGCGGACGGCTGAGCGATTGATGTCCTCCAGTCGGTCGGCCAATCCAACGGTCGCCAGCTTGTCGCGCGAAGCGTAGAAGGTCAGCGCCTGCAAAACCTCCGCTCCCGCCTCGCGAAACTCGACATGCAGTTCGCGCAGCGCCGGGGGATACGTGATCGCCACTTCCGGCGTGAACGGTCCCGGCCGCACCCAGCCCCGTTTTTCCAGTTCCAGCAAGTAGCCGCCATCGCCCAGCACAATGCCATCGTGCAACCGTTCCAGAATTCCTTTTTTCATGACCTGCTCCTTATCCGTTGCTCATTTGTCATCCTGAGCGAAGCGAAAAATCTCTTTGCCCGGCACAGCTCGCCGCCTTCGCAATTCAATCGTCTTCGTACTCAAACTCCGCTCGGATCGGCTGTCCTTCCGCAAACCGTTGGGGCCGGAACGGCGTCAAGTCCACCGTGCTCGTGCGGCGTTCGGTTAGCAGTTCCGCCATCACCAATCCAACGGCCGGGGAAATCTTGAATCCCATGCCTGAAAAACCCGCCATGACATACAGCCCCTTTACCGCCGTCTCGCCGAGCAGCGGCCGTGCGTCCGGGGTCATGTCGTAGACGCCGGTCACGCCGCGCATCATCTCGGCGTGTTCCAGCAGCGGCACGCGCCGCGCCGCCCGTTCCACCAGGGCTTCGATCTCCTCGCTCGCCGGTCGCTGCGGGAAATTGTCCGGATCCACGTCGCGACGTCCGTAGAAATCTCCCACCAGCGTTTTCTCTCCGCCATCCGAACGGAAGTACGTTGCCGTGCCCGAATCAATGCAGGCGCCGCCGCCACTTTTCATCTGTGGCGGATTCCGCAAAATCGCCACTTGGTGATACTCGGTTTCAATCGGCAACTCTACGCCGGCAGTCGCAAAGAGAGGCTTCGTCCAGGGGCCGGTGGCGCCCACCACCACCCCGGCGGAAATGTCTCCGCGGTCGGTGACCACGCCGCACACCCGTTCTTTCTCCACGCGCAGCGCGGCCACGCGCGTTCGCGGAAAATATTGTGCTCCGTTCGCGCGCGCGACTTCCAGGAAATCATTGGCCACCACCGAGCCGTCACCGTAGCCCGAGTCTGGTTCATACGCTGCCAGGGTCACATCGTCCACCACCCAGTCTGGCTCCAGCTGTTTTAGTTCGACGGCGTCAATCAACTCCGCCGTTACGCCCAGCGCCCGTTGCATCGCCACGTTGGCCTTCAGCCTTTCAATCTCGTGGGGTGCAACAATGCGCACAAACCCGGTCTTGCGAAATTCCCCAGCCGTACCCACATACTCACGCCAGTGCGCAAAAATCTCCAGACTCTTCACCGCCAGTTGCACTTCCGGCGGATAGCTATAGTGCATGCGCACCAGGGCTGAAGACCGCCCACTGCCGCCCTGCCCGGCATAATCTTTGTCCAGCACGACGACGCGTCCCGCCTTGCTCCGGGTCAAATGAAACGCCAGAGATGCGCCCATCACGCCGGCGCCCACAATCACGAAGTCGGCGGTCGTGGGAAGCGTCGACTGGGGCAAGGAAGTCCGAGGTGACGGAGATTGGGGAAGGGAATTCGCGCTCATGCTCGCGCCGTCCGCCGTCCGCCGCGCTTGCTGTCGCGCAGCACCTGTTGTGCGGCGTTGTGCCCCGGAGCGCCGGTAACGCCACCGCCTGGATGCGCTCCTGCGCCGCACAAATAGAGTCCTGGCACCGGCGTTCGGTACTGCGCCCATCCCGCCACCGGCCGCATAAAGAACAACTGTTCCAGCGACAAATCTCCGTGGAAAATGTTTCCTTCAGTAATGCCGTAGGTGCGCTCCAGATCAAGGGGCGTAAGAATTTGTTGCGCCACGACTGCTCCCGGTACGTTGGGAGCGTATTCACCAATCTTCCGCAGCACGCGCTGGCCCAGCAATTCGCGTTTTTCGTCCCATGTGCCCTGCCGCAGGTTGTAGGGCACATACTGCACGAAGCACGTCATCACGTGCCGGCCGGGCGGGGCCAGGCTGGGATCGGCGTTGGATGCCACCACGCAATCCACCCACAACTCTTCGGGGATGTCGCCGTACTTGGCCACGTCATAGCAGCGCTCGGCAAATTCCAGCGAGGGCACCAGCGTGAACAGCGCCCGCTGGGAGAGCGAAAATTCCGCAGGCATTCCTGTCACCTTCGGTTCTTCGCTGAGCACCAGGTTCACTTTGGCGCAGGGCCCGTTCATTTTGATTCCGGCCACAGCGGCGCGAAACTCCGCAGGCAGCGCACTCGCTTCCACCAGCTGCAGAAATGTGCGTTTGGGGTCTGCGTTGGAAAGCACGAAGCGGCTGTGAATTTCGGTGCCATTCTCAAGCGCCACGCCGGAGGCGCGCCCGTCGCGCACCAGAATCTGCGCCACCGGCGCCGCCGTGCGAATCTCCACTCCGAGTTTTCGCCCGGCCGCCGCCAACGCCTGCGTGATCGATCCCATACCTCCCATCACGTGGCCATAAAAGCCTTGCAGTTCATGCTCGCCCCCACTCAGCAAATGAAACAAAAGGCCGAGCGCCGTTCCGGGTTGGTATGGCCCACCGTGCTTCCCATACACATTGTTCGCCAGAAACAGCGTCTTCACTTTGTCGGATTCATAATTCCGATCAAGAAAATCTCCCAGCGATCCGGTCAGAAATGCGACTAGTTGCGCGATTTCATCACTCGAAATTCCGCGGAAGCGTTTGCCCACGCGCAACAAATCCAGCCAGCCCTCCAGGCCCGGCGCCCGCAGAACCGGTGGCGGTTCCAGAAAAAATGGCTGCAAATACCGTGCCAGTGTTTTCAGCTGATCGTCTACCCGAACAAAGGTTTGCGCGTCGCGCGGCGAAAACTTCTTCAATTCCGCCACCGTGCGTTCCCGCTCCGACCACCAGGGCGCGACGGCGCCGTCCGGAAAAGGGACCAGCAGCGCTGGATCGCAAGGCACCATGCGCAGCCCGTGCTCGCGTAACCCGAGATCGCGAATCACTTCGGGCCGCAGCATGCTGGCAATGTAGGAAGTGGTGGAAGCACGGCAGCCGGGCGCGATTTCTTCTGTCACGCAGCAGCCGCCCACCATCTCGCGTCGCTCCAGCAGCAGGGCCCGCATGCCGGCGCGCGCCAAGTAAGCTGCCGCGGTCAGTCCGTTGTGGCCACCGCCCACCACAATCGCGTCGTAAATGGTGCTGGAGCCCACGTTTAGCCGATCTGACCCACGGTTCAAAACTTTTCCAACAAAATGCTCGACTACCTTACCCTAACCGTCGCAAAATGTGAATTGTGAAGCGCAGCCGTCTCCTGTACCATTTGGTGACTTAGGGTCAAATCGGGCCATGCTTAGAAGGGTAGTCTCTGCACCTCTCGCCTCCGCTCCTGCTCCGCTCAGCGCTCGTACCAGCGCCAAGCGCAGCCAGATTGTTGACACCGCCATCCGCCGTTTCGCGGAACACGGTTACGAAGACGTGCGCGTCGCCGACATCGCCAGCGAACTCGGCATTGCCAAGGGCAGCATCTTCCAACACTTCGGCAGTAAGGAAGGCCTCTTCCTCGAAGTCTTCAAGCGTGCCACCAGTTCATTCCCCAAGTATCTCGACGTTCCTGCTGAAGTCCGCCAGAAGGGCTTCTTCGAGATTCTTCGCTACTGGTTGCTGCACACCGAACATCTGGTGCACGAAGACTGGATTCGCTACCGCATTGCGCTGCTCGGCAATTACTGCAGCAACCTGCCGCTGAAGCGCGAAATCAACCGCTTTGTCGCCCATGAAGATCCTTATGGCCGGATGCCGCTCATCCGCTTGGGTCTGGAGCGCGGCGAACTGCGCCAGGACCTGGACGCCGAAATGATCGTCTCCGTCCTTGACTGGATGATGGAGCGCTTTCAGGACACACTGGTTTCGGCAGAACTCGATCCCGGCCTTTTCCGCCGCAGTGGTTTGCCCGGCCAGAATGAAGCCCGCATTGAACAGTTATTGCAGTTGCTGCGTCGCGCCATCGGGTCCAACAGTTGAAATCTCTGGATTCGATTTGCGTTCATCCGCAGCAACTGTCCAGCACTTGCCCTAAGGAGAAGCCGCATGCCGCCGACGATTCGAGAAATACTCTCCAGTTACAATCCGCAGGCTTCTCTGGCCGATGCATTTACCATTCCGGCGCCGTGGTACGTAGATGACCGCATTTCCGAACTCGAACGCCAGACTGTGTTTAGCCGCAACTGGCTCGCCGCCGGTCGCACGGATCAGGTGGCGCAGCCCGGCCAGTATCTGACAACGAATCTTGCCGGTGAGCCTATCATCATCGTGCGCGGCCAGGATGGCGCCCTCCGCGCTTTCTTCAACGTTTGCCGCCATCACGCCGCCGCCGTCATGACCGAGCCCTGTGGCCAGGCCAGCATCCTGCGCTGCCCCTATCACGGCTGGAGCTACGGTCTGGATGGCGCGCTCAAGGGGGTACCGGAATTTGCCGGCGTCTGCGGCTTTGACGCGGCCAAGAACGGTCTCATGCCGGTGAAGGTCGATACCTGGGAAAATTTTGTCTTCGTGAACCTCGATCCCGCGGCGGCGCCGCTCCAAGATTTTCTCGCCAGCCTCATCGCCAGCACCGCCCCACTGAACCTCACGCGCCTGCACTTCTTCGAGCGCCGCACCTGGACGCTGGCCTGTAACTGGAAAGTGTTTGTGGACAACTACCTCGACGGCGGCTATCACGTTCCCCATCTCCATAAGGGGCTGAGCAGCGTGCTCGACTACTCCAAGTACACCATCGAAAACAAAGATCGCTACTGCTTGCAGTCGAGCCCCATGGTGGCTTCGGACGAAGACGCCGCCACCGGCGCCACCCGGAAAGGCGATCGTGCCCGCTATTACTGGCTCTATCCCAACTTCATGTTCAATTGTTACGAGGGCTATCTCGACACCAACCTGGTACTCCCGCTCGACACGGACCACTGCGAAGTCATTTTCGATTTCTATTTTGCCGATGTGAGTGCGTCAGCCCGCGAACACAACGCTGCCAGCACCGCAGTCGGCAACCGTGTGCAGGACGAAGACATTGGCATCTGCGAATCGGTACAGCGCGGGCTCAAGTCGCGGGCGTATGGTGCGGGCCGGCTGAGCGTGCGCCGTGAAGCGGGCGAGCATCTCTTCCATCGTCTGCTCGCCGCGGACCTGAACGGCGGCTGCGAACGTCTGGCCCTGGCAGCGGACTAGGTGGGTACCGGTCGTCGCGATGTTCTAACTAGGTTCCGAAGCAGAGGTGTGGCGGCCTTTCTCTCCATCAATTGACACTCCCCTCACCCGGTCCTAGACTGCCTGTGTGATACCGGTCACTGGGACGCGCTGGGCGGGCAGGGTAGAGTGGGTTCGACGCGCGTTGACGCGAACGACATTGCCAACAAGGCAGGGCGCATGAGCTGGCTGCAGAACAAGTTTGAAAAGAACTTCCTGATTTCGTCGGTCGACTACGTGTTTAACTGGGCGCGCAAGTCGGCGCTCTGGCCGATGACGTTTGGGCTGGCCTGCTGCGCCATCGAGATGATCGCGTCGTCCACCTCGCGCTTCGATATTGCGCGCTTTGGCTCCGAAGTGTTCCGCCCCAGTCCGCGCCAGTCTGACCTGATGATTGTTTCCGGCACGGTGACGCTGAAGATGGCGCCGGTGTTGAAGCGCATCTATGAGCAGATGCCCGACCCGAAGTGGGTGATCTCGATGGGCGCGTGCTCGTCGGTGGGCGGGCCGTTCAATACGTACGCGGTGCTGCAAGGCGTGGACAAGATTGTGCCGGTGGATGTCTACGTCATCGGCTGCCCCCCGCGGCCGGAAAACCTCTTCTATGCGCTGCTCAAGCTGCAGGACAAGATTGATCAGATGTCGCTGGCCAAGCGCCCCACCGAAGTGCGGCTGGCCGAGAACATGGTCGAGGACTTCAAGCGCCAGATCATGATTGCGCAGACCATGCAGCCGAAATAGCTCTCAGCTTTCAGCCATCAGCTTTCAGGAAACCCAGAGCCGAGGAGAGGCATGTCTGAATTTGTGAAAATTGGGACGCTGGCAGAGATGCCGGAAGAGGGCGAAGCCAAAGAGTTTTCCGCCGGCGCGAATGTGGTGTGCGTGGCGCGAACGGGCGGAGAGTTGTGTGCGCTGGACAACGTCTGTCTGCATCGCGGCGGGCCGCTGGGCGGCGGGGTGGTGGATGGCCCCAAGATCATTTGCCCATGGCACGGCTGGACATTTGGTCTGAAGAGCGGCGAAGCCACCCACAGCGCCGCCGCGAAAGTGCGGACCTATCCGCTGCGGGTGGCGGGTGAGAACGTCGAGGTCGAGGTCTAGAGGCGAAGGGGGCGCTCCAAACCCTCAGCCGAGGAAGCGCAGGAAGTTCGCCGGGCTGTTATCGAATTCCGGAAACACGGAATCGAGTTGGCCGTTGCCCAGATGCTGCGCCACGGCTTCGCCAAGCACGCGGCGGAAGTCAGTGGTGACGGCCAGGTCGCGGCCTTCGTGGAGTTGTGAAGTTTCAAGCCCGGGCCAGCGGCCGTACACTTTGCCGCCCTTCACCCGGCCCCCCATCACCAACATGACGTTGGCATGACCGTGGTCGGTGCCGCGGTTGCTGTTTTCGCGGGCGGTGCGGCCGAATTCTGACATGGTGATGACGATCGTGTCTTCGGCGAGGTCGCCGAGGTCGGTCCAGAAAGCTGCGAGCGCCCCGGAAAATTCGCGGAGCAGGTTGGCAAGTTGGCCCTGTGTGCCTCCTTGGTTGGCGTGATGGTCCCAACCGCCGATATCGGCGAAGGCAACCTGTACGCTGGAGTTCGCCTTGATCATCTGCGCCAGCCGGCGCAGGCTGTCGCCAAAGTATCCGCGCGGGTAGTCGGCTCCGGGCGCGGTTTTGGAATTGCGTCCGCCGACACGCAAGTCGTTGATGTTGTTCGCAGCAACGGCAGGTTCGGGGCCGGCCAGAATCCGTGGCAGCGCGTGCCCGAGCGCGATGGCGCGAAAGCCACTGCTGCCGTTAGGTGCGGGCACGGCGTGTAAGGCGCGGTTGAGCCAGCCTTCCTCTGTGGTTTTGAAGCCGGGCGTGCCCGACTCCATGTAATCCTGCGCGTCAAAGTGGGAGCGGGTTGCGTCCGGAGAGCCGGCAGCGTGGACGATGGCGAGATGGCGCTGTTTCCACAGCGGTTGGAGCGGCGTCAGCGCCGGGTGCAGACCGAAGAAGCCGTCGAGGTCGAGCACGGCGTGGCGCGGGATGTTGATGGTCGGGCGCATGGAGTAGTACGCGGGTTCGGCGTGGGGCACGACCATGTTCAATCCGTCCGCAGCGCCGCGTTGGAAAATGACGACGAGCCGCTTGTCCCGCGCAGCCGGGCCGGCGACGGCGATGGCGCGCTTAAGAAACACCGGCAGCGCCGAAGTCCCGACCAGCGCCAGAGCCCCATTGCGAACGAAGACGCGGCGAGTGATGGGCATAATCACGCAGACTCCAAGTCTATCTCTTTCGGAAGTCGACTGCCCTAGGTGAGATACAGCCGGTTTTGCGTGACCTTATGTTGCAGCAGCGCTGCCAACTGGTCTACATCCGGGGGCGCGATGTGGCGCGCCAGTTCGCCGGGGAGAAACGGGGTGCGGTTGCTGCCCACGGCATCGCGGCGTACCTGCACCAGCAGAGCTTGCAGCACGTCGGCGTCAAATTTTTGTGGGGACAAACGCACCAGTTCGCTCAGCGCACTGCCCAGCGAGATGGCGCCGCGATACGGGCGTTCGGTGGTCATGGCATCGAACGTATCGGCCAGCGCGATGATGCGTACGGGCAATGAAAGTTCTTCCGCGTGCAAACGGTCGGGATAGCCGGAGCCGTCGCCGCGTTCATGGTGCCAGCGGACGATCTCCGGCACCATGGGCCAGGGAAACTGGACCTGACATACAATCCCGTGGCCCACCGTGGTATGGTCGGCCATCTCTTGAAATTCGCGCGCGTCGAGCGCCGCCGGCTTGCCGAACAGGGCCTTGTCCACCGCCACTTTGCCGATGTCATGCAGGTAGCCGGCGGAACGCAGGGCCGTGATCTGTGTCTGCTCCAGGGCCAGCGCTTCACCGATGGCGGCAGCGTAGCGCCCCACCCGCACCGAGTGTCCCTGAATGTTGACGTGCTTCACATCAATGGCGGCGGCGAAGGCTTCCAGCGTGTTGTCATAGAAGCCGTGCATCGAAGCCATGAGCTTCAGGTTTTCTGCCACCCGCTGGGTCAGGGTTTGGGTCAGGTTGTGGTTTTGCACCGCCAGTGCAACATAGTTGCTGATGAGTCCGATGGCCCCGAGGTCGTCTTCCTCGTAGAGCGCCTCGCCTTCGCGGCGCCCCAGCACGATGGCGCCGGCCAGGCGTCCGGCAACGCGGAGCGGGGCAAGACACTTAAAGAGTTCCGGCGCCACGTTGCCGTTGGCGCTCAGAAAAATGTCGTAGGAACTGGCGTTGAGCAGCACGGGCTGGCGCGCCGTAGTCAGTGCGTGCACATGTCGGGGGAGCAGCGGAATTACGGCTGGATCAGGCAGTAGGGCAAAACCCTGGGAGACGGTGGCGCTCAAGCGGGCGGGCCGGTCGCTAAAAATAAAGAGAGCGCCTTCCCGCGCTCCAGCGGCTTCGACCACGGCCGCGAGCATGGCGCGCGCGATCTCCGAAAAATCGCGCTCAGCCGTCATCTGCGGCCCGAGGTCGGATAGCGCCTCTACCGTTCGCAGTACCCGCCGCAAATTGGTTCCAGTCACTCCCACGCAAAGCGCGGTCGCAGGAAATGTACAGAGCAGTTCGAGAGTAGCATGTGCGGAATTCCAGCAGTCGAGGACGTGTTAGTTAGTTTGGTGCGGCAAAGACCGTTAGAAGCGCAGGCGCAGGCGGGAAAATTCTTCCAGCACGAGCAACTGTCTTCCGGGCGGCGCGCTGGCCACCTCTTCGTGCTCCAGCACCCAGGTATTGTCGTGCGGAACAAAGACGGCGTTGAGGCCAGCTGCCAGGGCCGGGTTAATGTCCGATTTTGGGCTGTTGCCCACCATCCAGCTTTCCTCGGGCACAAGTTCGTATTTTTCCATCAGGGCGCGGTAGGTAGGCGCGTTCTTCTCGGCCACAATTTCCACGGCGGCAAAAAAATTCTTCAGGACGGAGCGCTCGATCTTGCCCGTCTGTTCTGCGACCGCACCCTTGGTCATCAGAATCAGGCGGTGCCGGCCGGAAAGATAGTCAAGCGTTTCCGGGACGCCGGAAAGTATTTCCACGGGATGATCGGCAATCGTCTGCGCCAGGCCGTGAATGGTCTCGCGGATGGCGGGGGTGAGTGGCTCGACCGCCAGTCGCTCAAAAGTGGCGGTCAGCGCATGCACAAAGCTGTGCAGGCCATAGCCGTGTCTCAGGATGCAGTCGTGCTCTACCTCATTGAGTGCCGCGCGCACCTGCTCCGGCGTGAACTCGTGGTGATTCAGAAACGAAATGAAGCTGGCGATGACCCGCTCAAAATAAATGTTGTTTTCCCAGAGAGTGTCGTCCGCGTCAATGAGCAGGGTCTGCGGCGCGCGGGAAGACGAAACAGGCATAACTGAAATCATAGCGAGTTTCAGTGTTTCAGCGAAGCGCGGAAGGGAAATGCTTGCTAAAATTTTGACTGTGAACCCTACCCGACTCTTTGCCTGCCTGCTCCTTCTGGTTCTGACTGCGGCCGCCGCCGAAACCGCCAAACCCAACCGCCCCATGACGGGGACCGCGGCCCGCGGCGCAGTCTCGGCGCAGCTTCAGGTGGCGCCCGACTTGCCGCAGCAATTGGCCCGCTTTCGTCGCGTGAACATGCCGTTCCATGCGGCTCGGCTCACTCCTCGGGAACGCCAGCTGGTGGAGAAGTTGGTGGAAGCTTGCCGTGATCTGGAGAACATCTTCTGGCGCCAGAGTGATCCGGAGGGTTTGGCGCTCTACCAGTCGCTCGCCGGTAGCACGCATGCGCGCGACCAGCAGTTGCGGCGCTATCTCCGCATCAACGGCGCACGATTCAGCCTGGTGGACGAAAACAAAGCCTTCGTGGGTACGGAGCCCATGCCGCCGGGGCGCGGCCTCTATCCCAAAGACCTGACGCAGGCGGAAGTGGATGCCTATGTGAAAGCGCATCCGGAGAAGAAGGCGGAAATCTACAGCAGTTTCACCGTGGTGCGGCGGCGCGGCCAGGATCTCGAAGGGCTGCCGTATCACATCGCCTACCGCACGTTTCTGGAGCCGGCCGCGCGAGCACTCCGCCAGGCGGCGCAACTCAGCGATGATCCAGCGTTTGCCAATTTCCTGCGCCTGCGCGCTGACGCCCTGCTTACCGACGACTACTATGCCAGCGATCTGGCCTGGGTCGAGCTGAAAAACCCCAAGTTCGACGTGATCTTCGCGCCCTATGAGACCTATCTGGACGGCCTGCTCGGCCTCAAAACCTCCTACGGCGCTTCGATTCTGATTCGCGATGACGCTGCCAGTAAGAAGGCCGCGCTCTTCCAGAAATACGTTCCCGACATTCAGGACGCGCTGCCCCTGGCGGCGGAAGACCGGCCTTCCAAGCACGGCCTGGAAACGCCGATGGAAGTAAGCGATGCGCCGTTTCGTGCGGGTGACTTGCGCCACGGCTATCAGGCCGTAGCTGACAATTTGCCCAACGATCCTCGCGTTCACCAGGCGAAGGGCAGCAAGAAACTCTTCTTCAAGAATTTCATGGATGCGCGGGTGAACTACGTCATCCTGCCGGTGGCGCGGAAGTTGATGCGTCCGGAGCAGGCCGCGAAAGCATCGGCAGAAGGCTATCTGCTCGCTACCATCATGCATGAGATTTGCCACGGGCTCGGTCCGTTATACTCGCGCACGGCCAACGGAAAGGTGGACATTCGCGAGGCCGTCGGTCCCAGCTTCGGTGGGTTGGAGGAAGCGAAGGCTGACGTGGTTGGCATGTTTGCCTTGGGGTGGCTGATCGAGCATGGCGAACTGCCTAAGCAAAAACTGGAAGAGTACTACTCCTCCTACCTCGCCGGGATTTTCCGCACCGTGCGCTTCGGTACAGGCGAGGCCCACGGCCGCGCGGAAATGATGGAGTTCAATTACCTGCTGGAAAAAGGCGCGGTGCGACGCGAACCCAGCGGACGCTACGCTGTGGACTTCGCCAAGATGCCGGGCGTGATCGCTGAGCTAGCGAAAGAACTCCTCGCGATCGAAGCCACGGGCGATCGAGCGCGCTCAGAACAGTGGTTCGCCAAGTATGACCAAATGCCGGCGGAACTGAAGACCGCGTTACAGTCGGCGTCGGATGTACCGGTGGACGTGGACCCGATCTTTTCGTTTCCGGAACACGTGCGGTAGAGGTGCTTAGCGTGTGGGGAGAAGAGGGTGCCTCTGAAAGATGAGAGCCGGTCGCTGAAAGCTAGAAGCTAAGAGCTTAGGAGCTAGGAGCTACCTTCCACAAACTCCACCCGCGGCACCATGGGAATGATTCCCGCCGCGTGTCCCATGTCCAACAATCGGCGTATCGCTTCGCGGCCATCGGGGCCGTAGTCCAGGGTGCGTTCGTTCACGTACATGCCAACGAACTTGTCGGCGGATTGCGTGTCCAGGTCGCGGGCAAACTGCATGGCATAGGCGAGCGCCTCCTCGCGATGGTCGAGCGCGTACTGAATGCTCTCGCGCAACGCCTGGCAAACGCTCGCAATCAGCACCGGCCCCAGCGAGCGGCGGATGGCATTGCCGCCCAGTGGCAGCGGCAATCCCGTCATCTGTTGCCACCAGCGTCCCAGATCGACCACGCGTTGCAAACCCGCCTTCGAATAGGTGAGCTGGCCTTCGTGAATGATCAGCCCGGCTTCAAAGCGCCCATCGACGATTTGCGGAATGATCTGATCAAAGGGCACGACTTCCGTTTCGATCCCCGGCGCAAACAACTGCAGCGCGAGATACGCCGTAGTCAGCGTTCCCGGTACAGCGATGCGGTGAAGTTTCACCTCATCCACGCTGAAGGGCCGCGTCGCTACAATCATCGGTCCATAGCCATCGCCTACGCTGCCTCCACTCGGCATCAGTGCGTATTGGTCCTGCAGATAAGGGTAGGCATGGAAAGATATCGCGGTGACGTCATACACGCCGCCGTCCATAGCCTTGCGGTTCAGGGTTTCAATGTCGCACAGCGTGTGGGTAAAGCGCAGGCCGGGCACGCGCACCTTGTTGGTGGCGAGGCCGTAGAACATGAAGGCATCGTCCGAGTCAGGGCTATGGGCGATGGTGATTTCGCGGACGGCTTGGCTGGTATCAGTCGGCATCAGTTGAATGATCTCGGGTGGTACGCAACGAAATGTCAGGCAACGCGGAAATTGCGCCGCAGTGTGGTGCTGACGCGCGCCGCCAGCAAAATCTTGATGACTTCCGCGAACAAGAACCAGTACAGGCCCAGCCGCAACGCCATGCCGGCGGAGTGAGTGAGGTAGACAAGCCAGCCCAGACCGCCGGCGAACAACCATACTTCAGCTGCCAATCCGGCCAGGGCCGATCGGAGAAATGTTCGCTCGGCGCGCTCCGTCAGCCATCCTGCCACAAAAGCCACCACGGGGTACGCCATCAGAAACCCGCCCGTCGGTCCCAGCAACTGGGCAATTCCACCCGGGCCGGTGGGGTTGAAGACGGGCATTCCGGTAGCGCCCTCAAATAAATACAGTGCCAGGACAGCAAAGCCGCGGCGGCTGCCGAGGACCATCCCCACTAACAGCACGGCAAAATTCTGCAGCGTCAACGGTACCGGGGTGAAGGGAAGCGGCACCGTGATCCGCGCGCACAGGGCCACGAACAGGCTGGCGCTTACCACGACCACCGCCTGCATCGGCCAGGAGAGTGGCTGCGCTTCTATCGGATTCAGCGTGTTGACTGCGGCCTTCGACATCGTGATCTTCCTCGCGCGAAACTAGGACTTTTCGGTCCGGCGTTCTTTTTCGATTTCGTCCAGGGTGCCCTGCAGCGCCGCGTCAGAGGCCTTCATCTGGCGCCGCACGCGGAGATAGGCGGTCAGCGAAACCGCCGCCACCACGACCAGACTTGCGCTCAGCGCGGCAAACCACCACAACATCCGCATGATTGTTTAGGATACCAGACCCAACGCTCCGGCGGGCTACGGCAGGGGCGTGTGCGCGGCCATCATCCGCTCCACATCTTCCGCCTTCCGCGGCGCTCCGGCTGAAAGACTTACCAGCTTCCCGTCCTTGTCCACGTAAAACGTGTCTTCAATGCGCGCTCCGAGCCTCTCTTCCGGAATATAAATTCCGGGCTCGATGGTGAACACCATGCCCGGCGCCAGCGGGACCGTGTAGTCGTTTACGTCGTGCACACTCAGCCCCACGTAGTGGCTCAGCCCGTGAATAAAGTATTCGCCGAGCGGCTTGCCGTGCAGGTCTTTACCGTGGGTATTGATGTAGTCGTAGGCAGCCTTGAAGAGCGAGTCGGGGCCCTTGTCCCGCCCGATGGTGGATTTCCCCGGCTGGAAGGCGGCAATGGCGGCTTCCTGCGCGCCCAGCACGATGTCATAGATTTCGCGCTGGCGCGGTGTGAACTTGCCGTTCGCCGGCAGCGTCCGCGTGACGTCCGAGGCGTACATCGAATACTCTCCGGCCGCGTCGATCACCACAATGTCGCCATTTTGAATCACGGCGGAATCATCCGAGTAGTGCAGCACGGTGGAGCTGAAGCCGGCGCCGACAATCGGAGAATAGGCTGGCCGTTCGCAGCCTCGCTTGCCCCACTCGTACTGCATCAGGGCGGAAATGTCGCGCTCGTTCAGGCTCGGCCTCATAGCGTGCATGGCGGCAATGTGAGCGGCCACCGAAGCTTCGGTGGCGTGGCGGATCAGCGCGATTTCGCCGGCGTCCTTGATGGTGCGTACCGACGTCACCAGAGGCGAGGCCGACTGATACGTCACCCCGCTGGGAATGGCATTCGTCCGCTTCAACCAAGCTACCGAACTGCGGTTGGAATCCGCGCCGTCGGATTTCTCCGTGTAGAGCGTGCTGCCCCGGGAGAGGAATCGCGACAACTCCTCATCCAGCTTGGTCAGCGGCTCCACCCGGTCAAAACCGGTAAGGCCCGTGGCCTTGGGATCGTCCGCGCCAAGTTTTGGTCCGGTCCACTTCTCCTCGGAGGCATCGTGCGGCGGCAAGAAAAGAATTTCCTGGTAGGGCCGACCCGGCTTGTTCTCTTTGGCTTCCACCGCGGCCGCAATCAGCAGCGCTGCTCCGGGTTCGGTCCATCCGCTCAGATAATAGAAATTGTCGGATTGGCGGAACCCATAGATGGCGTTCGGGCCCTCGTCTTCAACCGCGGCGAAGATCAGGACCACGCCGCTTTCTGCTTTGCGCGCCACCGCTTCGCGCCGGGCGCGATAGTCGGCATTAGGTTGACGGTCAAGGGCGCAGGCGGCTACCGAGAGTAGGAAAAGAACAGAGGCAAGCTTTCGCATGGTGCGCGATTGTATTCGGGATCGGGCACAAACCGCAACCCCATGCCGGTTCTGCCGAGAACGAGGCTGTCTCAATAACTCCCACACTCTGTCATGCTGAGCGTAACGAAGCACCTCTGCAACTCGCGCACACACGGTACTAGATGCCCACCGGATACGGCTTGGCGCGCCCCTGGGCCCCGCCCAGCGCGAGGCCCGTGAAGCGTCCCTGAAACAGCGACATCAATCCCGTATACCAGTAGCCAATGACGAAGAGCAGCAGAAACGGCACCGTGAAGTAGTTCTCCGTGGTCATCGCGTAGTAGACGGTGGAAGCGAAATAACATCCGATCAGCAGTTCCACCCACGGCACCCAGCCCAGACGTTTCCGGTATTTTGAAGTCCGCACTCTGTCTTTTCTCGACTCCACACGGTACTTGGGCGTACGCGCAAACGCCGTCTGCTTGCCCACCAGTGCTTCCAGCACCGCCACCGTGTTCGTCACCGTCAACCCAATGCCCAGCGACATTAGAAACGGGAGATAGAGCAACGCCCGCGGCCATTTCCGCGGAAACAATTCTCTTTGTGACACCAGATAAAAGCTGGAAATCGAAAACGTGGACGCCATAAACAACGGGAGGTCGATAAACAGCATCTGGAACCAGCCCTGGTAGGAGCGAATAATCATGGCCGGCAGCAGCAGCACCGAGAGCACAATCATCAGCGGATAGCTCAGATTCGCGGTGAGGTGGAAGCAGGCCTCAACCTTGGTGTGCAGCGACTCTTTGCTGCGCAGCACCCGCGGCAAAATTTTCTTCCCCACTTGGATCAGCCCCTTGGCCCAGCGCGCCTGCTGCGTCTTGAACGCCGTCATTTCCACCGGCAACTCCGCCGGGCACTCCACGTCCTGCAAATAAACGAATTTCCAGCCCTTGAGTTGCGCGCGGTAGGAGAGGTCCGTGTCCTCGGTCAGTGTGTCGTGCTGCCAGCCCCCCGCTTCCTCAATCGCCGAGCGCCGCCACACCCCGGCCGTGCCATTGAAATTAAAAAACACGCCCGATCGCGCTCGGCCCGAATGCTCCAACACGAAGTGGCCGTCGAGCAAAATGGCCTCAACCTCCGTGAGCAGCGAGTAGCTGCGGTTGATGTGTGTCCAGCGCGTCTGCACCATACCGGTCCCGGGTTCGGCAAAATGATGAATGGTGCGCAGCAGAAAATCTTCCGGCGGCGTGAAGTCGGCATCGAAAATGGCGACAAACTCACCCCGCGCGCTGGCCAGCCCGGCATCGAGCGCTCCCGCCTTATACCCCTGGCGGTTGTCACGATGGTGATAGCTGATGGGATGACCGAGTGCGGCGAAGCGCTCCACCAGGTTGCGCGCCACCTCGACGGTCTCGTCCGTCGAATCATCCAGCAGTTGAATGTCCAGCTTGTCTTTCGGATAGTCGATCCGGCAGACGGATTCCAGCAGCCGCTCCACCACAAACTGTTCGTTAAAGATCGGCAACTGCACCGTTACCCGCGGCAGTTCGGCAAACTGCGACGACGGTTCCCCAGTGTGGTTCTTTCTGTATTTGTAATAAAGATAGACCAGCCAATAGCGGTGCCCGCCGTAAGCCGCCAGCACCACCAGCACCGTGAAGTAGGGAATCAGCAGCGCCAGATCAAACGGCGTGACGGAATACAGCCCCAGGAAGGTGCGGTCGAGAAAATGCTGGCGGAAGTAGTGCCCCAGGCCGCGTGGCCCAGCCAGTGCAAACGAATGCATGTAAGCAATGAGGGTCAGGGCAAATTCCTTGGCAGACCCGGCGGATGGTTGCTCCGGGGCGAACAGCGTGAGTATTGTACCCGAGCTAGTTCAGGAAGTACGTGCGATAGAGCGTGTCGCGCTGCGCGGGCCGGAACCCGGCGTCGCGGATGATCCGCCGCAGTTCTTCCTCCGTGGTGCAATTGGTCACGCCCGCCGCCCGCACCACGTTTTCTTCCAGCATCACCGAGCCCACATCGTTGCCGCCGAAGCGCAGCCCCATCTGGCAGACCTTCAGGCCTTGCGTTACCCAGCTCGACTGCACGTTCTTAATGTTGGAGAGAAACAGCCGCGAGATGGCCAGCACTTTCAAATACTCAACCGCTGTCGCTTCGTCCCACTTGCGTCCGCCGAGCGCGGTGTTTTTGGGCTGGAAACTCCAGGGAATAAATGCCGTGAAGCCGCCCGTTTCTTCCTGCAGGTCGTAGACCGCCTGAAAATGGTTGACGCGATGTTCGTAGGTTTCGCCCACGCCAAACATCATGGTCGCGGTGGTGCGCATGCCGAGTTGGTGGGCGGTGCGGTGCACCGAGATCCAGTCTTCGGTCAGGCATTTCAGCCGCGCCACGCGGTAGCGCACTTCATCATCCAGAATCTCCGCTCCACCGCCGGGGATGGAGTCGAGGCCGGCGTCGCGCAACTGTGCAATCGTGTCGCGCAGGCTGAGCTGGCTATATCCCGCAATCGCGAGAATTTCTGAGGCCGAGTAGCAGTGCAAATGGACCTTTGGAAAGCGCTGCTTGATGCCGCGCAACAGCTGCGTATGCCACTCGATCTTGAGGTCCGGATGCAGCCCGCCCTGCATCAGCACGCCCGTGCCGCCAAGCTCAACTGTTTCCCGCACCTTTTCGTAAATCGTCTCGAAATCGAGGATGTAGCCTTCCTTGGCCATCGCCCCCTTCAGCGGCCGGTAAAACGCGCAGAAGGTGCAGTACTCAGTACAAAAATTTGTGTAATTGATATTGCGGTCAATGACGTAGCTGGCCACGCCCTCGGGATGCAGACGGCGGCGCACGGCATCGGCTTCCATGCCAATGCCAATCAAGTCATCGGAGTGGAACAGATCAAGCGCCTGTTGCTTTGTCAGAGACATGTGTCGAGGCCGTGAATCTTCTTCATTCTATCGTTGCAGAGTGGGCCAGCGCAAAAGCTACGCCGCCTCCAGTCGCCTGGTCCGCCACGCCGAGTACACCGCCAGGCTGGCCACGATAATGTTGGCGCCGATTATGGGCAGCGCGTGCAGCAGCACTCCGTACACGATCCAACATACCGCGGCCAATCCCTGGACTAACCGCATCGGTCCGGGCTTATGCACAAAGTATGAAACCGAAAAAATAGCCGTCGCAATCCAGCCAATCGTATCCAGCACAGGCGCTCTCCTCAGAAACTCTCCCCGATGGACTGCATTATACGAAGCGCCCCTTCCGCCAGAAAGCGCCCCAGACAGTCAGCCCAGGAAGCGCAGTTCCGGTGCTGTCGGCAACGCTCCACACTCCGCTGCCAGTCGGTAGTAAAGACGCAGCCCGCCCAGGCACGCCTCGTCGAGCCAGTAGAAAATGTTTTCGGTGAGATAACTGCGCACGTCGGCTTCGTCCATGCGCAAGCGTTGCGCCCACTCGCGGCAGATCAGCGCCAGGTTTTCCGGCAACAGCCCGTGATCCCGCGAAGTCTGGAATACTGCCGCGAGATCCAGCCCGGGAGCGACCTCCTTCAGCGCCGCTTCCCGCACTGCCCAGAAGGCGAATACAAACGGCTTGCCGGTAAAGCGCAGCCACTCTTCGGCGAGGTCGAGCGTATGAAACAGCGAGCGATCAATCAGCAGTGCCGGGTCGCCAATCACCAGACCGGCGTCGCACTCCGCCAGCATGGCGGAGAGATTCGGCGCCATCGGCCGGTATTCTCGTCTACCTCCTAACCACTTCTCCAGTAACACTTTACATAATGCCACTGAAGTTATGGATGAAGTGTCCAACGCCACCGACCGCACCTCCGCCAGCGGCTTCCGGCTCACCAGCAGAATGGATCGCACCGCCCGCTGCGCCGCAATCGCTACGTTGGGAAGAATCACCAGCCCCGGCAGACTCGCATACGCCGCCGCCGGAATGATGCCAATGTCCGCCGTTCCCTCGGCCAGCGCCCGGGCGCACGCTGCCGGCAGGGTGTAGGTAATCTCAAAATCCCGCCCGGCAGCGCCGTGTTCGAAGTCCCACATCAGCGGCGCGGTATTCAAATAGGAGATG
>JBGQDM010000019.1:0-37392 GCA_041495845.1 Terriglobia bacterium | reverse complement strand
GGAGTATTGCTGGAATTGGTCGAGGACGAGCACGCTTGAATTAAGCGGCCCATCATGGTTCTTCTCGCTGCCGACACTTCGGGAAAACATGGAAGCATTGCTCTGGCGCGGCACCAAGCCGGGCGCCTCGACGTGCTGGAGGTCGTGGCCATTGAAGGAGGAACCTTCTCCGCCCAGTTGGTGCCGCAGATCGCAGCGTTGCTGGCCAAGCACAAGATTTCCCTGCCGCAAGTTGACGCTTTCGTGGTGGCCTCCGGTCCCGGTTCGTTTACCGGGTTGCGCGTCGGCCTGGCGGCAATCAAGGGGTTGGCGGAAGTGCTGGAAAAGCCCATCGTGGCCGTCTCCTTGTTGGAAGTCGTAGCCCGCGCCGGCGACGCGGCGGGCCCGGTGTGGGCGCTCCTGGATGCGGGCCGCGGTGAGGTCTACGCCGGCGAGTACGAGGTTGCCGCCAGCAGCGCTCGCTGCCTGCGAGAAGAATTGCTGCGGCCGGAAGAGTTGCGCGCGCAGACGGCGCGACACCGGGTAGTGACGCCGGATACCGGCTTGATCGCCGTACTGCGGGCGGCGGGAGTTGAGGTAGAACCCATTGAGCGTCCGCGCGCGGATGCGCTGCTTCGGCTGGGATGCGAAAAGTTGCTTGCGGGCGAAACGGTCAGCCCGGCAGCCCTTGACGCAAACTACATCCGGCGTTCCGATGCGGAAATTTTTTCGAAGAGCGGCAGGTAGGTCGTGTCCGCGCCGATCCCCCAGATTCGCTCGGCCAAGCAGGAAGACATTCCCGCCATGAAATCGATGGCGATGGCGGCGCCCGAAGCAGCCCTGTGGAGCACTGGGCAATACGAAGCCCTGTTGACTGCCGGGGAGCAGCGACTGGTCCTCGTCGCTGAGGAAAACGGCACGCTTCGTGGCTTTCTGGCAGCACGGACGATCTCCGGGGAATGCGAACTGGAGAACATCGTGGTGGCGCCGGAGGCGCGGCGTCGCGGCATCGGGGCGCTCCTGCTGCGCTCCTTGCTCAATCGCACCCGGGCCGAGGGAGCAACGGTGTGCTGGCTGGAAGTACGGACATCAAACACCGCGGCGCGGAGACTTTATGGCGCTGCGGGTTTTCGAGAATCGGGCCGGCGGCGCGGCTATTACCAGCAACCCAGCGAAGACGCCGCCCTCTATCGTATTGATCTCTAAATAGATAGGAATTATCCACAGGCTTTGGATAAGATGGTTGAGGAAGTCGTTGAACCCTGTCAGCGCGCTGTGTTAGGGTTTGCACGCTGTAACCCCGGTAGGAGGTCTGTGGATGGAATCTCCGCGCGACCTGCTGTTGGTTAGAGACGATGAATTCAGGAAGTTGGTCATGGAACACACCCAGCACTCCCAGCGTCTCGACAACCTCACCCAGAAACGCTTCCTGACAGACGATGAGAAGTTGGAAGAAGTCAGGCTGAAGAAACTCAAACTGCGCCTCAAAGACCAGATGGAAACGATTGAGCGCAGCTACCGCAATCAGGACAACGTAGCGTAATTGCTGCGGCTGACAGGTAACGCAGGCGCGGGCAGAAGTGCGACTGCAGTCCAGGCGCTGGCTAGCGCCTTTTTTTTCAGCCGCGGTGGGCGCTCGCGGCAGGCGGGCCGGGCCTGCTCTATAATCCGGATATCTCCTCATGGTTCGCGATGGCTACTATTACGGCCTTGGATGTGTTGCCGCCGCTGGGCTGGTGGGCTGGTTGACCCGGCCCGGGTGGGCAATCATTCCTTTGCTGCTGGCGAGTTTTTTTCTGTGGTTCTTCCGCGATCCGCAGCGGGTGATCCCGGCCGGCGTCGGCGCCATCGTCTCGCCGGCAGACGGCAAAGTCACTTCCGTCGGGATGACGCGCAGTCAGGGCCGCGACCATCTGCGCATCAGCATCTTCCTCAGCGTGTTTGATGTGCATGTGAACCGCTCGCCGATTGCGGGGGTGGTCCGCGACGTGCGCTACCAGCGGGGAAAGTTCCACAACGCCATGGGAGAGGCTTCGGCGGAGCACAACGAACAAAACATTGTGACGGTGGAAGGCGAAGGGCAGACGGTGATCTTCAAGCAGATTGCCGGGCTGCTGGCCCGCCGTATTGTGTTTACGAAGCAGGTAGGCGAACGCGTGGAACGGGGCGAGCGCGTGGGTTTGATCAAGTTTGCCTCGCGAGTCGACGTGTTGCTGGATCCGGGGGCCCTGCCGCAGGTCAAGTTTGGCGACCGGGTGCGGGGTGGAGCGAGTGTGTTGGCGCTGGTCGCTCCCGGCAAGATGGCTGAGGCGCAAGAGACGGTAGGGGTGGGAGCGGGGCGATGAACTTTGGCAAACAGCGTCGTCGCGAAGACCCGCCGCGAGCGCGGCGCTTCCGCCGCGGCATTGCCATCATTCCGTCGGTCTTTACGTCGCTGAACATTGCCGCGGGTTACTACGCCATTGTGCAGACGACACAGGGTTCACTGGCGGAACCCTGGCGCTTCAACCTGGCGGCGAAAGCGATTGGGCTGGCAGTGCTCTTCGATTCGGTCGACGGATTTCTGGCGCGCATGACCAACACCAGCAGCGACTTCGGACGTGAACTGGACTCGCTGGCCGACGTGATTACATTCGGCGTTGCCCCCGGACTGCTGGCCTTCATTTGGGGATTTCATCTGCTGCCCGCCATGTCCTATCCGCTGGCCCGCGCCCGGCTGGTGCAGGTGGGCGCCATCGCCAGCTTTGTCTTTCTGATCACCGGCGCAAGCCGGTTGGCGCGGTTCAACATCCAGGTGAATCCGCAGCCCTCAAATCCGGGCCGGCCAGACAAGAAATACTTTGTCGGTATGCCCATTCCCGCTGCGGCGGGCGTGCTGGCGGCGATGGTGCATTTTGTGCATGGCGAGCCGCTGAACACCTGGTGGCTGGCGGTGACCTTTATCCTTCTGCTGGCGGCCTGCTCTTTTCTGATGGTGAGCACGTGGCGCTTCTACAGCATGAAAGGCTTTGATCCACGCAGTCGCGGACCCTATCGGCTGGTGATCCTGGTGGGGCTCATCATGGCCGGTATCTGGTATTTCTCTGAGTGGTTCCTGTTCTTGCTGGCGTTGGCCTATATGATGTTTAGCCTCGTCTGGCGGCTCCAGTGGCTCTTCCGCAAGAAAACCGACGCCACTCCATCCTCGCTGAAGGAGGCTTCGCAGACTTCATGAGTACGAGCAGCCGTTCGGCGGCGCAGTCCGGTGCGGGGGGAGTCTTGAGCAGCAGCCTGTTTCGCGTGGTCATTGTGGGCGGCGCCACGCTCAAGGGCAAGGAAGTGAGCGAGGTACTGGACAGCCGCAAGTTCCCCACCCTGAATGTGAGACTCCTGGATGATGACGAATCGCTGGGGCAGTTGGAAGCTGTAGGCGACGAAATGACGTTCATTCAGAGCGTGCGCGCAGACCAGTTCGAGAAAGTGGACTTCGCCTTCTTCGCCTGCGATCCCAAGACCACGGCCGGCAACTGGAGCTCGGCCTATCGGGCGGGTTGCGCCATCGTGGACTTGTCTTATGCGTTGGAAGAGGAGACCGGAGCGCGCATTCGCTCACCCTGGGTGGAGCGGCAGCGCGAACAGGACCTGCAACTGGAGCTGCAGCCGGGACCAGCTGTCGTCGCGCATCCCGCAGCCACCGTGATGGCCCTGCTGGTGTTGCGGGCGCAGAAAGCTGGAAACGTGAAGCGGGTCGTCGCCACCCTGTTTCAGCCGGTCTCGGAACAAGGGCAAAAGGGCGTGGATGAACTGCACGAGCAGACTGTCAACCTGCTTTCGTTCCAAGACTTGCCGCGCCACGTTTTTGATGCGCAGGTGGCGTTCAATCTGGTGCGGCGGTTCGGTGAGGCGGCACAGCCACCATTGGAAACGACCGAGCGCATGATCCTCAGACACTACCAGCAGATTGCCGGGAAAGACGCTGTGGTGCCGGCGCTGCTGACGCTGCAGGCACCGGTATTCCATGGGCTTGGCTTCGCCCTCTATGTAGAGATGGCGGAAGCGCTGGCGCTGGGCGACCTGGCGCAGGCGCTGAACGGCGATCACGTGGAGATTACGCGCTCGGCGGAGGACACGCCCACGAACGCGCGCGCCGCGGGCCAGGAGGAAATTCTGGTGGCGCTGGGTCGCGACGCCAACCACCCAAACGGCCTGTGGATTTGGGCAGCCGTAGACAATCTGCGGATTGCGGCACGGACCGCGGTGGAGTGTGCGGAGACGCTGGCTGCCTCCCGGCCCAAGGGCAAGGTGCAGTGAAGGCGCAGGCGGCGCGGACGCTGCTGCTGGCGGTCCTGTGCACCGCGTTCGGGTGCGGCTATCATCCCGCCGGGAAAGTAAACACGCTACCCGAGCAGGTGCGCACGCTGGCCATTCCCGGCTTTGTCAGCCAGACGCAGACGTTCCGCATTGAGCAGATGCTGACCGCTGCCGTAGTGCAGGAATTCGGGACGCGCACCCGCTATCACCTGCTGCCAGCAGACGCGCCTGACGCCGACGCGGTGCTGCGCGGCACCGTGCTTTCCGCTACCACTTCCCCGCTCACCTACGATTCGACTACGGGACGCGTGGCCACTGTGCTGGTGACCGTCAACATGAAAGTGACGCTGACGGACCGCACCGGTAAGATGCTCTATGAAAACGAAGGCTACCAGTTTCGCGAGCAGTACCAGGTTTCCCGCGAGCTGACCAGTTTTTTTGAAGAAGATACGCCGGCGCTGGAGCGGCTGTCGCGCGACTTTGCGCGTACTCTGGTGGCCAACATTCTGGAGGGCTTCTAGTGAAGCCGTTTGCGCAGACCGAGCGCTTTGTGGCGGAAGTAGAAAAAGGCAAGCTGCGCCCGGTCTACGTCTTTGTCGGCGATGAAGTGTTTTTCCGCAAGCGCTGTCGTGAAGCCATTCTCGAGCACCTGGTGCCGCTGGACATGCGGGACTTTGGCCTCTTCGAGTTCGATCTGGCGGAAACCGACCTGGCGGAAGTGCTTGATCGGGCGCGGACACCTTCGCTGATGGCGCCGTTTCAGGTGTTCTTCGTGCGCGGGGTGAAGCAACTTTACGGACGCGGCTCGAATACCGACAAGCTGCGCGCCATCGAAGAGTACGCCAAGAACCCGAATCCGGATGCGGTGGTGTTGTTCATCGCCGACCATATCAGCATTCCCGCCGACGCCCGGCGCATGGAGATGACCGATCGTGATCGCTACGAGCGGATCCGCGAGACCCTGGGCGAGTTTTGCGGCATCGTCGAACTGGCGCGGGTGGAAGAAGGCGAGGCGGTGCGCTGGGTGGGCGAATACTGTACGGCCCAGGGCTTCAAGCTCGACGCGGACGCAGCCCGAGCCATCGTGGATGCGCTCGGCGGCGACCTGATGATGATTTCCGGCGAACTGGAAAAGCTCATGCTTTACACCAGCGAGAAGAAGCGCATCACGCTGGGCGATGTGGAGACGATGGTGTTGGCCGCGAAACAGCGTTCCCTCTATGAGCTAACCGACGCACTTTCCGCCAGAGACCGGGTGCGGGCGCTGGGCGTGCTGGATGCGCTGCTCACGACCGGCGAAGGCGAAGACGCGGCCATTGGACATCTCTACATGCTGGCCAAAACTTTTCGCCAGATGCTGGTGATCAAGGAGCGCAATGTGCGCGACCAGCGCATGTTGTGGGCGGCGCTGTGGCAGGGTTTTCGGGTGCCGCCCTTTGCCGCGGAAGACATCATTCGCCAGGCGCGCCGCTATGAATCGAAGCGTGAGCTCACCCGCGCCATCCGCCTGGTGGCGAAGGCGGACCTGGCGCTGCGCTCCAATCCCGTGAGCCGGCGCCTGGTGCTGGAGAAGCTGGTGTTCGACCTGACCACGGCCCCGCAGCTCGAAGTCGGCGGCTGGCAGCAGGAAGAGTTGCCGAGCTTCTAGCGGCTGGCTTCTAGCTGCTAGCTCTCAAGAAGTTTGCGGGTGCCCTCACCTGCCCATCCGAACGACAGCTCGGACACTTCTCGGCAAGGTTCACTCGCCCTTCCAGACGAGGGCGTGTAGGCCTACGTGATTCAGGAGCGAAAGGAAACGGCAGACCCATAGGCCTGCCGTTTTGAACTGAAAGCTGAAAGCTAAGAGCTAGCAGCTAGCAGCTATTTCATCGCCTGTACGCGAGCAGCCAGGCGGCTCTTGTAGCGGGAGGCGGTATTCTTGTGGAGCACGCCCTTCTGGGCAGCCTTGTCGAGGGCGGCGACGGTAGCGCGGAAAGTCTGCTCCGCAGCCGGCTTGTTACCCGCATCTACCGCTTCACGCAGGATGCGGAGAGCGCTGCGCACTCGCGACCGGTTGGCGCGGTTGGTGATTGTTCGTTTTTCCGTTTGCCGGGCGCGTTTAAGCGCCGAAACATGGTTTGCCATCTTTACCTAAGTCCTTGTCCTATGGAAAGTTGCTCGGGTGGTCACCGAAGCACTATCTTACGAGAGGCCCCCGCATTCGGTCAAACCCCCGAGACAGTCCAGGACGCAGAACATGGCAGAAGCAATCGACCGCCTGAAGGTATTGCTCGATTCCAGTACGCCCATCGTGGTGATGGAGACGGTGGAGGAAGTGCGCGCCGTGCGGCTGGTGCGCCTGGCCTGCCAGGACCTGAACCTCGCCAGTTTTGAGTGGACCATTGCCGGCGGTCTGGTGCGTTCCGGGATGGCCTCTGGGGCGCATGCAGCCTCGGGAGGGCACTCCGGGGACCCTGGGGTCGAGCACGAGCTGCCGCCGGGTGGATACTCCCAGGAAGTCTATGCCGCCATGCAGGCGGGCTCGAACGTGATTGCGGATACCCGTGATCCGGCCAAGGTTTTGGGGCATTTGGAGGGGCTGACCGTCGAAGCCGCTTTCATTCTCAAAGATTTCCATCGCCACCTGGACGATCCGGTGGTGGTGCGGCGCTTGCGCGACGTGGGCCAGAAGTTCCAAACCAACCGCCGTACCCTGATTCTGACCGCGCCTTCCATCAACATTCCGCCCGAACTGGTCAGTCTGGTCGAGTTCCTTGAGCTGCCTCTACCCGATAGGGCCCGTTTGCGGCAGATCGTGGACGAGATGCTGGTGCGAGTCAGCAAGGCCCACACCGTGGCGCGCAAACTGGATGCGGCAGGAATCGATGCGGTGGTGGCAAATTTGCGCGGGCTCACCGAGGAAGAGTCCGAACGGGCGGTGTCGCAGGCGCTAGTCGCTCGCTACGCCCTGTGCCCGGAAACGGTCACGGATATTCTCGACGCCAAGCGAGCCATGCTGAAGCGCACCGGTATGCTGGACTTTATCGACACGTCCGAGACCATGGCGGGCATCGGCGGGCTGGAAAATCTGAAGAACTGGCTGGCTCTGCGGCGAGGCGCGTGGGAGGAGAAGGCGCGCGAGTTTGGCCTGGAACCGCCGAAGGGTGTGATTATTCTGGGCGTGCAGGGGTGCGGCAAGAGCCTGTGCGCACGCGCGGTTGCCGGCGAGTGGAAACTGCCGCTGGTCAAGTTCGACACCGCTGCCATTTTCGACAAATACATTGGCGAAACGGAGAAGCGGGTTCGGCAGGTCTTCAAAGTCGCCGAGAGTCTGGCGCCGTGCGTCTTGTGGATTGACGAACTGGAGAAAGTGTTTGCCGGCACGGGAGCGGATTCGGCATCGGTGGATGCCGGAGTTTCGTCGCGCATGCTGGGGTCGTTCCTGGGCTGGATGCAGGACCGCAAAGCTCCGGTGTTTGTGGCGGCGACGTCGAACAATGTGAATGCATTGCCGCCCGAACTGATCCGCAAAGGCCGGTTTGACGAGCTGTTCTTTGTGGACCTGCCCAATCAAACCGAGCGCAAGCAGATTCTGTCCATTCAACTGGCGCGGCGGAAGAAGAATGTTGCCGATTTTGATCTCGAGCGGATTGTGCAGAAGGCAAGCGGCTACTCGGGCGCGGAAATTGATGCGGCGGTGCAAACCGCGATGTACGCCTCGTTCTCCTTCAAGCAGCCCATGACCACGCAAAGCCTGCTCGATGCGCTGGCGCAGACCGTGCCGCTCTCAGCCACCCGGGCGGAAGATATTCAGGCGCTGCGCCTTTGGGCGAAGACGCGGGCGGTGCCGGCGTCGCTGGGTGCGGGGGAAGGCTAGTCCAAGAGAAACTGTGTGGTCAGTTTTGTTCTTGCTCGATGATATTGCATGCAATATCATCATCAAGTGGCGGCTTCTTACGTGCTTGACACCGACGTGATGGTCGCGGCCTTGCGGAGCGGCGGAGGTGCTTCCCGCCAACTTCTGCTGGCAGCCCTTAATCAGCAGTTTGAATTACTGATCTCAGTTCCGTTGATGCTTGAATACGAAGCCGTCCTCACTCGGGCTGAACATCTGGCCGCCTGTGGATTGAATCGCGCTGAAGTTGGGTGTGTCCTTGATGACTTGGCATCGGTTGCGAGGCCGGTTCGGCTTGCGTTCCGGTGGCGGCCAATGTTATCCGACCCGGATGACGACATGGTTCTGGAAACGGCGATCAACGGGAGCGCTAGCGCCATTGTGACATTTAACCAGCGAGATTTTGCGACCGTGACGGAAACGTTTCGCTGCGCAGTGATTTTGCCAGGAACCGCTCTGCGACAGATTAGGAGTTCGAACTCATGAGACGGAGTAATTTTGCATTAAGGCTGCAGCCATCGTTGCTGGGAGAGTTACGCAAAGCTGCGGAACTGGAAGGTGTGGCTCTCAACCAGCTCATCAACGTGGCCGTGGCGGAAAAAGTTTCCGCTTTGCGTACGGAAGAATATTTCCGGGAACGAGGTGGCCGCGCGAATCGCGCCGCAACCCTGCGGATTCTCCAACGCGCCGGGAAACGGAATCCCCCAAGGGCAGGTGACGAGCTTCCCGCAGGAGGGGTGAGACCAGTGCGAAGGAAGAAAGCATCGAGTCGCAACTTCCCTCCGGATGGGGCATTGCGGAAGAAGAGGGCTTCGCGCTAGCCGACGAGTGCGGCACTCCCCAAGCAGCGACCCCGCAGGCCCTGTTGGATAGCTTGATGCGCTGGCGCAGCCCTGAACTTTCAGTCGTGCCTCCGGGACTGGCCCGGTGTTCGTGGCAAACCTGAGCGTGACCGACTTTTTCGCGCCGCTGGGGCGCTCTATCGGATCTTCAACCCTTCGCGTTGGGCTAATTCTGGCTGGCGCTCATCGAACGTAAGGAGCCTCCGCCCGGCATTGACTCTCCTCAGTTCATCGGATTACGCTAGCTTTACATGGTCGTTGCCCCCACTGCGGTGGCGAGTTTCCCTCGTGGTTCGTCTCCAGTGAAAATCCTGCCCGTCGGCCAGCCCGGAGCAGAAGTGTATCGAGGCCGCGCCGAATCTCGGCCTTAGCCAGGTTGGTGGCATGAAACGAAGCATTGAGATCAGTCCGAATATCGAGACGCTTTTCGGCACGCGCGACGAGAACCTGCGCGTGCTGGAAGATGGTCTGAACGTGGCCATCGACCTGCGCGCAGACGCGCTGGAAATTGAAGGCGCCGCCCGCGATGTGCAGCGGGCGGAGCAGGTGTTTGCCGATTATCAGCACCTGCAGCGCACCGGCCACCAGTTCTCCAATGGCGATCTGGGAAGCATGTTGCGACTGCTGGTAGCGGACCCTTCCGCCACGTTGCGCGGGCTCGCCGAAGCGGGAAAGCAGCGGTCGCTAGGACGTCTCACCGTCCAGCCCAAGAGTCTGAACCAGCGCCTCTATGTCGAGGCCATTGAGAAGCACGACATGGTCTTCGGTATTGGTCCAGCGGGCACGGGAAAAACTTATCTGGCGGTGGCCATGGCGATTGCCGCCTTGACGGCCAAGCGCGTCAACCGCATCATCCTGGCGCGGCCGGCGGTGGAAGCGGGAGAGCGGCTTGGCTTTCTGCCGGGCACGCTGCAAGACAAGATCGACCCCTACCTGCGTCCGCTGTACGACGCGCTCTACGACATGCTCGACCCGGAGCGGGTGGAACGCTATCTGGAGAAGAACGTGATTGAAATTGCGCCTATCGCCTTCATGCGCGGGCGCACGCTCAATGACTCGTTTGTGATTTTGGACGAAGCGCAGAACACAACCACGGAACAGATGAAAATGTTCGTCACCCGGCTCGGGTTCAATTCCAAGGCGGTGATCACCGGCGACATCACGCAGATTGACCTGCCCAACGCGCGGCGCAGCGGGTTGGTGGAAGCCATGGACGCGCTGAAAACGGTGCAGGGGCTGGCGTTCGTTCATTTTTCCGAGGCCGATGTGGTGCGGCACCATCTGGTGCAGCGCATCGTGCGCGCCTACGACGAGTACAAGGGGCGGCAACCAGAACCGCAATTGTCGCTGACCCTGGAAAATAAGGCGCCACAAAACAACCGGGAGTCGAACGGAAAAGCGGCGGCGGCCCGCGAGTCCGGCACGCAGAGATAAATCCAAGCACTGGGCCGGAGGGCCGCGGCGGCGCACCCTCCATTTTGTTTTGTAGGACTACGGCAGACATCGAAAACAATTTGCCAATGGTAATCCTCCGCAAACCCGTGGTGGGCGCGACCGCAGCGGGGCTGGGACGCTTTCTGACGCGCGCCTGCCGGGCGGCGAAATTACAGGGCGCGGTGCAGGTGCTGGTCACCAGCAGCCGTGATCTGCAGGCGCTCAACCGTCGCTTTCTGGGCCAGGACCGGCCGACGGATGTGCTTTCCTTCCCTGCCCTTCCCGGACTACCCTTGCGCATGGCGGGGGATCTGGCGATCTCGGCGGGCATCGCGGCGCAGAACGCGCGGCGGCTGGGGCACACGACCGCCGAAGAAATCAAAATCCTCATTCTGCATGGCGTGCTGCATCTGGCCGGATATGATCATGAGCGGGATGATGGCGAAATGGCGAGGCGCGAAATGAAGCTGCGGCAAATGCTGGGCCTGCCGGCGGGCCTGATCGAAAGGGCCGCAGGGCCGCAGAAACGGCGGGACCGCCGATGATGATGATCTGGCTGGTCGCAGTGGGGTTCGTGCTGTTGCTGGGGCTGCTCACGCTGGCCTCCTACGTGGACCGGGTGTACGCCGAGATTGGCAAGTTTCTGTCGCGCGAATTTCAGGACAACATTGACACCTTTGAAGCGCAGATCGAACCCCGGCTGCGGGTAAGCCGGGAACGCGCCAGCCTCTCCATGGCCGTAATCACGCAGTTGACCACGGCAACGCTGGCGGTGCTGGTGGCCTACACGGTGTTCCTGGACAGCAACTGGGGTGGGGCGGAAATTGCCGAAGCGGCTGCCATTTTGATCATCATCATCGTGATTTTCAACCGGCTACTGCCCTTTATCTTTTTCGCGCGCACGCGTGGCCAATGGCTGGTGCGCTGGCTGTGGCTGCTGCGCTGCCTCATTTACCTGGTGATGCCGGTGACGCTGGCGCTCGGTTTCGCGCAGTCGGTCACTGCCCTCACCCGTCAACACGCTGACGAACAACCGGAAACCCAGGCCGAAGCGGTGGATGCGCTGATCGAAGCGGGACAGGAAGAAGGAATTCTGGAGGAGCAGGACCGGCAGCTGATTCAGTCGGTGGTGGAGTTCGGTGACAAGACGGTGCGCGAAGTCATGACCCCGCGGCCGCAAATGACGGCGGTCCCCGTGGATATGACTGTAGAGAAATTTGTGGATTTGCTGCGCACCAAGCGTTTCTCCCGCGTCCCGGTCTATGAAAGTTCCGTCCACAACATCAAGGGAGTCCTGAGTGCGCAGGACGTGCTGCAGGTGGCCGACAGTGAAGCGGCCAGCCGCACCGTGGGCAGCCTGATGCGCACCGAGGTGTATTTCGTACCCGAGACCCGGCGCAGCAACGAATTGTTGCGCGAGATGCAGCGCAAGCACGTGCGCATGGCCATTGTGGTGGACGAATACGGTGGGGTGGCCGGCCTGGTCACGATTGAAGACCTGGTGGAAGAGATTGTCGGCGAAATCCGTGATGATCACGACGCGCAGGCAGACATCGTGCGGGAAAGTGACTCCGCCTACCTGGTGCCCGGCAGCATGGATGTGGACCGTTTGGCGGAACTGTTTGGCAGCAAACCGGAAGCCGCCGAAGCAGCCACCGTCGCCGGATTAGTCAGTGAGCTGGCCGGCAGAATTCCGCAAACGGGCGAAGTGGTGGAAGGCGGCGGGTTGCGCTTTGAAGTGCTGGAGTCCACCGACCGGCGAGTGGAGCGCGTTCGCATCCGTTCCATGCAACCGTCCGAACTGCGGCTCAGCCTGAAGAAAGTTGAGGGGGAGTAGCAACTCCCACCAATCGCGATGGCCCTTCGCTCAGGCTTTGTCTGCATCCTCGGCCGCCCCAACGCGGGCAAGAGCACGCTGCTCAACGCGCTGGCTGGGGAGAAACTCGCCATCGTCAGCCCCAAACCGCAGACGACGCGCAATCGCCTGCTGGGAATCCTGAACCTGCCAAAGATCAAAGGGCGTCCGGCGGCACAGGTCGTACTCATCGACACGCCCGGCGTGCACAAAGCCGACACCGCCCTGGGCCGCCAGATGATGCGGGAAGTGCGGGAAGCCCTGCGCGGCTGCGACCTGATTTTCCTGATTGCCGACGCCAGCGAAAAAACTAACCCCGGCGAGCGCTTTGTGCTGCAACTGCTCGAAGCTGCCGGCACTCCCGCCTTCTTGCTGCTCAACAAAATTGACCGGATCGACAAGCAGGACCTGTTGCCGCTGATCGAACACTACCGGCAGCAGCATGCCTTCCGCGAAATCATGCCCATCTCCGCATTGAAGAAGCAGGGCCTCGACGCGTTACTGAATGCCACCGTTGCCGGGCTGCGCGAAGGGCCGCGCTATTTTCCGGAAGACCAGGTGACCGATCAGCCGCTGCGTTTTATGGTGGCCGAGGCCATTCGCGAACAGGTGCTGCTGGCGACGAAAGAAGAAGTGCCGCATGCCACCTCGGTGCTGATTGAGCAGTTCGAGGAAGGCAAGAAATTAACTCGCATCGCCGCCGTCATCTACTGCGAACGCGACGGACAGAAAGCGATCCTGGTAGGCCGCGGCGGACAGATGCTGAAGAAGATCGGGACCGCGGCGCGACTGGAGATTGAAACACTGGTGCACAAGCGGGTGTTTCTGGCGCTTTTTGTTAAGGTGAAAGCCCGCTGGCGGGACTCGGACAGTTTCGTGGAAGGACTGGACTGGCGTTTGCAGTTGGAACAGATGGCGGGCCCGCCGCGGGAGTAAGTCCCAGAGTGATTGCGGTTCTTCGCATCTCCGAATAGAATCACCGATTCCTTGGCTGGGGGATAAATTTGATGATGGAAACAGTGGCGAAGCGTTTGGGCGGGGTGTGTCTCATGGCTGTGCTCCTTGGCGGAAGCAGCAGCGCGGCTACCGTGAAGCCGTTGGTCATGGGCAAGCACGGAGCGGTGGCGGCCGGACACCCGCTGGTGGCGCAAGCGGGATTGCGCATTCTGCAACAGGGTGGCAATGCGGTGGATGCAGGCGTAGCCACGGTATTTGCCGCTGCCGTCGTCGAACAGGGCAGCTTCGCCGCCGGCGGCGAGTGCCCGATTCTGATCAAGATGCCCGGCAAGCCAGTGGTGGCAATCAATGGCACCGGCGTTGCGCCGGAACTGGCAACGGTGGAGTTCTACCGCTCGCTCAAGAAAGACGATCCGCGGCTGCTGGCAGCAGCCACCAACGCCGAGGCGCATGCCGGGACCATTCCGTCGTTCGGCCCGTTAAGCGCAATCGTTCCAGGCGCGGTGGATTCTCTTCTTCTCGCGCTGCAGAACTACGGCACCATGAGTTTCCGGCAAGTGATTCAGCCGGCGGTGGAACTGGCGCAGGGATTTCCGATTGATGTTCATCTTTCGCACGCCATCGGGCACAGCCGGGAGTCGATCGAGAAATGGCCGACGTCGCGGGCGGTGTTTCTTCCCGGCGGAAGCGTGCCGCAAGAAGGGAGCATCTTCGTACAAGCAGATTTGGCGCGAACCTTCCTGGCCATGGCCGACGCGGAGGGCAAGAAGGCATCTGCGGGCAGAGCAGCGGGAATTACCGCGGTGCGCGACTACTTTTATCGCGGACCGATCGCGGGCAGCATCAGCAAATTCTGCGAGCAAGCGGGCTGCCTGCTGCGCGCCTCCGACTTCGCCGCCTATCACGCGCGCGTGGATGAGCCGGTACACACCACCTATCGTGGCATCGAAATTTACAAAGCTGGGTTCTGGAGCCAGGGGCCAGTGGTGATCGAAAACTTGAACTTGCTCGAAGGCTTCGATCTGAAGGCGATGGGCCACAACTCGCCGGAATATATCCATACCGTGGTGGAAGCGATGAAGCTGGGCTATGCCGACCGCGATGCCTACTACGGCGATCCCGATTTCAGCACCATACCGGCACAGTTGCTCTCCAAGGATTACGCCAACCTGCGGCGGCCTTTGCTGCAGAGTGACAAGGCTTCCGGCGAGCACATTCCCGGCGACCCGGGGCGAATGGCGGCACGAGCGTCGGCGGATTTTATTCGCGCACGGTTTTCCGATCGCAACGCGGAACACGAAGATACGACTTGCGTGAACGTGATTGATAAGGACGGAACGCTGTTTTCCGCGACCCCGAGCGGCGCCTGGACCCCGGCGGTGATCGCTGGAGACACCGGCATTCCGTTGACGCAGCGGGCCCAGAGTTTCGTGCTGACGGCCGGACATCCGAACCAGCTCGCGCCTCACAAGCGGCCGCGCATCACGCTCACCCCTACCCTTGCCGTGCGCAACGGGCAACCTTGGCTGGCATTCTCCACCCCGGGTGGAGACAGTCAGGACCAAACCTTGCTGCAGATTTTCCTTAACCGCGTCGAGTTCGGGATGAATCCACAGGAAGCGGTGGAGGCCACACGTTTTAACTCGGAGGCAATGTACAGTTCGTTCGACGACCACGGGGATGAGCCGCTGGTGCTGGAAGTCGAGGACCGGCTGGCGCCGGCAACGGTGGAACGTTTGCGCCAGTTGGGGCATCACATGGTAGTACAGGGTGCATGGGACAACCCCACCGCACCGACCATGATCGAGTTTGACGCTGCGACCGGAGTGATGAAGGCCGGCGCCGACGTGCGAGGACACCGGTATGCCACTGCGTGGTAAGAAGAAAGTGAGCGGGCGCAAGACTCAGGCCCGCGGCAAGGCGCCCGTGCGGCGAAAACGCGCGCGCCCGACCGGCGCTCTGGTACTCAAGCTGGACGTCAAAATTCCGGCGAAAAAAAGCGCGATTGACCCCGTCGTGCAGAGAGTGATGGCCGAGGTCCGCAAAGTCCCGCACGCCCACGGCAAAGAAGATGCCATCGAACTGGCGCTGACGGAAGCGCTGGCCAATGCCGTCGTGCACGGCTGCAAATGCGATCCGGGCAAGACGGTGGAGTGCCGCGTGGCCACCGACAAGCGGGGCGTGCTGATCGTGGTGCGGGACCAGGGAAACGGATTCAATCCCAAGAACCTACCCAACCCGCTGCACGACGAGAACCTGTATGCCAACCACGGGCGCGGCATTTTCCTGATTCACCGCCTGATGGATGAAGTGCGCTACCATCGCAACGGCACGGAAATCCGCATGTTGAAACGCTAGCCCCTACTCCTTCACCGCAATTCCCAGCGTCTTCATCTTCCGATACAAATGGCTGCGCTCCAAGCCGAGGGCTTCCGCGGTACGGCTCACGTTGCCGTGGTTTTCATCCATCTTCTTGAGAATGTAATCGCGCTCGTAGGCGGCCCGCGCCTGATGCAGCGTGGAAAATTCACTGCTGGCGGGCCGGCGCACGCCTTCACGGTAGACCAGCGGGGGCAAATGTTTGCGGTCGAGCCGGCCGGCGCTGGGATTCATGATGACAATGCGTTCGATGACGTTGCGCAATTCGCGCACATTGCCCGGCCAGGGATAGCGCATCAGGACTTCCAGCGCGTCGTCGGTGATTTCGCGCGGCCGCCGGCTGTAGGTAGAGGAAAACTCCTTGAGGAAGTGGCGAGCCAGAGCGGGAATGTCTTCTTTGCGTTCGCGCAGCGGCGGGACAAAGAACGGAATGACGTTGAGGCGGTAGAACAGGTCTTCACGGAAATTTCCGGTTGCGATTTCCTCTTCCAGATCCTTGTTGGTGGCCGCGATCACGCGCACGTCCGCCACAATGGGATCGTCGGTTCCCACGGGGGTAAAGCGGCCTTCGTCGAGCGTGCGCAGGACCTTGGACTGCGTTTTGAGGCTCATGTCGCCAACTTCGTCCAGAAACAGCGTGCCTCCGTCGGCGCGCTGGAACTTCCCTTCCTTGTCGGAAGCGGCGCCGGAAAATGACCCTTTACGATGGCCGAAGAGCTCGCTCTCAATCAGGTCTTCGGGAATGGCAGCGCAGTTTAATTCGACGAAGAGTGCGTCTTTGCGGGGGCTTTGTGCGTGGATGGCATGCGCCACCAGTTCTTTGCCGGTGCCCGACTCGCCGTAGATGAGAACACGGCCATTGGTGGGCGCCATGAGCGCGACCTGCTGGCGCAGCGCCTTGATGGGAATGCTGTCGCCCACGAGGGTGCTGCGGCCCTGGCTCTGGCGCTTGAACTCACGGTTCTCCGAGCGCAGGCGGCGCGCATCGATAGCGTTCTTCACCGTGATCAGGGTTTTCTCGAGGGAGAGCGGCTTTTCCAGAAAATCGAATGCACCCAGCTTAGTGGCACGCACCGCTGTTTCGATGGTGCCATGTCCGGAAATCATGATGACTTCCGGCGCGTCCTCCGCCTCGCGCAGCTTCTGCAGCACCTCGAGACCATCCATGCCGGGCAGCCAGATGTCGAGCAACACGATTTCGCAGCGGTGTTGGCGCAGATGGTCGAGGCAGGCTTCGCCGGAGTCGACCGCACTCGCGGCGTAGCCTTCTTCCTGCAACACTTCCAGCAAGGTTTGACGGATGCTGGATTCGTCGTCCACGATCAGCAGGCTGATCATGCGCGGGCGGCCGGCTCCGGCACGGCCTCGGCCACTACGGGCAATTCAATCACGAAACGCGCCCCCACCGGCTGGTTCTCTTCCACGCGAATGGAGCCACGATGGTCTTCAATGATGCGACTGACAATGGCTAAGCCCAGCCCGGTGCCGCGCTTCTTGGTGGAGAAGTAGGGTAGAAACAATTTCTCCTTAAGTTCGCGAGTGACGCCGTGGCCGGTGTCAGCGATGACGATTTCGACCGCATCGCGGCTGGCGACGAGCGCGGTGGAGATTTGGATTTCCCGCAACATGGCGCCCTGCATGGCTTCCGCGGCATTGTCCACCAGGTTGGCGAGGGCGCGCTTGAGCGATTCGGGATCGGCCTGAATGGGCGGAAGTTCCGGCGCCAGCGAAGACTGCACCCGGATGCCATCGAGCCGCCCGTCGAACAGAGCCAGGGCGGCGCGCACAATCTGGTTGAGGTCGGAAGGCTGCGGCTTGGCCGCCGGAAAGCGGGCCAGCGTGGAAAATTCATCCACCAGCGTGCGCACCGTCTCCACGGCGCCGCCGATGGTGCGCGCGCACTCGTCAATCACGCGCAGCCCGGCTTCATCTGGGGCCAGTCCACGCTCCAGGCGGCGCCGGATCCGCTCTGCCGAAAGCGCGATCGGAGTGAGCGGGTTCTTGATTTCATGGGCCACGCGCTGCGCCACTTCCCGCCATGCCGCCTGCTTTTGGCCCTTCAGCAAGTCGGAAAGATCGTCGAACACCAATACATACCCGAGACGCTGATTGCCGTGTTCCAGCGCCGCGATGGTGACGGCGACATTCACGGTGGCCCGCTGTACCGTCATCTCCATCTGGGTCGTGGTCATGCCCATGCGCTCGGCACGCCGCAGCTGAGGTTGCAGGTCCTCCACCACTTCCAGCGGCAGAATTTCCTGCAGCGCCTGCCCGGTCAACTGCGCCGCCTGCGCTTCCTCCACGTGAAATAGGCGCAAGAAGGCGCGATTGAGGTGGGTGACCCTGCGCTCCGCGTCGAGCGAGACAACGCCGGTAGGAATACTCTCCAGGATGGTCGCGATGTGCCGGCGCCGTTGTTCCAGAGCGACATTGGCATCGGCCAGGTCCCGGCTGGAAGCTTCAATCTGGCGGCGGCTGCTCTCCAGTTCGCCGGCCATGCGGTTGAACGAGCGGACCAGATCGCCCAGTTCATCCGCCGCTGAAACTTCCAGGCGGTAGTCGAGCCGGCCACGGGAAACCTCCTGCATGGCGCCGGCCAGCGCCTCCACCGGGCGGGTGACCAGTTTGGCAACAAAAAGCGCCAGCCATGTGGACGCAAAAATCACCAGCATGGTGAGCAACAGCAGCAGTTCCACATAAGTCCGTCGCAGAAGTTTGCGCCGCCGGCTCAACTCAAAATAGCGTTGCTGGCTCGCGTCGAGTTGCAGCATGGCCTTGCCAAACGCCGGCGGCAGCGGCATGGCCACGAGAATTTGTCCGCGGGCGCTCACCGGGGCCGCGCTCACCATGTAGTCAATGTCCTGCAGGGAAAACCGCGCCGGTTCACGGAGGCCCGCCTTGCCCAGGGGAAGTTTGGGTTTGAGCAGCGACCAGGCTACCGGCACAGCCAGACTGGCTTCCGCTTCGCCCTCCACCAGGGCGACGGCAAAACCTCCCTGCAGCGTGGTCTGGTGCCGTTGGAACTCTGCCACCACGGGTGAGAAATTACCGGCAGCAAACGCATGCTGGACTTCCGGAGCGGCGGCGATGGCTTCCGCCTCGGAGCGGGCATTCTGCGCGGCGTAGGTGGAAAGCAGGGCCGCCATCGCCCCCGTGTCCTGACGTACGTCCTCCACAGGGCGCGAGAACCATTTGTCGATGGAGCGGTTGAGCAAAATGTAAGCCGAGCCAAACTGCGCCACCACCGGCAACATGGAGAGCAAGAGCGCGCCCACCAGCATCCGGGTGCGGAACTTCGATCCCAATACGCCCAGCCGGCGCTCGGCATAGAGCTTGACCAGGTTGCGCATCCAGACGAAGGTGATGGCGATCAGGAGCAGGAAAATGAGCGCCGAGAGCGCAGCCAGAATCAGCGTTTCCTGGTTGGAATTGGGATTGAGAAAATTCAGATCAAACGAAGTCTGCGAAATGCCGGCAACGAACACCAGGAGCACACCGGCAGCCAGCCACAACACCGCATGGCGCCGCCGGGACGGCACTGGCGCGGGACGATTTGGATCCGGAACAGGCACGCCTCGAACGGGAAGGCTCCGGCGCAGCGAGCGCCGCCCCAATTATAGCCGCGCCCTGCGGGATCGCCGCCGCGGGCCCGGCCGCGCCCGCCGCGTCTTGACCTTCCGCACCTTGATCTTCCGCATTTTGGCTGTCCGCGTCTTCCGCACCTCGATCCGCCCCCCGGTCTCCGGATCGAGCAATACGGCCAAGGGGCACTGTCCGCATCGGGCTTCAGACTTGCGGCAGTAGTCCTTGCCGATGCCGACGAAGAGGGCGTGCATCTCGCCGTAAACCTGGGTGGTGATGAATCGCGGCGCCGTGCTCATCGCCGAAGGAACGTGGGCCGCACCTCTCGTTTCCGGCGGACCCAGAGTCTCCAGGGGCAAAGGCTGAAACTGAGAATCCAAAGGACGCAGTGCTGCTTCAACCAGCCTCTTCGCCTCGTCATACGGCGCACCCTCGGGCAGAAGATCATGCCGTTGCAGAATGCGCTGCGTGTATCCGTCCACCACAAAGACGGGATGATTGGCAGCATAGAGCACGATGGAGTCGGCCGTCTCCGGCCCCACGCCGTTGAGTTCGAGCAACTGTGCTCGCAGGATTTCCGGAGGCTGAGCCAGAAAGCGCGGCAGCGATCCGTCAAAGTGGGAATCGAGAAAGCGGACAAATATTTTCAGCCGTTTGCTTTTTTGGCGGAAGTAGCCGGCGGGGCGGACCAAACGCTGGAGCCGGGCCAGAGAAACTTGGCGCACACCGTCCAACGTGAGCATGTCGTTTTCACGCAGGCGCGCCAGCGCCTTCTCGACGTTGGTCCACGCAGTGTTTTGCGTCAGATAGGCGCCGACGATCATTTCAAATGCTGACTCCGCCGGCCACCAATGCTGTGGACCCCAGCGCTGGTAGAGGGTGGTGAACATGGCACGGACGCGATCTTCCGCAGCGGGCGCAGAGGCTGGGGAGTTGGCCTTCATTCAGGAGAAAACGGGCGGCTCCATGTTACCAAGGGGCCTGCCCTGCGGGAGCGTTACCGCTCTTCTTTCGCGAAAAACGGACAATTTCTGCCTTATCTTGCGCTTGCGCCCGCACCGTCGTGCGGTACAAGTACCAAAGTTACGAGCGAAGTAATCGATCTTCGGTGACAATTTCTGTCACCGGGACACGCGGGGGTTTGTTCCCCCCTGGAAATACCCGCAATTCCCGCAGGAAACCGCAAGGCTTCCGCCGCGTTACCACGTCAACCAGGAGACCGAAGCATGTCGCAACGGCTGGGCGATCTTCTTGTCAAAGAGAAGATCATTACCCAGGAACAACTCCAACAGGCTACCAAGGCGCAGAAAGATCAAAACTGCCGCTTGGGGACAGCCTTGGTCAGATTGGGGTTCCTTTCCGAGGAAGACGTAACGAATTTTCTTTCGCGTCAATACGGCGTCCCCGCCATCAATCTCACATATTTTGAAATTGACGCGGCGGTGGTCAAGTTGGTGCCGTTCGAGACCGCCAAGCGTTACCAGATCCTGCCGCTGAGCCGCGTCGGCGCTTCACTCACCATCGCCATGGTGGACCCGACGAACGTGTTCGCGATGGACGACATCAAGTTCATGACCGGCTTCAACATCGAGCCGGTGGTGGCGTCGGAAAGCTCGATCATGCACGGGATCGAGAAGGCCTACGGCAGCAGTCCGGAAGAAGACCTCGAGCAGGTCATGCAGACCATGAACGAGCTCGGGGACGCCACCGACGTGGAGTTGCAGATCGAGCAGGAACAGATGGATCTGGCCGAGCTGGAAAAAGCGGCCGATGAAGCGCCCATCGTCAAGCTGGTGAACCTGGTGCTGACGGACGCGGTCAAGCGCGGCGCCAGTGACATTCACATGGAACCCTACGAGAAGGAGTTCCGGGTGCGTTTCCGTATTGACGGTGTGCTGCAGTCCATTATGTCGCCGCCGCTCAAGCTTAAAGACGCGATCACGTCGCGCGTGAAAATCATGGCCAAGCTGGACATCAGCGAGAAGCGGCTGCCGCAGGACGGTCGCATCATGCTGAAGATGAATATCGGCGGCAAAAAGAAACAGCTCGACTTCCGCGTCAGCACGCTGCCGACTCTATGGGGCGAAAAAATTGTGCTCCGCCTGCTGGACAAAGAGAACTTGCGGCTGGACATGACCAAGCTGGGTTTCGAGTCGGAATCACTGGTCAAGTTTGAGCGCGCCATTCTGAAGCCTTACGGCATGGTGCTGGTGACCGGACCTACGGGTTCCGGTAAAACGAACACGCTGTATTCCGCGATTTCCCGCCTCAACACCCCGGATACGAACATCATGACCGCCGAAGACCCGGTCGAGTTCCAGTTGCAGGGCGTGAACCAGGTGCAGATGAAGGAGCAGATCGGGTTGAATTTTGCCGCCGCACTGCGGGCTTTTTTGCGGCAGGACCCCAACATCATCCTGGTCGGCGAAATCCGCGATTTTGAAACCGCCGAGATCGCCATCAAGGCTGCGCTTACAGGCCACCTTGTGCTCTCTACTCTGCATACCAACGGCGCTCCGGAAACCATTACCCGCCTCATGAACATGGGCATTGAGCCGTTTCTGGTGGCTACTTCGGTGCACCTGATTTGTGCGCAGCGGCTGATCCGCCGCATCTGCAAGGAATGCATCGAGCAGGTTGATGTACCCGTACAAACGCTCTTGCAGGAAGGCTACACGCCGGAAGAAGCCAAGACCGTCAAGATCATGAAGGGCAAAGGTTGCGCCACCTGCAATAACACCGGCTACAAGGGACGTACCGGCCTTTATGAAGTGATGGAAGTGGATGATGAAATCCGGGAACTGGTGCTGGTGGGAGCGTCCGCGGTGGAGTTGAAGAAGAAAGCAATCGAGCACGGAATGATTACCCTGCGCCGCAGCGGTCTGATCAAAGTGATGCAGGGGATGACCACGCTCGAGGAAGTGGCACGCGAAACAATTCACGGATAGCCCCTTGGGGAGAAGGACTCACAATTATGGCGCTGACGCTGAGTGATCTGTTGCGCAGGATGCTGGAGATGTCAGGTTCGGATCTTCACATCACCACCAACTCGCCTCCGCAGGTGCGGGTGCATGGCCATCTGACCCCGCTGGACCTGCCGCAAATGACGCCGGCGGAGACCAAGCAGCTTGCTTACAGCGTGATGACCGACTCGCAGAAGCACCGCTTCGAGGAAAACCTGGAGCTGGACTTCTCCTTCGGTCTGAAAGGCCTGGCCCGTTTCCGCGCCAACGTTTTCAACCAGCGTGGCGCCACGTCGGCTGTGTTTCGCTTGATTCCCTTCGAGATCAAGTCGTTTTCGCAACTGGGTTTGCCGGCCATTGTCAGCAAGCTGTGCGACAAGCCGCGCGGGCTGGTGCTGGTGACGGGACCCACCGGTTCGGGCAAGTCCACCACGCTCGCCGCCATGATTGACAAGGTGAACACCGAGCGGCATGAGCACATTCTGACCATTGAAGACCCCATCGAGTTCGTGCATATGAACAAGAACTGCGTGGTCAACCAGCGCGAACTGCATTCCGATACCAAGAGTTTCACCGACGCTTTACGCGCTGCCCTCCGTGAAGACCCGGACGTGGTGCTGATCGGCGAAATGCGCGATCTGGAAACGATTGAAGCGGCGCTGCGCATCGCGGAAACGGGCCACTTGACGTTTGCCACGCTGCACACCAACTCCGCGGCCTCCACCATCAACCGCATCATTGACGTTTTCCCGGCGCACCAACAGCCGCAAATCCGCGCCCAGCTTTCGCTGGTGCTGGAAGGCATTATGTGTCAGAGCCTGTTGCCGCGCTCCGACAACAAGGGCCGCGCCATGATCATGGAAATCCTGGTGCCCAACGCGGCCGTACGCAACCTGATCCGCGAAGACAAGATCCATCAAATCTACTCTTCGATGCAGACCGGGCAAGACAAGCACGGGATGCAGACGTTCAACCAGGCGCTGGCCACGGCCTACGCGCAGAAACAGGTCAGTATCGAGCTGGCCATGGCGCGTTCCAGCAATCCGGAAGAGTTGCAGGAAATGATTAACCGCGGCGCCACACTGCTCTCGCGACAACAGAGCACGGGTGCGGGAGTGGGCAAGAAATAACCCGGGCAAGCACTAGCGCCCGGGAAAGAACGAGTGGAAACAAGGTTTCGGTCGAGTCACAGGAGAATGAGCCATGCCGGTATTTACGTTTTCGGGAAAAGATGCTGCAGGGAAATCAGTCAGCGGCAAGCGGGAAGCCCCCAATAAGGAAACGCTTTCCTCACAGTTGCGCCGGGAGCGAATTCTTCCCGGGCGCATCCGCGAGAAAGGCAAAGAGTTTTCCATGCCAACCTTTGGGACCGGTAAAGTGGGCACCAAAGACATTGCCATCTTTCTGCGGCAGTTTTCGGTCATGATTGACGCCGGCCTGCCGCTGGTGCAGTGCCTGGAAATTCTGGCTGCGAACCAGGAAAACATCACTTTCCAGAAGGTGCTCTCCAGCGTCCGCACCACGGTGGAGGGGGGCTCAACGCTGGCCAACGCGATGCGCCTACACCCCAAAGTGTTCGATGACTTGAGCACGAACATGATTGAGGCAGGCGAGACCGGCGGTATTTTGGATATTATTTTGCAGCGGCTCGCAGGCTACGTGGAAAAGGCGGTCAAACTGCGCGGCGCGGTCAAGTCAGCCCTGGTTTATCCCGTGGCCGTGGTCAGCATTGCCACGCTGGTGGTCGGCGCCCTGCTCAAGTGGGTGGTGCCCATTTTCGCCAACCTGTTCGCCGGGTTGGGCGTGGCCCTGCCCTTGCCCACGCGCATCGTCATGGGTTTGAGCGCGTTCGTGGGACAGTTCTGGTGGTTCTTCATCATCGGCGGCGTCCTGGCCTCGATGGGACTGAAGCAAATTCGCAAGCACCCCAAGGGCCGCTACGCTTTCGACAAGATATTGATCAACATGCCGATTCTTGGCATCCTGCTGCGCAAGATTTCGGTGGCACGGTTTACCCGGACGCTGGGTACGCTGATCACTTCTGGTGTGCCGATTCTGGAAGGTCTGTCCATCACCGCCCGCGCCTCGGGCAACGCGGTGGTGGAGGAAGCGATCATGAAAGTGCGCAAGGCCATCGAAGAGGGCCGCACCATCGTGGACCCGCTGCGTGAATCCGGGGTCTTTCCCAACATGGTGGTGCAGATGATCGGCGTGGGTGAAGCCACCGGCGCCATGGACGCCATGCTGCAGAAGATTGCCGACTTCTACGAGGACGAAGTGGATACCGCCACGAGAGACATGCTGGCCATGCTCGAACCGGTCATCATCGGCCTTCTGGGCGTCTCCGTCGGCGGCATCGTGATTTCGCTCTACCTGCCGCTGTTCTCGATGATCGCCAAGCTGGCTGGCTGACCAGCGTACCGGGTGGAAGGGACAAGCATCCGCCGTTCCACCCGCTCACTCCGCAGAAGCCTGGACGCGCTGGCGTCCGGGCTGCCTCCCCCCGGAACGTGGCCTGACAATGACATCCGTCCTCGAAGAGCGGCAGTGGCTCCCCTGGCTGGCAAAAGTCAGGGTCATCATCCTGACTCTGCTGTTCGCCGTCCAACTGGCTACCGCCAGGCTGACCGCCAGTTCGCAGCCCATTCGCCCGTTCATCATTGCCATTCTGCTCTGGTACACGATTTCTGTTTTTTATCTGCTGCTGCTGTCCGTCTGGCGGGAAGGCCGCTTACTCTCCGCGGTGCAGGTGATCACCGATCTGGTTCTGGCCAGCCTGGTGGTCTATGTCACCGGCGGCATCGACAGCTCCTACAATTTTCTTTATCCGTTGGTGATCATCGTCGCCTGCGTGTTGTTGCCGCGGCTGTGGTCGTACCTGGCGGCAGCGCTGGCATTCCTGCTCTACGGCGCGGTGCTCGAACTTTCTTATTTCGGGGTATTGCCTTCCTACTCCGCCACCCACCCGGAGATTTCAGCGCTGCGCGCGTTTATCCTGATCAATCTGTTTGCTTACCTGGCGGTGGCCTATCTGGCCAGCCAGTTGGCCCATCGCCTGCGCCAGGCCGATGCCAGCCTCAAGAATGCAAGCGGCGCCCTCGAAGACTTGCAGGCTCTGCATGAAAACATCATTCAATCGATGAGCGGTGGGCTCATCACCACCAACCTGAATGGGCACGTCAGGCTGGTCAATGCTGCCGGACAGGCTTTGCTGGAGCGCACGCAAAGTGAACTCTTTGCTCAGCCGGTAGCCAGCCTCTTCCTGGATCCACTGCCGCCCATCGAAGCCAAGGCAGCGCATACCGAGGTGCGGTGCGCCAACGCCGCCGGCGTGGTCAAGACACTGGCCCTGCGCGCCACTCCCCTCTCCGTCCCTGGCCGCGGACGGCTGGGCTACGTGTACACCTTTGACGATCTCACCGAGATTCGGCGCCTGGAGCATGAAGTTCGCATGCGGGAACAACTTTCGGCGGTGGGCCGGCTTGGCTCCGCCATCGCGCATGAAATTCGCAACCCCCTGTCCTCCATCGCTGGCTCGGTGAAGTTTCTTTCCGGCATCGCGTCCCTCAATGACGAGCAGCGGTTGCTCACCGAGATCGCGCAACGGGAATCGGAGCGCTTGAACACCATCATTTCCGAGTTCGTAAACTATTCCCGCGCGCCTCAGTTGGAGTTCGAGGCAGTGGATCTGGTGGCGCTGCTGGACGGAGCCCTGGCCCGCGTGCACGAACGACTGGCCCGGGAGCACGCGCAAGTCTCGGTGGAAATCGTACGCGAGGTGGCCCACGCCTGGACGATGGGGGATGCGGAACGTTTGCGTCAGGTGATGGTCCATCTGTGCCGGCAGGGCGCCCGGGCCATGCGGCTCAAAGGAAAGCTGGGGGTGCGCCTGTGGGCTGCGGCTGACCTGCTGCGCCTGAGCTTCACCGATCAGGGCCCCGGCCTCACGGCGCAGCAAGCCGCCAGAGTCTTTGAACCCTTTCAGGCGGGCGGAGAAGGAAGCGCCGGACTCGATCTGGCGATTGCCTATCAGATCGTGCAGGCGCATCAGGGAACCCTGCGAGTCACGTCCACCCCAGGCCAGGGCACGGTCTTTACCATGGAACTGCTAGCTTGCCCGGTTGCCGCGACCCGCGAGATGGGGATCGGAGAGTCGGAGAGCGCGCCAGGTTCGGCGTCCGCCGCGGCTGGAGGTGGAGCCCATGGCTAAGATTCTCGTCGTGGACGACGAACGCTCCATTTGCGAATTGCTCGACATCACGCTCCGCCGCGAAAACCACCGCGTGGAAACCGTGAACTCCGGCGAAGCCGCCAAGCAAAAGATTGACGGTGCGCTCTATGACGTCATCATCACCGACATTCGAATGCCGCAAATCAATGGCATTGAAGTGTTGCGTTACGCGCACCAGATTTCTCCCGACTCCGCCGTGGTCCTGATCACCGCGGTGGATGACTACGAAGCCGCGGTCGAAGCAGTGAAGGCCGGGGGCGCAGACGACTACATTCGCAAAGGTCCCAGCCTGGTCGATGACGTGCGGCTGGCCATCAACCGCGCCACGCAGGGACAGGCGCTAAGCCGGCAAAATTTTGCCTTGCGGCGCGATGCCGCGGCGCACAATTCGCTCGACAACATCGTCGGGGCCAGCCCCGCCGTGGAAAAACTGAAGCAAACCATCCGCACCGTGGCCTCCAGCAGCAGCACCATCCTGATCCAAGGGGAAAGCGGCACGGGCAAGGAGCTGGTGGCGCGGGCGCTGCACGCCACTTCGCCCCGGGCGGGTGAATCGTTTGTGTCGGTGAACTGTGGAGCGTTTCCGGAAACGCTGCTTGAAAGTGAACTTTTCGGCTACGTCAAAGGCGCCTTTACCGGCGCCAACCAAAACAAGCGTGGCCTGTTTGAAGTGGCCGACCGGGGCACCATCTTCCTCGACGAAATCAGCGAAATGGCGCAGCCCATGCAGGTCAAGCTGCTGCGCGTGCTGCAGGAACGCAGCGTGCGTCCGGTGGGCGGCACCAGCGAAATCGCGGTGGACGCGCGCGTCATTGCCGCCACCAACCGCGATCTTGACCGCATGGTGGCGGAGAACGTTTTCCGCGAAGACCTTTACTATCGCCTCAACGTAATTCCCATCTGGGTGCCGTCGCTCCGCGAGCGTCCCGAAGACATTCCCGTGCTGGTCAACCATTTCCTCAAGAAGTATGCGACTGCGGCGGGCAAGAGCATCCTGCGCGTGCACCAGTCTTCGCTGGACGCGCTCTGCGGATACGACTGGCCGGGGAACATCCGCCAACTGGAAAACACAGTCGAGCGCGCCGTGGCCATGGAGTCCACCGAAGAAGTACACGTCGAATTGCCGGTTGAGCGTCAGAAGGCGCGCGCCGCTGCTGCTGGAGTATCGGCCTCGGGCGCCATTCCGTCCGAGGGCCTCGACATGGAACGCTACGTGGCGCAGATTGAACGCAACCTGCTGGTGTCCGCGCTGCAGCAGACGAATGGAGTGCAAACCAAGGCGGCGGACTTGCTCAAGATTTCCTACCGGTCGTTCCGCCACCTGGCGAAGAAGTACGAACTGTAGTCGCCGGCGTCTGCCGTTCTATCGTCCGCTTTTTTTCAACTGCTCCTTCCAGCCCAGCACCCGTGCTTTGGCGCCTTCGGCTTCCGCTTCCGGAATCATTCCCTTCTTTTGATAGAGCACGGAGAGACTGGTGTAGGCGAGCACATCATCGGGGTCAATCTCGGCAATGCGCCGGGCCACCTCGATGGCTTCGTCGAGGCGGCCGAGATCCTGGAGCGCGCGAGCCAGCCCGTGCATGGCTTCAGTGAAGGTGGGATCGGCCACCAGAGATCTTTCGTACTCTGTCAGCGCGCGCTCGTGTTCGCCGTCGGTAACCAGATCAAGGGCGACGAAATAGTGCACTTCTGCGGTCTGGCGGGCGTTCTCAGCGGACATGCGGCGGGTGACCTGCGCGGATTCTAGCACGCACCCTGACCACGCTCCGTCGTATACTCAAGCTGGAATGTTGCACTTGCTCAGTTTTTTCTGGAATTCCACGCGCGGCCATCGTCTGGCACCCTGGCGCAGCCCCTACCTGCTGTGGCGGATCGAAACCTACTGTGGCGTGAAGATGACGCAGATCGGGTTTCTGGAATTTTGGGGATTTCTGTGGCGGGAGCGGCATCACCTGCTGCGGTTTCTGAAGTGGACGGCGGAAATGGAAAGCTACGCGCACCCACGTGCCCGCCGCGGGTAGGGCTAAACCTACATCGCCTGTCCGCTGGCGGCCGCCGCACCCTCGAACGTGAGCATCACTTCCATGCCTTTGGCGATGCCGAGGGCGCGCGCTGCGGAACTGCGATTGGAGGCAATCTCCAGTAAACCCATACTTCCCCAGATGGCAAACACTTCGCCCGGCACACCCTCGGCGTAGTTTGCCCTGAGACTGGTGATTTCCTGTGTGCCCGCCGTCAAGCGGAAAACCACCCCATCGTTGTTGACCAGAAAAGGCGCATCGCTCGGAGAAATATTTGTAATCAGGTTGCCGAAGCGATCGGCCTTGAGGATGACGCCGCGCAGCACACCGGTATCCACCACCTTGGGCTTGGGCGCGGTGAAGCGGACGAAGTCTTGGATCACGTCCCCCAGTCTTTGCGGGTCCACCCCGCGCGCGATCGCAGCCGCCACCGGAGCAAACACATCGCGCCCGTGGAACGTATTGCTCATCGGCTGCAGGAAATAGTGACTGGCCGTGATCTCGCGAACCACGGCACGCTCTTCACGCTCGTAGACGAGGGACAACACGCCGTTGTCGGGCGCCACGAAGTGCTGCGTCTGCGTCGTCACCGCGATGGGCTTGCGGGCCGAACCCACGCCCGGATCCACCACCACCAGGTGCACCGTGCCGGAGGGAAAATAAGGGTAGGCCTCGGCCAGGGTGAGAGCGCCATCCAGCACATCAAAGGGCTGCACGGCATGGCAGATGTCGACGATCTGTACCTCGGGAAATTCCCGCAGCAGCACGCCCTTCATGGTGCCCACATAATGGTCTTGCAGGCCGAAGTCGGTGGTCAGGGTGATGATCGGCTTTTTTGGCACAGCCTCGCCTTTCCCCGTAGCGAACAAAATTGCAAATGATTGATAAGGAACAACTTACTTCTAATGCGAGGTTCCGTCAAGGCACGAGGGTAACGGCTGCTATTCGTAGCGTAGTGCTTCGACGGGATCGAGACGAGAAGCCTTGAGGGCGGGAAGAAATCCGGAAACAACGCCCACGACTGACAGCACGAAGAAGGACGCAGCCATGGCCGTACCGGAAATGCGCAGGTAAATGTCGCCCTCGTGAGTGGAGAGGTTGTTCAGGGCGCCATAGAGCGGCATGGGCGGAATGATCCACGCCAGCAGCAGGGAGAGCACCATGCCGATGGCGCCACCCGCGAAGGTCAGCACCAACGCTTCCAGCAGAAACTGCATCAGGATGTGCCGCGAACGTGCCCCCAACGCCTTGCGCAGCCCGATCTCGCGGGTGCGTTCCGTGACGGAGACAAGCATGATATTCATCACACCCACACCACCCACGCCCAGGGTCATCGCTCCGATAATGCCAAGCAACACCTGCAGGCCGAGCGAGAAGGCGTTGATGATGCCTGCCGTCTCCACCGTGTCCCAGTCAGGGGTGGCTTTTTCGTCATGGGGATCAAAGTGATGGCGGCGTGCCAGCACCTCGCGCGCCGCGGCAACCATGGCCTTGTTCAGGTCAGCGGAGAGCGGCTGCAGAATGATTTCCTCGGGATCGCGGATGTTCTTGAGATCGCGCAGCAGCGGAAAGGGCAGGAAGGCCTGCTCGTTGTCCGGCCCTTGATACATGGAGTCCTGGACTTTGTTTTTGAGGACGCCGATAACGTCGAAATCGAGACCGCCGATGGTCACGCTCTGGCCGACGGCGGGCGCGCCCTGAAAAACGCGTTCGGCGGCGTGGTGGCCAAGAATGACCACCCGGCGGCGGTCGGTAAAGTCGGATTCGCTGAAGTAGCGGCCGTCTTCGATATCCAGCCGGCGCATGGCCCCATACGGCAGCTCGATGCCGCGAGTCGTGATGGTGAGCACCCGCGCCCCGCGTTTGAAAGGAAAATCACCGCCTGCTTCGGCGCTGGCCGCGCGCACAATGGGCACTTCGTCGCGGATGGCCTGCACATCGTCATACTTGTAGACCACCGGCTTGCCCGCACGCTGCCCGCCTGCTTGCAGACTGGTTTGTCCCGGCCACAGCACGACGATGTTGTTTCCGACGGCATTAAAGGCGGTGATCACGCAGTAGCCGAGCCCCCGGCCATAGGCGATCAGCAGCACCACCGAAACCAGGCCCCAGACAATGCCCAGCATGGTGAGCAGCGAACGCAGCCGGGTACGCATCAGCGACTGCCAGCCCTGCGTGATCAGTTCCTTCCAGCTCATTGCCGTCTGCCTTTAGCGGAGAGAGACATCGCCCGAGCCGGTGTGGACAGAGAGCAGCGGCCCGCCACTGCCCACTTTCCCTTTCACTTCCTTGTGGCCGTCCATCACCCTGCCCTGCACAACCATGGTCACGGGACGATCCACGCTGACTTCGCCGGAACTGGTTGAGATGTCGACATCGAACCCGGTGTCGGAGGGGACCTTCATCTGCACATCGCCGGAGCCGGTGCGAATCTGCCAGCCGCCTTTCAGCTGCCCATCGGCGGTGATATCACCGCTGCCCGCTTCGGCGCGCAGTCCACCTTTCACACCGCGCAGCTGAATATTGCCGGACCCGGTATGAATCTCCACATCGCCCACACCGGTCTCTTCGATCTCCAAATCGCCGCTGCCCGCCGTGGCTTGCAGCGGACCGGCCAGTTCCCGGCCGGTCACATTGCCGGAGCCCGTACGGAAGCGCATCTCTCCGGTGACGCGGGTAAGCCGGAGGTCGCCCGAGCCCGCTTCCAGTTCAATCCTGCCCTTTAAGCCGTCGACGTTCTGATCGCCAGAGCCCGTGTGCGAACGCAGGGAAGTCTCAGTGGGCACAGTAATCTCGTAGTCCACCGCGATGTTGTGCAGGTTGACATAGTCAATGCGCACGCTATTCCCGGTCTGATGGATGGGCGGGTCCTTTTGCAGGGCCTGCACATCGCTGTCGCGATTTGTGCTGAACCAGAAGGCCTCGGCATGGATGATGCCGTGAATGGTCACCGCACCCGCTGGGCCGCTGCGGACGGTGATGTCGCCGGAGTGGGTGAAGACTTCCAGGTCTACCGGCCCGTTCACGGTGAGTGTCCGGTCGAAGGTACCGACCACGCGGGCGTGGCCCAGAGCGCCAGTACAGAGCAGGGCGACCAGGGCCAGTCCAGAAGACAACGAGAAGCGTTTCAGCTTATTCATAGCGCAACGACTCCACCGGCGTCATTTCCGAAGCGCGTCGCGCCGGATACATGCCCGCCGTAAAGGTGATGAGCGAAAGGGTGAGGATGGAGGCCACGATGGAAGTCGTGGACACCAGAGGTTTGGGAACGAAATCAGGCAGCGGCAACGCCCCCAATGCCAGGCAGAGGCCGGTGCCGGAGATAAAACCCAGCAACCCGCTGACCGTGGTCAGAAGAACGGACTCGGCAAAAAACTGGGCCAGAATGTCGCGCCGGGTCGCGCCCAACGCCTTGCGTACACCAATTTCCCGCGTGCGCTCGGTCACCGACACCAGCATGATGTTCATGACGCCGATCCCTCCCAGGCACAGAGTCATGACGGCCACACATCCAAAAAACAGAGTGATCACGTCGAAGACGGCCTTGAGCTGTTGCGCTCCGCGCATCGTGTCCCAGACAAAGAGTGCGTCTTCATCCCTCGGATCGAAGTGATGCATGCGGCCGAGCGCGCCGCGCACTTGCTGCACCGCCTGTTGATGCTCAGCGGGATTGGCGACCTCAAATACGATGTTGTCCAACCAGCCCCGCGTGATTCCGGCCTTGGCGGGAGGAGGAAAATCGCGGGCTACGGCGGAGTAAGGAGCAAACAACACGTCGTTGTCGGGCCCGCTGTAGTTTGAATTTTGCTTTTTCTTTTCCAGCGTGCCCACCACGGTGTAGGGAACGCCTTTGATGGAGATCTGAGCGCCGACCGACGGTTGCCCGCTGAAGAGCTGGTCGCGCGCCGCCGATCCCAGCACCACCACGCGGTGGCCCTCGCGCTCGTCGACCTCAGTGATCAGCCTGCCTTCCGCGAGATTCAGCGCCCGGAAGTCCTGATAGGCGGGCCACATGCCTACCACCGAACGCGCCGCTGAATTGAAGGCGCTCACCTCCGGCACGGTCGCGCGCAGCTCGGGGCTGACGTTGCGCACGTTGTAGCATTCGTCGCGAATGAGTCGCGCATCATCAACATTGAGCGTGATCTCCCGCCCCGCCGCGCGCCCCCCCACCTGAGTGCTGGTGCGTCCACCCCAGACAATGACCAGGTCCTTGCCCAGGGTGCGCATGCGCTTCGTCTGGTCAGCGCTGAAGCCTCGACCCAAGCCCACCAAAATGATCACCGAGGCAATTCCCCAGATGATCCCGAACATGGTGAGGAAGCTGCGCAGTTTGTGCGCCCGGAAGGTTTCCAGAGTTTGCCGGATTGTCTCGCGGAGGTTCATCAAAAAAGCGCTGCGGCGCCGTTACTGCAAAACCACCTGCTCCCCTTCCTGCAGGCCGCTTAGCAATTCTGTCTTGGCTCCGTTGGAGATGCCAACAGTCACCGACACCTTCCGCTTGCCGTCTTTTCCCTTCTCGTCGGGAACCTCGACTGAGGTCTTGCGATCCTTGTCGTAGACAATCGCGCCTTCCGGAATTTGCAGCACGTTCGGGCGCTCTTCCAGAATGATCTCGGCATTGGCGGTCATCGCGGCTTTGAGCTCGCCACCCGGATTGTTGATGGAGACCCTCACTTCGAACGTGGTGACGTTGTCCTTCTCCACGCCCATGGGCGAGATCTTGGTTACCTTGCCGGTAAAGGATTTGTCCTTGAACGATTCCACCTTGATGCGCGCCGGCTGTCCGAGATAGACCTTGCCGATGTCGCTTTCATCCACCTTGCCTTTGACGTAGACCTCGCTGGTATCGCCCAGCGTCATGATGAGGGTGGCGGAGGAGCCGAGCACCAGAATGGAGCTCACGGCATCGCCCACTTCCACGCCGCGTGAGAGCACGATACCGTCCATGGGGGCGGCAATGGTGGTGTAACTGAGCTGCTCTTCGAGCTGTTTCAGGTTGGCGCGATCTTGTTCCACCTGGGCTTCCGCCTGCGCCATCCGGGCCTTGTTGACCAGGAGTTGGGCCTTGGCGACGTTCTGCTTGTTCAGAGAAAGCTCGTAATTTTTCTGCGCCTCGTCGAGGGCGGAGACGGAAACGACACCCTGCTTGGCCATCTCCTGCGCCCGCACGTAAGCCCGCTTCAACAATGGGACCTCTGGCCCTTCGGCATCCACCTTGGCGCGCTCGAGGTCTGCCATGGCTGCTTTCGAGCTGGCCTCAGCAGCCTGTAACTGGGCGCGGGCCTGCGAGACTCGCGCCGAAATTTCTTCCCGATCCAGTTCCACCAGCACTTGCCCGGCTTTCACCCGATCGCCCGCATCCACGTGCAGGCGCTTCACAATTCCGCTGGCCTTGGACTTCACTTCCACGCGGGTGATCGGCTCCACCTTGCCGGTGGCGACCACACTTTTCGCCAAATCCTGCCGTTCCACCTTGGCCAGCTTGGACGGATCAATCTTCGTCCCGCCGCTGGTCACCGCATACAGGGCGACGCCGCAAAGGAGCAATGCACCAACCCCGATGCCACCCCAAAGCAGCCAATTGCGTTTCTTCTTGCCATTTCCGTTTGCCACAAGAACCTCCCGCCGAAAGCCCGGGCTACCGGGCTCCTGTGAGACGTTACGCAGCCTGCCAACCGTTTGTTCCGGCATTGTTGCGCTGGATCGTCGGCCCACGGGAACAACCGTGGCTGCGGGTTAGACCGCGCACCCAGCAAAATGTGATCGGGAGGGGGAGGTTCACACGCGCTTAACCCGCTCGGCGACTAGCACCTTTGGAATGTTAGAATTAGCCCACCGATGGTCACCTATGTGCTGCTACGGGTGTTCCTGATCCTGCTGCTCGTGGCTGCCAACGCGTTCTTCGCCGCTGCCGAGTTTTCCCTGGTTAGCGTGCGCGAGACCCGCATCCTGCAGCTCATCGAAGCCCGCCGCATCGGGGCGCGCACCGTGCAACGTCTCCACCAGCGTCTGGATGACGTGGTCAACGGGGTGCAGTTCGGCATTACGCTCACCAGTCTGACCCTGGGGTGGGTGGGCGAGCCCATTCTGGCGCGCATGTTCGAACACTCGATCGGCCGCATTCCTCACGCCGGCCTCTATGCCCACGCCATCGCCATCGGCGTGGCCTTCTGCCTGATCTCCTATATGCACGTCATCCTCGGAGAACTGGTGCCGAAGACCGTGGCCCTGCAACAGGCAGAACGCGTGGCCCTGGCCGTCGCCGCGCCCATGGAAGTCTTTCTGACTCTGGGCAGCCCGTTTCTGTTTTTCATGCAGAAATCTGCGGGGGTAGTGCTGCGGATTTTCGGGTCGGCAGAGCTGCGTAAGGGCGCCATCCATTCTCCCGACGAGTTGAAACTGATCGTCACGGCCAGCCGCCGCTTTGGCCAGATTCCCGAACTCCAGGAAGACATGATCCATCGCACGCTGGAGTTGGAGAACATCACCGCACGTGAGGTCATGGTGCCGCGGCCGGACATTTTTTCGCTTCCTTCTGATCTCACTCTTGATGGAGCGCTGGCCCGCGCTGCGGGCAGCAGCCACTCCCGCATCCCGGTCTACGACCCGCAACGTGGGACAGAGCACATTGTCGGTGTCTTATACGTACGCGACCTGATGCGGTGGGTCCGCCTGCGCCTCAGCCTCTCCCCGAGCCACTCCACGAGTGCGCGGCTGGCGCGGATGCCGATCTCCCGCATCATGCGCAACGTGCTGGTGGTGCCGGAAACCAAGGTGCTGCTCGAGTTGCTCACCGAGTTCAAAGAGCGCCAGCGGCATCTCGCCGTAGTGGTAGACGAATTCGGTTCCACCGCCGGCGTGATCACGGTGGAGGACATCCTGGCGCAATTGGTGGGGGAGATGCAGGACGAGTTCGACGCGGACATGGAGGAACCGGGGTTCGATGCCAGCGGCGCACTGGTGCTGGACGGCGCCACGGGGGTCCGCGACTTGGAAAGCGAATACGAAATTTTGCTACCGCGCGAAGCCGGGTTTGAAACGTTGGCCGGGTTTGTGCTGGCGCAGATGCAGAAGATTCCCAGCCCCGGCGACTCCTACAATTACGGAGGCCACCGCTTCACGGTTGAGGAAATGGAAGGCCACCGCATCGCGAAAGTAAAAGTGGAAAACATTGCGCCCGCAGTGCGCCAGGCGGGAGACTAACCGTTTGTCGCACGCGCGCATTCTGATCTCGGCCGGCGAGGCCTCCGGTGAAATGTACGGCGCGCAATTGATCGAGGCGCTGCGGCTGCGCCAGCCGGCCTTGGAGTTTTTTGGCGTGGGCGGCGAGAGGATGCGCGCCGCCGGCTGCGACACGGTAGTGGATGCAAGCGACCTGGCGGTCGTCGGCATCACCGAAATTCTCAGCCACCTGCCCAAGATTTATCGTCGCTTCAAGCACCTGATCGCCGCCGCCGATGCCGGCCGGCCCGCTCTCACCGTGGTCATTGATTCACCCGCCTTCAACTGGCGTGTAGCTCGCCAGATGCGCAAGCGCGACATTCCCGTCGTCTACTATGTCTGCCCGCAATTCTGGGCGTGGCGCCAAGGGCGGGTACGGCTGCTGCGCAAGTACGTCAAGCTGGCGTTGGTAATTTTTCCTTTCGAAGAAACATTCTTCCGCGAGCGCGGTGTGGAAACAACTTTCGTCGGCCATCCGCTGGCGGACATTCCTCCGCCGACGGTCACGCGGGAAGATTTCGCCGCCCGGCATGGTCTTGATCCGGCAAAACATTGGATCACGCTCATGCCCGGCAGCCGCCGCAAAGAAGTCTTGATGAATCTGCCCGAGATGCTGCGAGCGGTGGATGGCCTCGGCGCGGCGCACGAACTGGTTCTTCCCGTCGCACCCACGCTGGACCGGGCATTTCTGGCAGCACAACTCGGCGCCGCGAGAAATATTTGCCTCGTCCCGGAATCGCGCCCGGCGCTGTTTCACTCCCGCGCCGCCATCGTGGCCAGCGGAACCGCCACCGTGGAAGCCGCACTGATGAACACGCCTTTCGTCATGGTCTATCGCGTCTCCGGCCTCACTTACGCGCTCGGCCGCTGGCGCATCAAGGTCCTGCATTTCTGTATGGTGAACCTCATTGCCGGCGAGCACGTGGTTCCCGAACTGGTGCAGCATGATTTCACTGCCGCGAAAATTCAGCGCGAGCTCGCTCCGCTGCTGGCCGACGGCGCAGCACGGACTGCCATGCTCGAAGGCTTCGCTCGGGTGCGCGCTCGGTTACACAACCCCGCGCTGCCCGCGAGTTCCACCGCCGCGGACCGCGCTGCCGAGTTGATCTTGCGGCTGCTGCCGGCGACCGATACTTAACCGATTTCAGGGGGCCTGGCCTCGGGCCTTGTCCTCGACGCATCTTTTCGGCCAAAATTGACATCTGATCTACTGGAGACCTTCCGCATGTTCTTTTCCCGGCTGCCGTGGCGAGCCTTTGTGCTCTCCGTTTTCCTTTCTCTGGTTGGGTCTTCCCTGCTGTTCGGCGCCGAAAAAATCCGGCTGCGCGTCGACAGCTACGAAATCGACGCCGAACTGAACCCGCGCGCGCACAAGATCACCGCCAAAGCTAAGGTTGCATTCACCGCGATGGAAGACCTCAGCGTCGCCACTTTCGAACTGCATAACGCCCTGCGGCCGACCAAGGTCACGGGGCCGGATGGTAAGACGCTTTCCGCTGAGCGCGTCACCCAAGACTCGACCGTACGCGTTTCCCTGCCGGGTGGAGTCGCCAAGGGCAGTTCAAGTTTTCTGAATTTCGAATATGAAGGCACGCTCGACTCCGCGGATGACAGCCCTGTCCCGGGCGTAAAACTGGCGTCCATCAATGACGACACCACTTGCCTCTTCTACGCCGGGCGCTGGTTTCCGGTGGCCAACTACGGTATCAATCGCTTCACGTCTACCATCCGGCTGACCATGCCCGCCCACTTGCTGGCCAT
>JBGQDM010000018.1:0-37553 GCA_041495845.1 Terriglobia bacterium | reverse complement strand
GATCTCCGACCGCTTTCGCGGACGTCCGAGCTTCAACTTCGACAAATGGAAGGACGCAAGACCTGCTGCCGAGGTGTGTCCAACCGGGGCCATTTCCCTCGCCGACGAAGGGGATTCCCGGAAAGTCACCGTCGATTACGGCCTCTGCGTCTTCTGCGGCTTGTGCGCCGAAGCGTCGTCCGACCAGGCGGTGCGCATCACCCAGGAATTTGCACTGGCGACGTCGGACCGCCGCAGTATGGTTCTTACTGCGGAATACACACTGAATGCCGACCGCACGCACCGGGCGTTGAGCAAAGTTGATCGCCAATTGGTGAATGCCGAAACGGACGCTGAGAGCCTTGGGCAGAAAGCGCGTGAAACAATCCAGAAAATCCTGGGACGATCTCTCGCCATCCGCGAGGTAGATGCGGGGTCATGCAACGGATGCGAACTGGAGATTGTCGCTCTGAACAATCCGGTCCACGACATCGAACGCTTCGGAATCCAGTTCGTTGCCTCTCCTCGTCATGCTGACATGCTCCTGGTCACCGGCCCAGTCACCCGGAACATGGAACTCGCACTGTTGAAGACGTATCGAGCGATGTCAGAACCGAAGGTAGTCGTCGCGGTAGGGGCTTGCGGCATTAGTGGCGGTATCTTCGGTGTGAATTACGCGTCCCTGGGTGGCGTTGACCAGGTGCTTCCGGTGGATGTTTACATTCCGGGTTGTCCGCCCCGCCCGCAAGCTCTCTTGCATGGAATCCTGCTCGCCATCGGACGTCTCGGAGAAAGACTCGTCGATGGGCGCGGGGCCGGTTCTTCCTGATGCGGGGACATTAGCTTGGGACGACTTTCTTGACAGGTCGGCGATCGCCATCGCAACTGCTTCCGGATTGAACCCACTCTTTGGGATTTCCTGCACGGCGGTCGCCGGCTCACGGAATGAAAAAAAAGAAGAGTCAGCATGGAACGCGCTGACCCTTTTGATTCAATAGTATGAGGTTGGTTGCGGGGGGTGGATTTGAACCACCGACCTTTGGGTTATGAGCCCAACGAGCTACCGGACTGCTCCACCCCGCAGTTCGATCATAGCAACTAAGGGGTGGAGCGTCAATTTTTCCCGCGATGTTGCACGCCCAGCACGCGGTGCGCTTGTCCGGCAACTCGCGCAGCAATGCGTTTTCTAACGGCTGATCTTCCTTCTCTCGCAGGCGGCCACGAGTTTTGTTGGATCGATGGCTTCGCTGTCCACCTGCATTTCGAGCACACGACCGTCCTTCCCGATCAGAAAATTCACTCGACGCGGCGCTTTGTCTTCGCGTTCGTAGACGCCGTAGCGCTGGGTTACTTCCCCGCCCCAATCGCTGAGCAGCGGAAAGGTAACGCCAATCTGGTCGGCAAAGGCTTTGTTGGCAAATGCGCTATCCATGCTTACACCCAGGACCTGGGTGTCTGCGGCCTCCAGTTTTTGCATGTTCTTCTGGAAGGCCTGCATCTGGCGGGTTCAACCACCGGTGAAAGCAAAAATGTAAAAGCCGAGCAGGACGTTTTTCTTCCCGCGGTAGTCGTGCAGTGAAATTTCTTTCAGGTCCGTGCCTGTGAAGTAGCCGAGTTTGAAGTCGGGTGCCAGATCGCCAACTTTGATGGCGGGTGCCGGGCTCTTCGCCTCGGCCTGCAGTGGGCGCGACCAGCGCGGCATCGTGAGTGCAGTAACCAGCAACCCCGCCGCCAGCAGTGCAAACTTGCGCATCTCAACCTCCTGGAAGAGAAACAACTTCATCCATCTTCTCGCGGACGCGGCGAGGCGGCAACCAATTTGTGGCAGCCTCGGCCGGCCCATCACACGTTGCGGTCACCGAGGGGTTGCCAGTAGAGTTAAAGCCGGATTGTGCGGGCATGCGCCCTCCTGCCCGGCGCAGCGGGCCCGGCCCCGGGCATGACTCCTCAGACGATCAACGACATTTTTTTCGGGATTGTGCAACGCGGCTCACCGCGCGTCATGCTGCAGCGTCAAGCCACGGGTTGGGCGCCGGTAAGCGCGCAGGAACTCTACCGTGGGGTGGCCGGTGTGGCGCGGGCCTTGCGCAGTTGGGGCATTCGGCCGGGTGACCGGATCGCCATTCTCAGTGAGAATCGGCCGGAGTGGGCGATCGCAGACTTTGCCACCATGCTCATCGGCGCGGTCGTGGTTCCGATCTATCCCACGCTGACCCCGGAACAGGCGGCGGTGATTTTGCGCGATTCTGGTACGCGCGTCACCTTCGTTTCCACCCGCTTGCAGTTCGACAAGATCGACAGCATCGCGGCAAACACGCCCCTGGAACGGATTGTCGTGATGGACCACGTGGAGAGCGGGCGCGCAGCCCTGATGTCTCCACTGCTGCGCAGCGGCCCCGACGGACGCGACGAAGAGCTCGAACGGATCGCAGCGGCCGTGCAACCGGGCGATTTGGCCACGCTCATCTACACCTCAGGCACCACCGGCGTGCCCAAGGGCGTAATGCTGACCCACGGCAACCTGACGTCAAATGTGTTGTTTTCGCTGGCTGGATTCCCTTTCGAAGAGCGAGCGACCAGCGTCTCGTTTTTGCCGCTCTCGCACATCACAGCCCGCCATGTGGATTACGCGTTGCTCTATCGCGGCGTGACCCTGGCCTACTGCCCGTTCATTGAACACCTGGCGCAAGCGCTGCTCGAAGTCCGGCCTGAATTTTTCATTGGCGTGCCACGGGTGTACGAAAAAATCCGCCGGCAAGTGGAACAGTCGGCCCGCTCCGGCTGGAAAAGGCAGGTGCTGCGCTGGGCGCTGGCCACGGGTCGGACCCAACAGCCGGTAATTCTTCGCGGCGAACTGCCTTCGGGCTGGCCCTGGCGTGTCGCCAATCGATTGGTTTTCACCAAGATTCGCGCTGGCATGGGCGGACGAGTGAAAATTCACATTTCCGGCGGTGCACCCCTGGGTCGCGACTTGGCACGCTGGTATGCTGACGCTGGCATCCGCATTCACGAAGGGTACGGCCTGACGGAAACCTCTCCAGTGATTGCGGTGAATACCCCCGACGCACATCGGCTGGGCTCGGTGGGGCGCCCCCTGGCCAACGTCGAAGTCCGCTTGGCCGAGGACGGCGAAATTCTGGTGCGGGGACCTTCCGTTTTTCGCAGTTACTGGAACCGGCCAGAGGAAACCCGCGCGGCGTTTGTCGCTGGATTTTTCAAGACCGGAGACGTGGGCGAGATAGATGCCGATGGTTTTCTTTACGTCACCGACCGGAAGAAGGACTTGATCAAAACTTCCGGTGGAAAATATATTGCTCCGCAACCGATTGAGAATGCGCTGAAAAGCAATGTATTGGTTGCGGAAGCAGTGGTCATTGGAGACAAGCGCAAGTTTGCCGCGGTCATCCTGGCACCGTATTTCCCGCTGCTGGAAGACTGGGCAGGGCAGAACCAGGTCGCCTGCAATTCCCGCGAGGGATTGATTGCGAACCCCAAAATTCGGGCGCTCTACGAGGGTATTGTGGAGGACGTTAACAAGAACCTGGCCCGCTTTGAACAGCTCAAGAAGGTGATTCTGACGGCGGAAGAATTTTCCGCAGCCACGGGTGTGCTCACGCCCACGCTGAAACTGCGACGACGGGCTGCGGAAGAGAAATTCCTGGCCCAGATTGAAGAAATGTACGCGCTGGCGGAGCAGTCGAGGGAATCCCGGCAGCCGTAAGAGCTTAATGACCGTTTTCTGGCTTGCCACAACCGCCCGGCATGGCGGCAATCCATTCGCGCAGCAACTGCACGCCTTCCTCGTGGACCACGTTGCGCCCGACTTGCGGCATTGCAATTCTTGGCTCTACCCACTCTTCCCGGTAAAGCAACATAGACTCCTCGGGATGGCCAGGAACCAGATCAAAGGCGCGATTGCCGACACCTCATCCGCCTGCGAGACGCCATTCTATGGCTGTGGCGACGGCAGGTCAAAGCCACAATCCGCCCACCCCGCCAGCGGAATTGATTAGAATGGCGGTATGACCGACGCATGGGTGATTGCCGGACGTGAATTCCGCTCCCGCCTGATTGTAGGCACGGGCAAGTACAAGTCTCCGCAAGAAACTGCGCGCGCCCTCGACGCCAGCGGCGCCGAGATGGTGACCGTGGCGGTGCGCCGCGTGAATCTCGATCGCAGCAAGGAGTCGCTGCTCGACTTCATCGATCCCGCGAAATTCTTTCTGCTGCCCAACACTGCGGGCTGCTACACCGCCGACGAAGCGATCCGCGCTGCGCAATTGGCTCGCGAAGTCGGTCTCTCCAACTGGGTCAAGCTGGAAGTGATCGGCGACCAGGCCACGCTCTACCCGGACATTCAGGCCACCCTCGAAGCCACGCGCGTGCTGGTGAAAGACGGGTTCGTCGTCCTGCCCTACACCTCGGATGACATTGTCTTTGCCAAACGGTTGCTCGATGCGGGCGCAGCCGCTGTCATGCCATTGGGTGCGCCCATCGGCAGTGGCCTGGGCATTCAGAACACCGCCAACCTGCGCATCCTGCGCGAGATGATCACCGGCGTACCTTTGATCTTGGACGCTGGCGTAGGCACCGCATCCGATGCAACCATCGCCATGGAACTCGGGTATGACGCGGTACTGATGAACACCGGAATTGCCGCCGCGCACGACCCAGTGCTCATGGCCCAGGCCATGCAACATGCGGTGCAAGCGGGAAGGCAGGCGTATCTGGCCGGGCGCATGCCCAGGAAGCTGTATGCGACGGCCAGTTCGCCGCTCGAGGGAGTTGTGCGTTAAGGCGCATTGGCAAAGTGGGACGGGCAGCTTCGGAAGCAAACAAAAAGGGCAGCCGATGAGGCTGCCCTTTTCAAAATTGAAACGAGATTACTGGTGGTGTTCTTCCGCCTTGTCCGTCATCGCCTTCTGGTCGAGCATCTTGGCGCTGGCCACGTGGATGGAGTCGCCGTTGACGTGGGCCGATACTTCCACATGATGGCCTTCATGGCCAGCAAGCGCATCCGCATTCTCTACCGTGTAAACCTTCTTGTCCGTGTCGGTCACGAGGGCAATCTTGGTTCCGCCCTTGACGCACTTCTTTACGCAGGCCGCGTGGTCGTTGGTCATGCCCTTGGCGCCGCACATCGTATCCGTGACCCAGCCCTGCAGCGTCGTTTCTTTGCCCTTCATATCGTCGGCCACCGCGACCGCCAGCATGAAGCTGACCAGACACAATGCCAGCATAAGCATCAGCAACTTTTTCATAAGCCCACATCTCCTTGAGGCGGCTGGAAGCCGCAAAATTCTGGGAAAGATAGACAAACTATATCACAGGGCGATGGAGCGCGGGCGAAGGAGAAGTGCTACTTCTGTGCGCTCCGATTGCGCGGCACAGGCGGGGCAGCAGGGCTTGGCGCAACGTAGACAATCTCCCCAGGTTTCGTATAGTGGAGTCGTTCGCGGGCTTCCTTCTCGATGGCCGCGGGGTCGTTCCTCAAGGACTGAATGCGCTGCTGGTACTTTTCATTTTCCTGCTGTACTGCTTGCGTTTCCGACTGCAACCTTTTGTATTCGCTACGTTTCTTCTGGTAGGCAAGCACTCCGTTCGTGCCGAACAAGACATGCGCCAGCAGCCAGACAGCCAGCAAACCCACGGCTGTCGTCGCCACCTTCGGCCAGAACTCCAGCCATCGGCTCCACACCGGGCGCGAATCTTCCACCCACTCGAGCATGGTTTCGCCCGCCTCCTGCACCCTGGCGGTGGCTGCCGGAAGCGACCGCCCGCGAAGAACGGGAAAATTGTTTGGCGTTGGCCGCACTAGTCGAAGATCCATTTCTTTGCCGCGCTGCTCAGTTGCTCGAGTTCCTGCGGGCTGCACGCCTCCGCATAGACCCGCACCACCGGCTCCGTACCAGAGAGCCGGTAACAGACCCAGGAACCATCCGCCAGCACTAGCTTCATGCCGTCGATCCGCATTACCTCGCGCACCGCGCGGCCGGCAAATTCCCGTGGTTCCTGCTGTAACTTCTCAGTGAACGTCGCCTGCACTTGCGGCGTCAAGCGGAAGTTTTCGCGCTGGGGATAAAAGGAACCAACTTCGCCAAATAGCGACTGCAGTTGCTGCGCCAGAGTCTGTCCACGCCGCGCCACCATTTCGCAGCACAGCAGGCCGGCCAGCACTCCGTCTTTCTCCGGCACATGATGACGAATGGAAAGCCCCGCGCTTTCTTCGCCCCCGATGGCGATCTTGTCATGCTTGATGAGTTCCCCAATGTACTTAAAGCCCACCGGCGTCTCGTGCAGCGGTACGCCATGGTGTGCAGCCAGAGCGTTGATCAAGTTGGTGGTAGCCACCGACTTGGCAACTCCATTTTTCCAGCCGCGCGACTCCACCAGATAATCGAAGAGCAGCGCGATGACGTAGTTGGGCTGGAGAAAAGTCCCGTCGCGATCCACAATGCCAAAGCGATCGGCGTCCCCGTCCGTGGCAATGCCAATGTGGGCGCCCGTCTCGCGCATCCGGGCCCGCATCTCATCCAGCAATTTGCCTTCGGGCTCCGGAGCGTGGCCGCCGAAGAGCACATCGCGGCAGTCGTGCACCGCGGCCACGGGCACCCCGGCATCGCGCAGCAGGGCATCGGAATAACCGCGCGCCGCCCCCCAGAACGAATCGAACACGACGCGCACCCCGGCTTTGCGAATCGCTTCCAGGTCCACAATCTCGCCCAGCCGTTTCAAGTACGCCGGTTTGGGATCCAGCGATTCAAGTTTCACTTGGGCAGACGAAGGCCGCGCCGGCTTCTTGTCCAATTCGAGAATCGCCGCCTCGATCGTGCGCGTCACTTCCGGCAACGCTGGCGCGCCATCCGCAGTGGAAAACTTGATGCCGTTGTACTCCGGGGGATTATGCGATGCGGTGAAGTTGATGGCGCCGTCGAAGTGATTCTGAATCACGGCATGGGCAATCGCTGGCGTGGGCGCAGATTCGGCGATCACCACCGGGGTAACGCCGTTCGCCGCCAAAACTTCCGCCGCCAGCGCACAGAGCGTCTCGCCAAGAAATCGCGGATCGCGCCCCACCAGCACGCGCGCTCCCTGGGGCTTTTGCGATGCCACGTATTGCGCGATCCCACCCACAGCCCGGCGCACGTTGGCAACCGTGAACTCTTCCGCCACCACCGCCCGCCATCCTGAAGTCCCGAACTTGATCGCCGTGCTCATGAACTCCCCGAACTTTTTGCGTGCTACAGTCGTGTGCAGCAAACTTGCATCTCGATTCTATATGACCAATAAACGGCTAGCTCTTACCACCGCCGGTTCACACGAAGAAGCGCAACGTATCGCACGCACGCTCGTCGAGCAGCGCCTGGCCGCCTGCGTCAATATCGTCGCGCCGGTGGAATCTATCTACTCGTGGAAGGGCGCAGTGGAGTCCGCCGCTGAGTGGCTGCTACTGATCAAGACCACGGCTGAGGCGTTTCCCCGGCTGTGCGCGCGCCTCGCCGAACTGCACTCCTATGAGATTCCGGAATGCATCTGCCTGGCGATCGAGGATGGCGGCGAGGAATATCTGAACTGGATTGGCGACTCGGTGGAATAAGCGGCCGACGCTTCCACGAGAAAAAGGGCAGCGGATGGTTCCGCTGCCCTTTCCGTTTTTGTAACCCTGCCCTGACTACCGCCCGTGACGGTCGCGATGGATGTCTCGCCGGTCGCGCCGAGCGTCAGTGCGGTCATTGTGCAAGTCGCGCTTGTCGTGATTGATATCGCGCTGGTCGTGGCGCACATCACGCACGTCCTGGTGGCGGTCGCGACGGTCTTGATGCAGGTCGCGTTTGTCATGATTGATATCGCGCTGATCGTGGTTGCGATCGGCACGGTCCCCGTGTAGATCGCGGCGGTCGCCCTTGATCTCTGCCTTGTCTTTGGCGATGTCGCCGGTGTTGTTATTCTTCACGTCGCGAGCGAGTTCCGCACGGTCGCCGTTCAGTTCGTGGCGGTCTTTGTTGATGTCGCGCTGGTCCTGGTTGCGCTCGACGCGGTCTTTGTTCAGGTCGCGCTTGTCCTGATTGATATCCCGCTGGTCGCGCCGCACATCGCGCACATCCTGATTGCGATCCGTCCGGTCCTGACGAAGATCGCGCTTGTCTTGGTTAATGTCGCGACGATCGCCACGCAAATCGCCCCGGTCATGACGCAAATCTTTCTGGTCTTGCGTGGTATCGGTGCTGCCGTCCGACGGAGTGGCCGCCTGGCCGAACGTAAACAATGATGCCAGCAGAGCGAAGCTCAAAGTCAACAGGCTACGTCGCATATGTTTTTCTCTCCTCAATTCGGTCGCAACTTCCTGACACAGAAGCAAACCCTCGCGGCCGGGAAAAGTTGTGCTCCCTTTTCAGATGGCCAGACGGCATGACTCTGGTAATCGCTGGTAATCCAGCCCTCCCAGCCCTCTGATGAATGCAAATCATTGTGTGCGAAATGAAAAACTCCCGCACTTGACAAAGGTACATGGCCCCTGCGGGCGCAGGGGTACGCAGAAACAGGTGTGTTTGAAGACCAAAATCGAGTTTCTTAGATCGCGGCTAGCGCCTGGTCCAGGTCGGCGAGAATGTCTTCCACATCTTCAATCCCTACCGAGATCCGCACCATGCCATCGGTAATGCCGATTGCCCTGCGGCCTTCTTCGCCCACCGCCGCATGGGTCATGGTCGCCGGATGCGAAATCAGCGTCTCCACCCCGCCCAGCGATTCACCCAAGGAACAGACACGGACTTTACGCAGCATCTTGTTGGCGTTGTCGAGCGAGCCGGTCTCAAAGCTGATCATGGAGCCGAACCCTGTCATCTGGCGTTTCGCGAGTTCATGCTGCGGATGCTCCGCCAGCCCGGGGTAGAACACACGCTGCACCTTCTTGTGTTCCGCGAGAAACTTGGCCACCACCCGCCCGCTCTTGTCGTGCTGCTGCATGCGCACAGCCAGCGTCTTCACGCCTCGCAGCACGAGCCAACATTCAAAGGGAGAAAGAATGGCCCCGGCGGCCTTCTGAATAAACGCCAGCTTCTCCGCCTGTTCCGGCTTGGTGCAAACCACCACGCCGCCCAGACCGTCGCTGTGCCCGTTGAGAAATTTCGTGGTGGAGTGGACCACCATGTCCGCGCCCAGTGCCAGCGGTTGCTGGAAATAGGGGGACATGAACGTGTTGTCGACGACGAGTTCGGCATGCTTACGACGGCAAATGGTGCTGATGGCGCGCAGATCGCTCAACTCCATCATCGGATTCGTCGGCGTCTCCACGAACACCATGCGCGTGTTCGGCTGCAGGGCCGCCTCCACGCGGCCCGCATCACAACTGTTGACGTAGGTAAACTGCAGGCCGTACTGGGCCAGTATCTGGTTGAACAGCCGTGGCGTTCCGCCGTAAAGATTGTTGCCGCAGACGACGTGGTCACCAGCCTTGAGCATGGTGGTGATGGCATTGATCGCCGCCATCCCGCTGGCAAACACCTTGGCCGCAACGCCGCCCTCCAGCGATGCCAGGTTCTGTTCCAGCCGGTCGCGGGTGGGATTGGACACGCGCGAGTATTCATACCCCTTGTGCTTGCCAATCTCCTGCTGCACATAAGTAGAAGTCGGATAGATGGGAGCAGCAACAGCGCCGGTCAGTGGATCCGGTTCCTGTCCGTCGTGAATGGCGCGTGTAGCGAAGCCTGGCTTTTTGGCAGTCATGATGTTCAAAGATGTTTCCCAAGCTGGGTTTGATTCTGAATCTGCTGGACAGGGTCCTCAGCGTTCTCTGCGGATTTTCTCAGCGTTCTCTGCGTTTTAAGATTTTGTCCGGCGCAACTCTAGATCCCACCCTCAAATATTTTCTTCGACAAATACCGCTCCGCCGAATCCGGAATGATGGTAACCACGCGCTTCCCCGGCCCCAGCCGCCGCGCCACCGCGATGGACGCGAACACATTCGCTCCCGCGCTCGATCCTCCGAGCACGCCTTCCTGCGCCGCCAATTGCTTCACCGTTTCGAACGCGTCCACATCCGTCACCATGATCACCTGATCGCAGACTGAGCGGTCAAAGTTCGCAGGCACAAAGGTGTTGCCGATGCCTTCCACTTTGTGGGACTTGCCAGGTTTCCCGCCACCAAGTACCGAACCTTCGGTTTCTACGGCGATGCCCAGCGCGGCCGGGTTGCGTTCTTTCACAAAACGCGCAATGCCGGTGAACGTGCCCGCCGTTCCGCAACCGATTACAATCGCGTCCACCTTGCCTTCCATCTGTTCCCAGATTTCCCGCGCTGTGGTTTCGTAGTGGAAGTCAGGGTTGGCCGGATTTTCAAATTGTGCCGCCAGCAGTGAATTCGGAGTGGCGGCGGCCAGTTCGCGGGCCCGCCGAATCGCACCCTCCATGCCTTCCTCATTCGGAGTGCGAATGACTTCCGCCCCGAAGGCCTTCATGATGATGACTTTTTCTTCGGAAAAGCGCTCGGGCACAAACATCACCACTTTGTAGCCGCGGTTGACGCCGATCAGTGCCAGCCCCACGCCGGTGTTGCCGGCCGTGGCCTCTACGATGGTGGCGCCGCGGCGAACTAGGCCTTCTTCTTCCGCCCGGCGAATGATCCCCAGAGCAGCGCGGTCTTTGGTACTGCCGCCCGGGTTCAGAAATTCCAGCTTGGCAAAAATGTCAGCGGCGTCCGGCGGCGCCATTCGGGTGAGCTGTAACATCGGCGTCCCGCCTACCAAATCAGCGATATCGGAGGCAACGCGTAAGCGGAACGCTTCGGTGGTATTCATGAACACTTACAGGGTACGGAACCGGCCGCGGAGCGTCAACGACCCGCAGCACCAGCGCCAGGGGCTGACTGGCCTGCGTAGTACCCGCTTTTGGTTCGCGCCGTCAGCTTGCTGTAGCCCCGCGCCCGCACGTCCACGCGAATCGCCCGATAGCCGCCAGCGGTTTTGGGGTTCGTCGGCTTGTAACCAATGGTGTATTGGTTGCGAATATCGTGCGCCACCGCTTTGCTGATGGCATCCACTTCGTCGAGTGTGTTGGGCAGGAATACGATCCCGCCGGTGCGCTCCGCCATCACTTGTAGAGCGCGTTTAGCCCGCCGCGTTTTTTCTTCGCCCAGGATTCCGATGGTATAAACCGTGGGCCCATTCTCTTCCTGCAAGTGGCGCACCGCCTGCTCCAGTGATTCACCGCTGGCCGTGTCTTCGCCATCGGTGACTACGAACAAGACCTTCTTTTCCAGGCGCGCCGCTTTCTTCAAGTGCTCGGCGGAAGCCACCACCGCGTCATAAAGCGCCGTCCCGCCTCGCGTCACGTACTTCTCCAGACCTTCCTTCAGCTTGGTGATGTCCGAGGTAAAGTCCTGATCGAGGTAATACTCATCATTGAAATTCACGATGAAGACTTCGTCCTGGGAATTGCTGGAGCGCACCAGATTCAGCGCCGCCTGGTTTACTTTCAGCCGCTTCTCCCGCATCGACCCGGAATTGTCGATCACAATGCCCATGGACACGGGGATGTCCTCGTGGCGAAACGAAGTAATGGCTTGCAGGCGGCCATCTTCGTAGACAAAAAAGGAATTGCGATCGAGGTCAGTCACCAGGCGGAGTTTGTCGTCCACCACCGTGGCGTGGACCACCACTTCCTCCACTTTCTTGCGGAAGACGAAGGTCCCACCCTCAGTGGAAGGCTGCTGCCCGCTCTCGCTCTGGGCGTTGCCCGGAGGCGGAGTTGCGGGGACGGTGGAGTTCTGCGTGGGTGGAGGAGTGGCGGCAGGCGGCGCACTCTGCGCCCGCAACCCGGTCACCAGAAGGAGAGCAATAATTACTACGCGGCCCGCGCCGCGGTCACTCCGCAGGCGCATAGTATCCGGTCTTGGCATAAATCTTCAGCGGTGGCAGCCCTTTCGGAGGCAGCAACTTTACTTTGATCTTACGCCATTTCCCGTCGTGCATGGGGTTCTGCGGCCGGTACCCCAGCACATACTGATTGCGCAGTTCAATCCCGATCTTCGTGGCCACATCGGCCAGATCATTCGGATTGTCGATGGTGAAGGCGCGTCCGCCCGTCATTTCCGTGATGTCGGCGAGCAACCCCGGCCCCAGCCGTTCTTCATCCGAAGCAAAATAGTGGTCGTAGAGGCCGATGGCATAGATCATCACATCGGCTTCCTTCACCATGGTTTTGATTTCCCGCTCGGTGTAGCGGCTGTGATTGTCGCCGCCGTCAGAAATAATGAGCAGCGCCTTCTTGGGATAACGCGCCTGCCGCATCTTGTTCACGCCCAGGTAAATCGCATCCAGCAGCGCGGTGCGCCCCTGGGGCAGCGTGTAGACCAGCTTGCCCTGGATGTCCTCCACCGACTGCGTAAAGTCGGAGACTTCCTCCGGTTTGTCGGCAAACGTGATCATGAAAAATTCGTCTTGCGGGTTTGCCGTCTTGAAAAATTCGATGCACGCCTCGCGCGACTTCTCGATCTTGCTCTTCATGCTGCCGCTGACGTCAAAGATGACGCCCAGCGACACCGGAGCGTCTTCGCTGGAAAAATGCTTGATGGGCTGCGCCTCGCTGCCCTCGAAGATCTCAAAGTTTTCCTGGTCCAGGCCGGTGACCAGCCGGTTCATGGGATCGGTGATGGTAACCGGAATCAGCACCAGATCCACGTCTACCTTAATGGGCTTGGTATGGGTCTTCAGGGAGGGGTCAATGTCCGGCTCTTTGACTGCCGCCTGCGTGGGCGCGGGCCGGGGCTGAACGTGCGCATTGTCCATCTCACTTTGTGCGCGCGCAGGCAAAGCGGCCAAGGCGACACCTGCCAGGAGCAGCAGGCAAAACGGCAACGGGCGCAGGGCGTAAGGCCGCATACTTCCTCGGAGACGCCGGCACGCGGCCGGATCGGAAGATCGAACTGAATTCCCGGGGCGAGATGACCCGCACCCCGTGCCGCGGGCCATAATTCTTACCTCATTGAGGCGGATAGTATCACACGCCGGTGGCCGCGGAAGCACCCTTATGGCCCCGGAGCCTAAGGACTCTGGGACGAGCGGCACTCGGCTAGGGCTGAGTCTCGGGCAGCCTCCATTGAACTTGATACAATGCCAGTTCTTCCAGACACATGGCCCTGATTGCGCCGTTTCGCGCCCTTCGCTATGACCCCAGCCGGGTCAGACCGGTCGAGGTCGTTACCCAGCCCTACGACAAAATCACCCCCGTCCTGCAGGACCGCTACTACAGCGCCAGCCCGCACAATCTGGTGCGCATCATTCTTGGGCGTAAGGAACCGGACGACACCCCGCAGAACAGCGTCTATACTCGCGCCGCCGGTTTTTTTCAGGACTGGCGCCGCCAAGGTATCTTTCTGCAGGACGCTCAGCCCGCCATCTATCCCTACACCCAGACGTTTGAAGCGCCCGGAGGCTATGGCCGGCAGGAGCGGCGCGGCTTCATCGCCCTCGGCCGCCTGGAAGACTACTCCTCCGGCGTGGTCTTCCGCCACGAACAGACGCTGGCCCGCCCCAAAGCTGACCGCCTTGATCTTTTGCGCGCCACCCGCGCCCACTTCGGCCAACTCTTCATGCTCTACTCTGGCGCCGGAGAGCTGGACTCCCTGCTCCAGACTGCCTCCGCTCCCATCCTTGAGGTGGAAGACGAGTACGGCGTGCAGCATCGCACCTGGAAACTTTCCGATCCCAGCCTCATCGAGATGGTGCGTGCCCAGATGCGCGACCAGCGTCTGATCATCGCGGACGGCCACCATCGTTACGAAACTGCGCTCGCCTACCGCGACGAACGCCGCGCCTCCGCCCCCACCGCCGTCATTGCTGTGCCCCGCCAGAAGACCGGCGAGCGCTGGCTCCCCGCAGCCGAAGAACTGGCTCCCTACGAAATGGTGATGATGACCTTCATTAATATGGACAGCCCCGGTCTCGTCATTCTGCCCACCCATCGCGTGGTGCACAGCCTGCCGTCATTCTCGCCGGAGCAATTCCTCGCCCGCGCTGGAGCCTACTTCAACATCGAACAAGTGGAGCCCGGCCTCGACGCCGATCGTGCCCGCGGACTGCTGCGCTCTGCCAGCCGCGCGGGGGTTGCCCTGCTCGGGGTCTGCGCGTCCCAGGCGTTTCTATTCCATACTCCCAAGGCCGCGGGCGCCGAGATTTTTTCCGGCTATTCTTTCCGGCAGCAGAACCTCGATGTCGTGCAACTGCACCGTTGCCTGTTGGCAGGCGCGCTCGGACTCACCGAAGAGTCCATCCGCCAGCAACAGAACCTCGCCTACGTGCGCGACACCGCTGAGGGCCTCGAGCGCGTCCGCAGCGGACAGGCCAACATTGTCTTTCTCATGAATCCCTGCCGCATGGAGCAAGTGCGCGACATCGCCTTTGCCGGAGAAGTGCTTCCCCAGAAATCCACCGACTTTTATCCGAAGTTACTGACTGGTCTTACGATTTATGCGCTCGATTAAGAACTGGGTGGCGTTTGTTCTCCTGCTGGCCCCAGCCACGCCCGCAGAGGAAAAACGCATCTCGGTTTACTCTCCACAGACCAGCTACAGCCTGCCCGTGCTCGAGCGCGAGGGACGCGACTACGTTGGCCTGTTGGAAGTGTTGGAGCCCCTTGGCAACGTAGGCGCGATTCCGGATGGCAAGAAGTGGAAGTTGCGCTTCAACCAGGCTGACGCGGAATTTACTGACGGCAAGACGCGCGCCAAAGTGCGCGGCCGTGATCTCAACCTGACTGCGCCTTTTCGCCTGGAGAACGGACGCGGGTTAGTGCCATCCTCTTCTCTCAGCGCGCTGCTGGCGCAGATCACCGCCAGCAGCAACATCAGCTTTCACGAGGCGGCGCGACGCCTGTTTGTGGGCAACGTCTCCGTCCGTTACACCGTGGAATTGAGTAAGGGCCCGCCACCCCAACTCACTCTCACCTTCACCTCTGCGGTGAACCCGACCGTGGCCACCGAGCCGGGAAAAGTCCACCTCACTTTTACCCGCGAGCCGCTGCAGGCCGGGAGCACAACTTCAACCACGTTTGATGACAAGAGCATTACCGCGCTGAGCTATCTGGAAAATAACGGCACGGCGGAGTTGCTGGTCACCACATCCGTACCGCTGCTGGCCAGCTTTCGCAATGAAGGCCGCACCGTTACGCTCTCGCCGGCCCCGCAGGGACAAAGACAGCCAGGTGCCGCGGCGGTTCCGTCGACTACTCCCAGCTCGGGCACGACATCCACCGGTACTGCTTCCGCCACCGGCCCGGGCGCCTACCACCGCTACTTTGCCATTGTGGACGCGACGCACGGCGGCAGCGATCGCGGCGCCGCACTCAGCGCTACGCTGGCGGAGAAAGACATCAACCTCGCGTTTGCCCACCGCTTGGCCAAAGAATTTGAAAGCAAGGGCGTTTCCGCTCTGGTGCTCCGCGACTCCGATGCGGCGATCACGCTGGAACAGCGCGCCGCCCTGATCAACAATTCGCATCCTGTGATCTACATCGCCATACACAGCACTTCCTCGGGTGCGGGAGTGCATGTGTATTCGGCACTGCTCCCCGCTGGTCCCGACGCGCGCGGCCCCTTCCGGCCCTGGGAAACGGCCCAGGCTCCGTTCCTCAAGCTCAGTCAGGCTGCCGCCGGCAGCATCGCCGCCGAGCTCCAGCGTCATGACATTCCCGCCAAGGTGTTGGCCGCCCCGCTGGCGCCGCTACACCATGTGACTGCGCCCGCCATTGCCCTCGAGATCGCACCGACGTCCGGCGATGTGAACGATCTCAGCTCCGCCACTTATCAGGATGCGGTCGCCACCGCCGTCGCCGCCACACTGCTCGCCTCCCGCGGGCAACTGGAGAACGCACGATGATCCCGCGCCATCTCCAGATTGCGTTCGTTGTCCTGCTCGGGGCCGTGCTGGGATTAAGCGGATATCTTTGGTACTGGAAGCGTCACGCACCCCCACCTCGAGTTACAGAAAGCGCTCACGTTGCCCCTCCCGTGGTCGGCCCCACCGAGACGGTGACCCTTTATGTCGCCTACGATGACCCCGGCATGCTGGTCGCGCGCGGCGCCTCCATTCCCCTGCCCTCCGACCGTCAGGAACGCGCGCAGCAGGTTTTGCGTGCGCTGTTCGCCGCCTACCAAGAGTCCTCCTCGCCGCACCCGATCGCCGCTGGCTCGGAAATCCGCAACGTGTATCTGGTCGACGGCGTGGCGGTCATTGATGCCAACACCGCCTTCGCCGACGGCCATCGCTCCGGCATTCTGGTCGAAGAACTCACCGTGCTTTCCCTGGTGCACACCCTCGCCACCAGTGTGCCCGGAATTTCCCGCGTCAAAATTCTGGTCGACGGCAAGGAACGCGAAACCCTCGCCGGACACGCCGACCTCACCGGCTTCTATGACGTGGGAAATGTCGAGCAAGTGGTGAATCAGATCAAGGCCGCGCAATAAGCGGCTCCACCCGCAGAACTCCTCGCGCTGCTAGAATTCCGCCATGATCTTTCGTTCTGATAATCGCAACGCCGAGCAAATGCGCCCCGTCATTCTCACGCCCGACTTCATCTCCATCGCCGAAGGGTCGGTACTGATCGAAGTTGGCAACACCCGCGTCATCTGCACGGCTTCCATTGAAGAAACTGTGCCCAGGTTCCTGCAGGGCACAGGCAAGGGCTGGGTCACCGGAGAATACGGGATGCTGCCGCGCGCCACGCTGACCCGCTCGCAGCGCGACGCCACCAAGGGCCGCCCCAGTGGACGCACGCAGGAAATCCAACGGCTCATCGGCCGTTCCCTCCGCGCCATCACCGACCTCAAGCAACTGGGCGAGCGCACGCTCTTCCTCGACTGCGATGTCATCCAGGCAGACGGCGGCACTCGCACCGCATCCATCACTGGTGCCTTCGTTGCCTTGGGGCTCGCGTTGCAGAAGCTGGTGGAAGCAGGCACGCTCTCCACCGTACCCCTACGCGACTTTGTCGCCGCCACCAGTGTTGGTCTGGTGGACGGCGAGATTCTGCTCGACCTGTGCTACGAAGAAGATTCGCGCGCTGAAGTGGACCTGAACTTCGTCATGACGGGAGCCGGCAAGATCGTCGAAGTTCAGGCCACCGCCGAACAGCACCCCTTCGACGAGCAACAGTTGCGCCAGATGATGGAATTGGCCCGCCATGGCATCGACTCGCTGATCGCCAAACAGCGCGCGGTCCTGGGCAGCTTACCCCTGCGGCAATAGGGGCTTTGAAGGGGTGCGGCTTTCAGCCGCGCCGCCCAGAACCAAAAAAACGCGGGCTTTGGCCCCTGAGGACCCGTTACCGCCAGGGGACGCGCGCATCGTATACAATTGGTCGCCGTTTCTGGCAGAGCGCCACCGGACGGCTGTCCTAATCCAGAACTAAATCTCTCGGAGGCACGCATGCAACTCACACCCGGCAAGCTGGCTGGTTTGAAGGCCGTTTCCGATGCCCGCGGCGTCATCGCTGCCGCCGCCATGGACCAACGCGGCTCGCTGCAGAAATCCCTGGCCAAAGAAAAAGGCTCGGAAATCTCCGATGCCATGATGGAAGAGTTCAAGTCCCTGGTCACCGAAATTCTGACTCCGCACGCCAGCGCCATCTTGCTGGATCCAGAGTGGGGCATTCCCGCCTCCAAGCGCCGCGCCAAGAACGCCGGCCTGCTCATGGCCTACGAAAAGACCGGCTACGACAAGACCGGCCCCGGCCGCCTCGGCGATCTGCTCGACAACTGGTCAGTCCGGCGCATCAAGGAAGCCGGCGCCGATTGCCTGAAGATCCTCCTCTACTACACGCCCTTCGACGGGCCCGCAATCAATGACAAGAAGCACGCCTGGGTGGAACGCATCGGCGACGAGTGCCGTGCCAACGACATTCCCTATTTCCTCGAATTCGTGGGCTACGAAGAGGGCGCCGACGAAAAAGGCCTCGAGTATGCCAAGAAAAAACCCGAAATCGTCACCGGCAGCATGCGTGAATTTTCCAAAGAACGCTACGGCGTGGACATCCTCAAAGTCGAAGTCCCCGTCAACATGAAGTACGTGGAAGGCACCAAGCATTTCTCCGGACAAAAAGCCTACACGCGGCAGGAAGCCATGGGGCATTTCCGCAGCGCCGCCGCCGTTGCCACCAAGCCGTTTATCTATCTTTCCGCCGGCGTCAGCAATCCCGAGTTCACTGAGACACTTGAATTCGCCGCCGAATCCGGTGTGAAATTTAACGGAGTGCTCTGCGGTCGTGCCACCTGGAAAGACGGCGTGCCCATCTACGCCAAGCAGGGCGCAGCCGCCTTCCGCAAGTGGCTGGAAACCGAAGGCGTGAACAACATCAAGAACGTAAACCAGCGGCTGAAAGCAGCCACTTCGTGGTTTCCCGCCTACGGCGTGTCGTAACGACCGAGCCCGCGATTTTCAACTCCGCAACTGCAGCAGGACGGGCAGCTGTGCCGTCCTGCTTCTTGTGCGCGCCATCAACCACTAGGATTAGCTTCTCGAATCCCATGAACGACTCTCGCCCCACCGCTCTCGTCACTGGCGCCTCCGCCGGCATCGGCCTCGAGCTCGCACGCATTCTCGCTCGCGAAGGTCACGACCTGGTGTTGGTTGCCCGCAACGCTGCGAAACTCCAGCAACTTGCCGCCGAACTGGAGCAAGCCCACTCTGCGCGCATCACGGTAATTGTCGCGGATCTTTCTCAACCCGGCTCTCCCGATCGCGTTTGGCAGAAAACACAGGAGGCAGGGGTTTCCGTGGATGTCCTCGTCAACAACGCCGGCTTCGGCCAGTTTGGGGCCTACGCGAATCTCGACCTCAGCGAAGAACTGCGGCAACTCCAGGTCAACATCGTTTCTCTGACGCACCTCACCAAGCTTTACCTTCGTCCCATGCTCGAGCGCCGCCGCGGCCGCATCCTAAACGTCGCTTCTACCGCGGCCTTCCAGCCCGGCCCGCTGATGGCGGTCTACTACGCGAGCAAGGCCTATGTGCTGTCGTTTTCCGAAGGCATTGCCAACGAACTCCGTGGCACAGGTGTTACCGTCACCTGCCTCTGCCCCGGCCCTACGACCTCAGAATTCCACGAGCGCGCTGGCATGAAGTCCTCCAACATGATGAAAGCTCCGTTCATGACCGCGCACGAAGTCGCGGAAATTGGATATCGCGCCATGTCGAAGGGCAAGCCGTCGGTCATCGCCGGCCGCTTGAACTGGCTGGCCGCGCAATCCACCCGCCTCGCTCCGCGCAGTTGGGCCGCTGCCATCGCCCGCAAGGTACAGGAAAGCTGACCCGTTACTCGTGCTTGTGTTGCACGGGTATCACAATGATGTAGGCATCGGGCTGGCCCGCCCGGATCAGCCGCGGCATGCCCGCTGCGGCCGGTGGGGAGCCGATGTCCTTCTCCGTCGCATACGGAGCGTAGAACATCAGGTGTGGCGGGCCGTGGACCAGTTCAGCGACTCCGGGGATCGAGAGGTACACGTGATCCGACATCATATAAACGATCCCCGGCTTGCCCGGTGCCTTGAACTTCCCAGTCTTATATCCCTGTTCGAGCCCGGCTTTGATTTCAACCTCACTCTTGCCCTTGGCCCGCTGTTCCTCAACGTAGACTCGGGTCAGCAGCGTAGTCGCGGTTCCCTCTGCGTCAAAGCACGTGGGCTCCAGGTTGAGTGGGGTCTGACGGTCAACAAAGCACGAAAACCCGTTCGTACCTTCGCGGACCTTGACGTACCCCGTCGGCTCCAGTAGGTACACCGTTGCTTTGCCGGAAATCTCCGGTGGCGCCGCGCTTTCCGCCAGCTTGATTCTCTCTTCCCGCGGTAAAGAAAAATCGTAAGCCGGCTTTGGCGTTTGCGACTGCGCCAACGCGGCCAGATTGATCGACAGGACCAGGGAGACCAGTAGCACTCGTTGCATGATCTTCACCACTCCCTCTGAGCGTCGAGGCTCGTGCCATCGCCGCCGCAACCGGCCGCGAGCAAGCGGACTCCTGGCTGCTCTTTTTTGGACGGGCCACGTCGCGGAAGGTCACGAAGTTTTGAAAAACCAGTAAAATATTCCGGCGCGCGCGCACCAGAACCAGAACAAAGACAAGGCCGGTCTGTTTCGATCCGCTGCGTGGTTTACACTAGCCTGTACTATGAGCAATCCTCCGCAGCCTGACGTAAAACTGATCCGCACCGGCGACTATCGCGAGAACTACGCCAACAGCGTGCAGGTGCGCGTCAACGTTTGGGATTTTTTTCTCGTCTTTGGGACCCTGCAACAACAAAGCGAAACCCACGTGGAAGTGGACAACTTTCAGGGAATCTACCTGAGTCCGCAACAGGCCAAAGCCCTGGCCGCCATTCTGCAGCAGAACATTGCCGGTTATGAAAGCACCTTCGGCGAGATCAAACTCGACCCGCGCATGCACCCAGCGGGCCCGGTCCACTGAGCCGCGACCACGTGAGTTCCCTGCTGCGCGCCGCCCGTTTCCCTTTACTCTTTGCCATGCTGGCGCTGCTCCACTCTCCTCTGCTGCGGCTGCCCTATTACTGGGATGAAGCGGGCTACTACATTCCCGCGGCGCGCGACCTGCTGCTCACTGGCAGCCTGATCCCCTTCACCACCATCAGCTCCGGCCATCCGCCACTGGTCATGCTTTGGCTGGCACTAGCCTGGAAGATTTTTGGCTTTTCCCCGCTGGCCACCCGTCTGGCCATGCTGGCGGTGGCTGCGTTCACGCTGGCGGGCTTGTACCGGCTGGCGGTTCGCGTCGCCAATCACACGGTGGCTGTGGCGGCAACTGGGTTGACCGCTCTGTATCCCGTGTTCTTCATGCAGAGTTCGCTCGCGCACCTGGACATGGCCGCCGCCGGACTTACCTTCTGGGCGCTGCACACGTACCTTGACGATCGCCGCTTCCGCACCTGGGCGTGGTTCGCGATGGCGGCGCTGGCCAAGGAAACCGCGGTGCTGGCGCCCTTCGCACTCGCAGCCTGGGAACTCGCCGGCCCGCTGCTGGTGCGACGCGACCGCGACCGTTGGCTACTCTACCCGAAGCGCAACCCAGGCCGCGTGCTGGCGCTGTTCGCATCCGCTCTTCCCCTGGGTTGCTGGTTCGTTTACCACTACCAACACACCGGCGTTGTCTTCGGCAATCCAGAGTTCTTCCGTTACAACGTGTCGTCCACGCTCGACCCCTTGCGCATTCTGCTGGCGTTCGGTATCCGGCTGTGGCAGAGCACGGGCTATCTCCACCTTTTCTTTCCGACCGCGGCCATGCTGCTGGCCATGCGGCTTCCGCCCCTTTTAGACGACGCCGGCGAACGTCCACGCATCGCGCTGCCGCTGCAAGCGACCTTCGCCGTCGTGATGCTCGCCTATGTGCTTGCTCTCTCAGTCATCGGCGGCGCGGAACTGGCCCGCTATCTGCTGCCCATCGTCCCGCTCGGCATCGTCATCTCGGTTTCCACCATCTGGCGGCGGGTGCGGGCCTGGTGCAGTGTGCTGATTTTTGTGGCCGCCATGTTCGTACTGGGCTGGTTCTGGAGTCCGCCCTACGGATTTCCCTTCGAAGACAATCTCGCCTACCGCGACTACGTGCAATTGCATCAGCGCGCCGCCGAATTTCTCTCGTACCATCCCCCACGCGTCGCCGTGCTTACCGCCTGGACCGCCTCCGACGAACTCACGCGCCCCTTTCTCGGTTACGTCTCGCGGCCGGTGCCGGTGGTGCGCATCGAGAATTTTGCCGCCGAGGAACTCTTTGCCGCCGCCGATTCTGGCGTGCCTTACGATCTCGCCGTGGTCTTTTCCACCAAGCACGAGCCGGCCTTCAACGTGGGCAACTTCCCTCTCTGGCTGCGGCTGCGGACGCGCTTCTTCGGCTACCACCGCGACCTGCCGCCGGCAGCTGCGGCGCAAGTTCTGGGCGGCCGCATCGTGATGCAGGAAACCCGTGGCTCCCAGTGGATCGCCGTCCTCGCCATCGAACGCGCCACCGTGGCGGGGAAGGAATGGACTCCTCCGCGCCCTCTGCGGCCTTTCTCAGCGAACTCTGCGTTCTAAGGTTTTGTGCCGTGAGACAACGGGCAGCCGCTCACCCCGCCAGCAAGTGACACGAATGTGTTTTCAGCACCAGCCAGACCTCGCGTCCAGGCTGCAATTGCAGCGCGTCGCGTGCCGCCAGCGTGAGGTGCACTTCCATCTCTACGCCGCAGCCGACCCGGGCCACCATGATGGCGTCGCGCCGTTCCAGCGTCAGCATCCGCCCCGCGATCACATTGCGCGCACTTAGCCCGCGCGGTACTTCCGTCGCCAGCAAGATGTCTCCGGCGCGAATGCCGATACGCAACGCCTCCCCAACCTCCGCCCGCACCAACGGCGTTTCGAGGACGACGTCACTCGCAGCCAGCCGGCAAGTCATCGTGCCGCGGTCCTCGTGCAGCGATTCCACTTGCGCCGAAAAAACGTTTTCAAATCCCACCAACTGCGCCACGGTTTCCAGACGCGGCGCAGTCAGCACGGCGTGCGGTGTGCCGTCAGCTATCAGCTTCCCGCGCTCCAGCACCAGCACCCGCTCCCCCAACGCAAACACTTCGTCGCGGCTATGCGTCACATAGAGGATGGGCACGGCATGCGCCTGGTTCCACGCCCGCAAGTCGTCCACAATCCGGCCGCGCGTGGGCACGTCGAGACCGCTGAGCGGTTCATCGAGCAGCAGCACGCAGGGATCCGTCACCAACGCCCGCGCCAGCGCCACCCGCTGCTGTTCGCCGCCCGATATCTCTCCCGGTCGCCGCGCCCGCAACGCCGCAATGCGAAATGACTCGAGTACTGCACTCACGCGACCTGCTCGCTCCGCCCGCGCAAGATCGCGCAGCCCGTAGCCCACGTTCTCTTCCACGCTCAAGTGGGGAAATAGCGCCAGCCGCTGAAAAACATAGCCCACTCGCCGCTGCGGCACCGCCAGGCTCACGCCCGCCGCAGTGTCGTCGAGCGAGCGTCCTCCGACGACGACTCGTCCACGCTCGGGCCGCGTCAGCCCGGCAATGCAATCCAGAATCGTCGTCTTCCCCGAACCCGATGCGCCAAACAAAATCGTGAAACCCGCGCCCGCCTGAAACTCCACCGCCAGCCGGAACGCCGAATCTCCGTCGAAGTGTTTCTCCAATGCGACACTGAGGTCTCCGGGCATCCTAGCGACCTCGCCCGAAGGACCCGAACTTGCGCTGCCACCCGTAGACCGCGGCCAGCACCACAAAACTCAGACCCAGCAGCGCCAGCGCTGTTTGGTTTGCCGCCGCGTAATTCAGTCCCTGCACCTGGTCGTAAATGGAAATCGAAACCGTCCGCGTAACTCCCGGCAAATTTCCGCCCACCATCAGCACCACGCCAAACTCGCCCATGGTGTGCGCGAATGCGAGTGCCGTCCCGGTGACCAAACCAGGAACCGAGAGCGGCAGCAGGATGCGCACAAACGTCCGCCACCGCGATGCTCCCAGTACCGACGAAGCCGCCAGCAGCCGCTCATCCACGGCACTGAACGACGCCGCAAACGGCTGCACCGCAAACGGGAGACTGTAGAGCACGGATCCAATGACCAGCCCTTCAAACGTAAACGCCAGGGTGTGTCCGGTCAGCGTCACCCACCACCGCCCCAGCGGACTCCGCGGCCCCAGCGCCAACAGCAGATAGAAACCGAGCACCGTTGGCGGCAACACCAGCGGCAACGCCACCACCGCTTCCACTAAGAATTTCCAGCGCCAGCGCGAACGCGCAATCCAATACGCCAGCGGCAGCCCCAGGGCTAGCAGCAGCACGGCAACCACGCCCGCCAACCGCACCGTTAACCAAAAGGCTTCAAAGTCCATAGTGCCAACTCGATTTCCGTCTACCCAACTTCCATCGCGCTGATGGCGAGGGAAGCAATGAATTGTATAGCGCGAGCGCTTAGAAAGGACGCGCGGGTCACAACGCTGTGGATACGGTTGACGTTGCGCAGCCCTTGTAGCATCCTCAACCATTCAACCGGATGATGCACCATGAAGCCCGCCGACTTCCGCCGCATTGCTCTCAGCTTCGCCGGGGCAGAAGAAGGCTCCCACATGGGAGCAGTGGACTTCCGCGTGAAGGGCCGCATCTTCGCCACCCTCGCCTCGCAAGACCAGGGCTATGGCAACCTGATGCTCACGCCCGAACTGCAGGCCGACTTCGTCCGTGAGTTGCCGGAAGTTTTCCTGCCCATTCACGGCGGCTGGGGAAAGATGGGAATGACCCACATTCGCCTGGCGAAAGCCAGCGAAGACATTCTCACCGGCGCTTTGCACACTGCTTGGAAGCTGCGGGTGGAAAAGAATACACGCGCAACGAAGACAACAAAGAAAAAGCGAGCGCCACGAAAGTAGGCGAACTCCACCGCGGCCCGCCCTATTTGATTCCCCAGCGGCCAAACTTTCGCTATACTCCGCCCGTTCCGCCGGAGCCATCTGCGTGACCGTCGCTACCCCTGGCACCAGTCCATCCATCGCCGCCCATCTGGCCGACCGCACCCGCCACCACATCGCCCTGCGCCTTCTACCCTTTCTTTTCATCCTCTACATCGCCAACTATCTGGATCGCGCCAGCCTGGCCTATGCCGCCATCGGAATGTCACGCGACTTGGGCTTCAGTGATCGCGTGTTTGGCTTGGGTGCCGGCATTTTCTTCCTCAGCTATGTGGCCTTGCAGATGCCCGGCGCATTGCTGGTGGAACGCTGGAGCGCACGTCGTATGATCTCCGCGACCCTGATCGCATGGGGATCGCTCACCGCACTGACCGCGCTGGTGCACACTCCCACACAGCTTTACCTGGCGCGTTTTGTCCTGGGCGCGGCCGAGACCGGGTTCTTTCCCGGCGTCATCGTCTACCTGAGCCACTGGTTCCAGCGCGCGGACCGCGCCAAAGCCACCGGCAACTTCATGGCGGCCATTCCTCTGTCCTTTGTTCTGGGATCACCGGTCGCCGGCTGGATTCTCGGCCATCACTGGCTGGCCGTCCCCGGCTGGCGCTGGCTGTTCCTTCTGGAAGGGATACCAGCCGTTCTGCTCGGCATCGTCGCATTTTTCTACCTGACAGACCGGCCCGAAGAATCCAGGTGGCTTGCCCCAGATCAGCGGCGATGGATTACCCAAACGCTGCAGCAAGAAAAACCAACCGGCGCGGCCGCTTTCACCATCGGGCAGGCGCTCCGCTCGCGCACCATTCTGTTGCTGGCCGCAGTGACGTTTCTCAACTACTTCGTTCTCTACACTTTTATTTTCTGGTTCCCGACCATGCTGAAACGCCAGTCGGGCTTTTCGGACCTGAACGTCGGCTTGCTCGGCGCTCTTCCCTACCTGACAGCTTTCCTCGCCATGCAGATCAACGGATGGCATTCCGACAAAACCCGCGAGCGGCACTGGCATTCTGCCGTTCCACTCTTTGTCTCCGCGGCTGCATTATTCGCCCTCATCGCCCAACCCCGCACCGTTCTCATCTCCCTCGCGCTCTTCTGCCTGGTGGAAATCGCCTCTTCCTATCTCCCGGCCTTCTGGGCGATCCCAACGGAAATCCTGAGCCAGTCGGCGGCTGCAGCTGCAGTGGGCATGATCAATGCCGTGGGCAGCGTCGCCGGCTTTGCCGGCCCCTACCTCTTCGGCTACCTAAACACGCGAACCGGATCATTCTCCACCGGACTGGCTGTCATGATGGCAGCCGCCATAGCCGGAGGCCTGTTGATGGTGTGCACTCCGAAGCGCGCGTAAGGTTGCGTGGCGACGGGTGTTCCTACGTGGCATCTTCCGTTGCAAACAAACCGCAGCCCAGGCTGGCACTCACAGAACCGCTTTACGATGCGCGATTGCCCACATGCAAAGGCTAGCGGTTTCATTGTCCTTCTTGCTTGCCTAACGCCGCGTCTTGATCACGCCACCGAAAAATCCTTCCGCTCAACGCTTGCCACTCCCAGCATTTGCGTCTCTCCCGCTCTTCGTCACGTTCCCCGCCATCGAAGTAAAGAATTGTAAAACGCACGGCCCGCGCTCGCGGCCTTGTTATAGCATCTAATCTCCTGAGTGCGTCGTTGCGGCGCGCTGGAGTTCGGATCCTTTGATCACGCTCAAACGCTACTGGCTCTTGTTCCTACTCGTCGCCGTGGCCGTGGCCGGTCTGGCCGCGTTCTCCTTCCGCAAATCTGACGCACCGAAGTTTTTCACCACCAACGCTGATCGCGGCGACATTCGTCAGGTGGTCGAAGCCACCGGCACCATTAACGCCGTCACAACGGTGCAAGTCGGTTCGCAAGTTTCCGGCACCATCGCCCGCCTCGGCGCAGACTTCAATTCCCGCGTCCGCAAAGGGCAAGTCATTGCCCAGATTGACCCCGCGCTGTTCCAAGGCACCGTCCTGCAGACCCGGGCTGACCTGGCCAACGCACGTGCCAGTCTCGCCGCCGCCAAAGCCAACCTGGAAAAAGCCAAAGCTTCCGCGGTGCAGACGAAAGCAGACTACGCGCGCAACGTCGGCCTGGCTCGTGAAGGCGTGGTCAGCCAGCAGCAACTCGATCTCGCCAAAGCCAACGCCGATTCCGCTGAAGCCGCCGTGGATGCGGCTGCTGCGCAAGTCACACAAGCGGCGGCGCAGGTGGAGCAGCGACAGGCCGCGGTCGCCGTCTCGGAAACGAACCTGCGTTACACCACCATCCTCGCTCCCATTGACGGCACCGTCGTCGCCCGCAACGTGGACGTAGGCCAGACCGTCGCCGCTTCGCTGCAAGCGCCCACGCTCTTCACCATTGCGCAGGACCTCACCAAGATGCAGGTCTACGCCAAAACCGACGAAAGCGACGTTGGCATGATCCGGGCCGGACAGCCGGTAACCTTCCAGGTGGACGCATACCCCAAGGAGGTTTTCACTGGCCGCGTCTCGCAGGTACGCATGAACGCCACCACCGTGCAGAACGTCGTCACCTATGACACGGTGATTGATTTCGACAATCCCGGCCAGAAGTTGTTTCCCGGCATGACCGCGTATGTAACGCTCCCCGTGGCCGCTGCTCAGAACGTCTTGCGCGTGCCCAACGGCGCGCTGCGCTTCAAGCCGGACATGAAGCCGGAAGAAATTCGCGCCCTGTTTCAAAAATACGGACTCGCGGGCAACACCGCTACGGCCCACGAAAACGGCAATTCCGGTGGCGCGGAAGGCCGTCAGGCCCGGGCTCGCGCCACCACAGCAGGCGCCGCAGACAGCAATCGCCCACCGCGCGTGGATGTGGGCACGGTGTGGAAGCTGCGCCCCGACCAAACCCTCGAGCCGGTGCGCGTTCGGGTCGGCATCACCGACCACACCTTGACCGAAGTGGCAGAAGTCATGCGCGGATCGTTACACGAGAACGATGCCCTGGTCACCGGCAACATGACCGCATCCGGCGGAGCCCGCGTCACCCCAGGAATCGGTGGCGGTGGTACGCCGCGCCGCTGAGCCGCACCCCATGGCCACCACTTCCCAAACCGGCTGGCAGTCGGAAACGGCCATCGCTTCCGGCTCCGTGATCCGCGTGGCCGACGTGCACAAATACTACGAACTCGGCGAGACACGCGTGCACGCCTTGCGCGGCGTCAGCCTGGAAATTGCCCGCGGCGAATTCGTCGCCATTATGGGCGCCAGCGGCAGTGGCAAGTCCACCTTCATGAATATCGTGGGCTGCCTCGACAAACCCAGCGCGGGCAGCTATACGCTCGATGGCATCGAAGTTTCCGGGCTCAAGAAAAAAGAGTTGGCTGCCATCCGCAACCGCCGCATCGGTTTCGTTTTCCAGGGATTCAATCTCTTGGCCCGCACCACCGCGCTGGAAAACGTGGAGTTGCCCACGCTCTATGCGCACATCAGCCGGGCCGAAGGCGCTGAACGGGCTCGCTCCGCACTCGCCCTCGTCGGCCTGGCCGACCGCATGGACCATTACCCTTCACAGCTTTCCGGCGGACAGCAACAGCGCGTCGCCATTGCCCGCGGCCTGGTCAACCGGCCCGCGTTGCTGCTTGCCGATGAGCCCACCGGCAATCTCGATAGCCGCACCGCCGTGGAAATCATGGAGGTCTTCCAGCGCCTCAACGACCAGGGCCTGACGATTGTTCTGGTCACGCATGAAAATGACATTTCGCAGTTTGCCAAACGCGTTGTGCAGTTCCGCGACGGGCGCATTCGCAAGGATGAAACCCTCGACCACCGTCCGCGCGCCGCTGACGTACTCGGCACTCTGCCCACTTTGGAGGACTGAACTGTCGTGGACACGCTTTCGCCGACGCCCGGAGCTACCATTACCGGCAACCCTTCGACAGGAGGAGTTATGGAATTTGCCGAAGCACTCGCCGTCGTCCGTTCGCTGGAATCCGGTCTCGACCCCGATACCCATGTGCCGCTGGCTCGCAACACCGTCTGCTGCCAGCCACGGGTGGTGCTCGCGTTCCATTTCGCCGTCACCGCCATGGAAGAATTGGCCAACAACCCGCGTCCGAGACGGCTGGCGCCGGCCAACGGCGGCAAGTACTGGTCGCGCCGCGAAGACGCCAACGTCTGCGATGAGCTGCGCCGGGGCCTCAGCCTGAGCGACATCGCCAAAGCCCACAGCCGCAGCGTGGCTTCCGTAGTGGCGCGTCTGGTGCGGCTGGGAAGGATTGGCATGTCAGCCGCGGAAGTGAGTGCGGCCTAGAGGGTTACCCAGGGACTTTTATGGACCTGCTGCAGATCGTTCGCATCGCTCTCCGTGCTCTGGCGCGCAACAAACTGCGTTCCAGCCTGACCATGCTGGGCATCATTATCGGCGTTGGGGCGGTCATCGCCATGGTCGGAGTGGGACAAGGCGCCCAGGAACAGGCCCAACAACAGATCGCCGCCATGGGGTCCAATCTGCTCTTCGTTTCTTCCGGCTCGGTCAACCGGGGCGGCATGCGGGTGGGCTATGGCGCCACGAAAACACTGATCGCCGACGATATGACAGCCATTCTGCGTGAGTGTCCGGCAGTGTCCGTGGCCGCCCCAGGCAGCACGGCCAGCGCCCAGGTGGTCTACGGCAATGACAACTGGGCCACCCGTGTCACCGGCACCGAACCGGCGTTCTTCGACGTGCGCGCCTGGGCATTCCAGTCCGGCGCCCCGTTTACCGAAGCGGATGTGGAGAGCGCCGCCAATGTCGCCGTGATTGGTGAAACCGTACGCAAGAACCTCTTTGGCGCGGTGGACCCGGTGGGTCAAACGGTGCGCATCCGGAGCCTGCCTTTTCGCGTGGTCGGCGTGCTCTCTGCCAAGGGCCAGTCTGCCGCCATGGGTGACGACCAGGACGATACCATCGTCATCCCCATCACCACGCTGCAGAAGAAGATGACGGGCGAGACCTGGCTGCGCTGGATTGTGGTCTCCTCGACCGCGCGCGAAACCAGCTACGCCGCGCAAAAACAGATCGAGTCGCTGCTGCGCGACCGGCACCGCATTCGCCGCGGGCAGGATGATGACTTCTTCGTGCGCAATCTGGCCGACATGGCCGATCTCGCCGACCAGCAGTCGCGCCTCTTCACCGGATTGCTGGCTTCGATTGCCAGCATCTCGCTGCTGGTGGGCGGCATCGGCATCATGAACATCATGCTGGTTTCGGTGACGGAACGCACGCGAGAAATTGGGATTCGCATGGCCATTGGCGCCACCGAAAGCGACGTGCATCGCCAGTTTTTGATCGAAGCGGTCGTGCTCAGCTTGCTGGGCGGAGCGTCGGGCATTCTTCTCGGCGTCGGCGCGTCTTATGTCATCACGCAGACGCTGGGCTGGGCGGTGCAAGTGCAGCCACGGGCGATTCTGGCGGCTGTCGTGTTCTCCATGGGCGTGGGCATCTTCTTTGGTTATTACCCGGCCCGCAAAGCGGCGCAGTTGGATCCGATCGACGCGTTGCGCTATGAGTAACCCCCCTGGGCCCCCTCCCGATTCATTGCTTTCATCGGGTTAGCGGGAGAATCGCACTCAAATCCTGGAGGAATCAGGACTTAGGCGGAAAATCTAGAGCCGTAATGACTTATATCTCCGAGCTACGATTTTATGTACATTGTATAGCTTGCGTGCAAACTAGGGCAACTGTCAAGCCCACGAAAGTAGGCAGGCGACGGGCGTGGCGGGCTAATTTCCGCTGTTTCTCTTCCCACCACATCCAACGAGAGAGTGGTTCTCACGCCCACACTGGAAGCCCGTCCTCATAACTGTCTTGGGGCACTTATCCCATTATTGACAAGCGCATCCGAAACGCACAATACTATGCGTTCGGCATCCCCACTGCCGGGAAGTGAGTCCTGATGAATTTGTTCCGTTTTCCTCTTCTGGGGCGTTTCTGCCTCGTGCTGATTTCCGTTTTCATGTTCGTTCTCATGATGGTTTCGGTGGCCGCGGGGCAAGGTTCGCGGATCAAGCCCGAGACAGGCGAAATGCAGGACCGCGATCAGCCACGCAGGCGCGCGGAGTGGTTCCGGCGCGGACATATTCCCTTGCCCGGCTACCGGGCCGCGGAACTGCGGCTGCGCGCGTATCAGCAGAAGATGAAGCTGCGCGCACAGCAGCCACTGAATTTCGACGCCGCGGTCACGGGCCTCGCGGCTACGGGTTGGGTATCGCTGGGACCGGCGCCGCTGGCTTCGGACGCCAGTGGAGGAACAAAAGACCAGGACTACAACTGGGTTTCCGGCCGTGCCACTGCGGTGGTGGTGGACCCGGCGGACGCCACCGGCGGAACCGTGTACCTGGGTGGGGCTTACGGCGGATTGTGGCGCACGCAGAATGGGACCGCAGCCCCCAGCGCCGTAAGTTGGGAGTCTCTGATTGACGACCAGGAAACGCTGGCCGTGGGCGCGATCGCGCTCAAGCCAGGAAGCGGGGTCAGCGGGGTATCGCAGACGATTCTGGTGGGCACGGGCGAGGCCAATGCCTCGGGCGATTCCTACTACGGGCTGGGGATTCTGCGTTCGACAAACGCAGGGACGAGTTGGCAACTGATTTCATCGAGCGATGATGGTCACTCGTTCCTCGGCATGGGCTTCAGCAAGATCGCCTTCCACGCTACCAATCCCAGCCTCGTGGTGGCTTCGACTGCGTTTAGTCCTCCTGGCTTCTTCGAGGGGCGTGAAGTAGGAGGCGGGGCAGATCGCGGGATCTATTACTCGACCAACTCAGGGTTGAACTGGAAATACGCCTCCGTGAAGGACAACGGCATTACCATTAACCCTTCTTCTACGACGTCGGTGGTTTTTAACCCGCTGGCGGTGTCGGGCGGCAAGTTCTTCGCGGCGGTGAGGGCCCACGGCTTCTATTCTTCGACCGACGGCATCAACTGGACACGGCTGACCACCCAGCCCGGCGCCCTTCCAGTGAGTAGTTGTCCCGCCGTGCGCGTCCAGGGTTCCCCCACCTGCCCCATCTACCGCGGTGAGATCGCGGTGGTGCCGGGCCGCAACGAGATGTACGTGTGGTATGTGAACTCCCCGGCGCAGTTTCCCGGCCACCTCATTTTCCAGAGTAAGGATGGCGGCTCCACTTGGACGGCAATCAGCACCGCTGGCATCAACAGTTGCGGCACCGACTTCAGTGGTTGCGGTGCAGACCAAGGGTCTTACAACCTGGAAATCGCAGCGGTGCCGAACGGCAGCGGCACCGACGTTTATGCGGGCGCAGTCAATATTTTCAAGTGCTCCATTACGAGTGCTTCTCCTACATGCAGCGGCACCACCGAGCCGAACAAGTTCATGAACCTGACCCACGTGTATGGCTGCAGCCCGTTTGGTTCGATTTCGCGTGTGCATCCCGACCAGCACAGCTTGGACTTCAAGGTGGTAGGCGGCAAAGCAGTGATGTACTTCGCCCACGATGGCGGCATCAGCCGCGCGCTCGATGGCTTTACCGGGCTACAGACTGGAACTTGCGGGGGGCCGAAGGCACCCAATAAGTTCGACAGCCTGGCGCAGACGCTGGGCTCGATGACGGAGTTTGTGTCGTTCTCGCAGCATCCGACCGATCCGGACACGCTACTGGGCGGAACGCAGGACAACGGCTCCCCGGGGACGGCAGCAGCAACCCTGAACACGCAATGGTTGAACGTGAACGGCGGCGACGGCGGCTTCAATGAAATCAACCCGGACAATCCGATGGAGTGGTTCGCCGCCAACACGGACGTCTCGATTCAGCGCTGCCCCTTGGGCATCGGGTGCTCGGAGAATGATTTCTTTAGCGGGCTGGTGGTTACGAACGCCACGCTTTCTGGCGATGCGGGGTCATTTTACACGCCGTACATTCTCGATCCGCAGAACAGCGGGAAGCTGATTGTGGGCACGTGCCGGGTGTGGCGCGGGGGCACGGATGGCATCGGCTTTGGTGCGATCAGCACGAATTTTGACACGGGCTTCGGCCGGTGTTCCGGCGCCGAGTTCAATTTCGTGGCAGCCCTCGCCGCAGGCGGCCCCGCCGATGCTAACGGCTCGCAAGCGGTTTTTGCCGGAACCTTTGGCCTCGGGCCCTTGGCCGGACCCGCTGGCGGCCAGTTGTTCGCCATGAACACCAACCCCGCCGCGACCAACCCTCAGGTCAACATCACCAACGCCATCAATCCATTCGGTTACAACATCAGCGCGCTGGCCGTAGACCCTTCCGACCCCAGCGGCAACACCGTGTGGGCAGGTCTGCAGGGCTTCGGCGGTTCGCACGTTTGGAAAATCACCAACGCGCTCGGCGGCACGGTTTCCCCTCAGACGTCTCCGGTCTACGCCAACTTCACCGGCTCGCTGCCGGACTCTCCAGTGGATTCCGTGGTGGTGGACGCGCAAGCAGGCATTGTCTACGTGGGCACGGACGTAGGCGTGTTCCAGAGTCCAACCTCAGCGCCGAACTGGACGGAAGTGGGCACCACTCCCGGCCTACCCAACGCTCCGGTAACCCGGCTGCGCCTCTTTAACAACGGAACGATCAAGCGGTTGCGCGCGTCGCTCTATGGTCGCGGCATTTGGGAATTTGCGTTGGCGGTGGCCCCGGACTTCACGATCAGCGTACCTACGTCCGCGCAAACGGTGTATCCGGCGCAGACGGCGGCGTTCGTCGGCAACGTGGCGCCGCAGGCAACCTACAGCAACGACGTGAACCTGATCTGCACAGGTACCGTGCCGGCCACCTGCACCTTCGCACCGTCCACGATCACGGCGGCCAATGGCGGCTTTACTCTGAGCGCGAAGGGCGTGGCGGGCGACTACCCATTTAACGTGCACGGCGTGGGCGCGGATGCGGGCGCGATCACGCATGACTTTCCGGTGACGTTGCACGTAGTGGACTTTGGGCTGACCGTGCCGAGTCCGGCCTTGATCACCGCCAACGTGCCGAACACGACGAACCCGACTATGTTTAACGTGACCGCAGCCGGGTCATTTAACGACACGGTGCAATTGACGTGCACGGGACTGCCGGCGGGCGCGGGGTGCATTTTTGCGCCCTCGGCCAGCGTGAAACCCACGTCGGCAACACCAGTGACGGTGACGCTGACGGTGAGCACGACGACGGGCGAACTGCCGAGCAACACGAACATCACCATCTCGGCGCAGGCAGTCAACATGCCGGCGCCGGCGGCGAGAACGAAGACGGTGAATTTGGTGGTGACCGCGAATCCGGATTACACACTGGCAGTGAATACCTTTACGGATATTAGCCTCTTGGCGGGGCAGTCGGGCGGTTTCGGCGGATTCATGGTGGCGGTGAACGGCTACAACAGCAAGGTGGATGTGGGCTGCGGGGCGGGTGGTCCACCGGTCTGCACGCCCGACACCCAGACACCAGACCTGGGAGGCGCTGGTTTCAGCGTCGGGGTAAAGAGTAACAGTGTTGGAGATTTTAGCTTCAACATCCAGGGCGTAGGTCAGGACGCAAGCCACATCACGCACATCTCGCCGGTCACGATGCACGTGGGCGACGTTGTGCTGGGAGCGGCTGCGCCGGCGAGCGTGATTGCGGCGCTGGGCGGCACCTCCGGCAGCACGTCGCTGCAGGTGAGCGCGGCGGGGTCGGCGTTCGCTAGAGCGGTAACGCTTTCGTGCCCCGGGTTGACTGGCCTAACGTGCAACTTCATGCCAGGTGACACGGTAAACATCGCCACGGGGGCGCCGGTGAACGTGAGCGTAACGGTGACTGCCACAGCGAGCGCACTGTTGGGCAACAGCACGGTCACAATTTCGGCGACGACGCCGGGATTGGCTGCGCCCAAGACACAGAATGTGACGCTGACGGTGGAGGACTTTGCCTTCGGCCCCGCACCTCCGGCACAGACGGTGAAGGCGGGCGGGACGGCATCGTATCCGAACCTGACGGTGCAACCAGTGGGCGCGACCTTCAGCAGCCAGATCACGCTGTCGTGTTCCGGGCTGCCGGCGAAAAGCAACTGCAGCTTTGCGCCGTCGAACAAAGTAACTCCGGGGGCAGGGCCAGCCACGGTGACGATGACGATCAAAACCACAGCGGCGGTCAACGCCATGGCAAATCCCTCCGCGCCGTGGAAACCGGTAGGCCCGATGTTTGCCTTCTGGTTGTCGCTGCCCGCGTTGGGAATTGTGACGCTCGGCAGTGGCCAGCGTAGGCGGCTGCGCTTGCTCCTAGGCTGGCTGGCGGTGCTGGCATGGCTGGGCGTGATGGCAGCCTGCGGCGGCGGCAGCAGCACCGGTGGCGGCGTCGGCCAGTCGGGTACGCCGCCGGGAACGTATACCGTCACCGTAACCGGCGCGGCGGGCGGGCCGAGCCACACGCAGCAAGTAACGCTAATGGTGACACCGTAGAGCTGCTAGCTTTCAGCTTGTGGGGCGGAGGGCGCGAAGGGAGTGCAGAGGTCCTTCGCTTCGCTCAGGATGACAAGATGATAACAAGATAGGGAAAGTCTGAGAGCTGGCAGGTTCTGGCTAGGAGCTAGCCGCTAGTAGCTATCCGCTTTGAGAGGACAGCAGTTTACAATTCCTCGTTCGGGCTCGCAGCCCGAGCGGGGAATTTTCCTTTTATGACCGATGCGCGCTTTGACGTAATCGTGATTGGCGGCGGGGTGGTCGGACTGGGCACGGCGTTGGCGTTTACGCGCCGCTTCCCCCGCCTGCGCCTGCTGGTGGTGGAAAAAGAAGACGGCGTGGCGCGGCACCAGAGCGGGCACAACAGCGGGGTGATCCACTCCGGAATTTATTACAAGCCGGGATCGCAGAAGGCCAAGCTGTGCGTGCAAGGGGCGGCGGAGATGGTGGAGTTCTGCCGCCAGCAGGGGATTGCGCATGAAGTTTGCGGCAAAGTGATTGTGGCCGTCGCGAAAGAGGAACTGCCGCGGCTGGACGAGTTGCAACGGCGGGCACAGGCAAACGGACTCGCCGGCGTGCGCAGAATCAGCCCAGAAGAATTGCGGGAGTTAGAACCGCACTGCACTGGCATGGCGGCACTGCACGTTCCGCAGACGGGCATTACCAACTATGCGCACGTGTGTGAAAAGTATGCGGAGTGCATTCAGGCGGCGGGCGGCGAAGTGCGTACGGGAAGCGGAGCACGGGCTATCGCACGCGCCGGAAACGAGAGTGTGGTCGAGACAGCGACGGGAGCGTTCGCGACACGCTGGGTGGTAAATTGTGCCGGTCTGCACAGCGACCGCGTCTGCCGATTGGCGGGATACGAGCCCGGGATCCGCATCGTGCCTTTTCGCGGCGAGTACTACGACCTGGTACCCGGGCGAGCGGAGTTGGTGCGCAACCTGATCTATCCCGTGCCGGACCCGCGTTTCCCGTTTCTCGGAGTGCACTTCACGCGGCGCATTACCGGCACCGTGGATGCCGGGCCCAACGCGGTGTTTGCGCTGGCGCGCGAGGGCTATTCGAAAACAAGTTTTTCGGCCAGAGATACGCTCTCCGCCCTCACCTATTCCGGTTTCTGGCGGATGGCGGCACGCCACTGGCGCAGCGGCGCCAGCGAGATGCATCGTTCCTGGAGCAAGTCTGCTTTCGTACGCGCTTTACAAGCGCTGGTGCCGGAGGTACAGGCGGCAGACCTGGTCCCCGGAGGTGCGGGGGTTCGCGCGCAAGCACTGCAATCTGATGGAGCGCTGGTGGACGACTTTCATTTCGAGGTGCGGGACAATTTTCTGCACGTGCTGAATGTGCCCTCACCGGCGGCCACCGCGTCCCTCGCTATTGGGCGGGCGGTGGTGGAGATGGCGGCCCAGAGCTTTCGGCTGTGAGGACAGGCCGCGCACGGCACCGCAGTGCGGGGAGAAGCACTTTGCTAAACTGGCAACGCGGCGGCAATTCCTGCGAACGAGGCTGGGCGTGAGAGTTTTGGTGGTGGGCGGTGCGGGGTATATCGGCAGTCACGCAGCGCGTGTCTTGCGGCGGCACGGCCACGACGTGCTGGTGTACGACAATCTTTCCACCGGCCACGAGTTTTTGGCCCGCGGTTTTGAGCTGGTGCAGGCCGACATTGCGGATGTAGCGGCGCTGAAGCCGGCTCTGCAGCGCGTCGACGCGGTCATGCACTTTGCCGCGCACGCCTATGTCGGCGAGTCGGTGGAAAATCCGCGAAAATATTTCCGCAACAACGTGGAAGCAGGGTTGACCCTGTTGAACGCATGCGTCGACTGCGGCGTGCACAAGTTTGTTTTTTCCTCCACGTGCGCAGTGTATGGCGTGCCCACGACGGTACCGATTACAGAAGAGAACCCACGCGATCCGGTGAGTCCGTACGGCGTTTCGAAAATGTTTCTTGAGCGTGCCCTCGAAGCCTACGATCGTGCTTACGGTCTGCGTTACGCCAGCCTGCGGTATTTCAACGCGGCGGGTGCAGACGAAAGCGGGGAGACAGGCGAACTGCACGATCCGGAAACCCATCTGATTCCAGCAGCGTTTGAAGCCATTCAGGGCAAGCGATCCCAGTTGGAGATTTTTGGTGAAGACTATCCCACCCCTGACGGCACCTGCATCCGCGACTACATTCACGTGAATGACCTGGCGGAGGCGCATGTGCAGGCGCTGCGGCAACTGGAGGCTGGCGCGGCATCCATGGCGCTGAACCTGGGCACGGGCCAAGGCCACTCGGTGAAGGAAGTCATCGTCGCCATCGAGCGTGCGGCGGGACGTCCGGTGCCGCGCCGAATCGCGCCGCGACGCGCTGGCGATCCGCCCGAACTGGTGGCCGATCCTTCGCGGGCGGAGAAAGCTTTGCGCTGGAAAGCAACCCGTTCCCTGGATCAGATTGTGGCCACCGCGTGGAACTGGGCCAACCGCCCGCGGCCGTAGTAAGACCGCCATCCTCTTTTATCTGCGCCAAGGAACTTATGGCCTCCGGTCTTTCGAGCCAGACTGTCTCCACACCGACGCCAGGCAAGGGGCGACGATTCTGCCGCTGACGTTCGTCAAGAAACAACGAGACACTGGGCTAACGTCCGGTTAATTGTTGATGAAATTGATCCCCAATGTACTCCTGGCGTGCGTTTCCACCGTGGGGACGGCTATGATTGGATCATCCTGGGTGGAAACTAG
>JBGQDM010000017.1:0-44690 GCA_041495845.1 Terriglobia bacterium | reverse complement strand
GCAGGCACGGGGTCGCCGGCCTGCACTTTGGCCACAATCAGTTTTTCGATTTCAGCGGACATTTCCGCCAGCGTAGGATGGTCAAATAAACTGAGCAGCGTCAGGTCCACGCCAAACTCGGTGGTGATGCGGGCGAGGAGTTGGGTACCGAGCAGTGAGTGCCCGCCCAGGAGGAAAAAGTTGTCATGGCCGCCCACGCGGTCCACGTGCAGCAGCGGCGCAATCACCGTCGCCAGACGTTCCTCAATCACCGTACGCGGGGCTACGTAGTCTTCTTCCGGCAGCAGGTTGTCGGTAGCAGGCTGTGGCAGCGCGGCGCGATCCAATTTTCCATTCGCGGTAATCGGTAGAAACGGAACCCGGACAAAGGCTGAAGGAACCATGTATTCAGGCAACCGCGGCAGCAAGAACTGGCGCAAGGCAGACGCCGTAATTCTGGCCGAACCGGAAAGCACGACATACGCGATCAGACGCCGATCGCCGTTCGCTTCCGCAACCACCACAGCGCTGGTCTCCACCTCCGGATGGGCATCGAGGGCGGTAACAATTTCTCCGGGCTCGACGCGATAGCCGCGAATCTTGACCTGCTCGTCCAGGCGGCCGAGGAATTCCACTTCTCCATTCGGCAGCATGCGGGCCAGGTCGCCGGTGCGGTAAAGACGGCTGCCTGCTTCGCTCTGGAAAGGGTTCGGAACGAATCGCTCGGCGGTAAGCGCAGGCTGTTTGCGATATCCGCGCGCCAAGCTGGCGCCTCCGAGGTAAAGTTCGCCAGCCGTGCCGGGCGCGACCGGGCGCCCCGCTTCATCCAGGATGTAGACCGAAGCATTGGCGATGGGCCTGCCGATGGACGGCGGCTGAGTGGACTCTGCCGGCTCCACCACCCCGGAAGTCGCCACCACCGTGAACTCGGTGGGACCGTAATTATTTACCAGGGTGAAAGGCAAGCCCGGCGCGGGACGATGGCGCAAGGTGTCCGCTCCGGTCAGAAGAATGCGTAACGGGGCCGAGGCTGGCCACGGGAGCAGGAGCATTCGTTCCGCCAGCGGAGTGACCAGAAAGGCAATGCTGATTTTTTCTTGCAGCATCCAATCGCGGAGCGCGTGAGGATTGTTGCGTACGGAATCCGCGGCCAGGCAAACCGCGGCTCCGGCTGCCAGGTAAGGCCACAATTCCCAGACGGACGCGTCGAAGCCAAGGGCGGCGCTATGAGCGGCGCGGTCAGCCGCGGTCACTTGAAACGCGGAAAGATGCCATTCCACGAGGTTGCGCAACGCACCGTGGGTGACTTCAACCCCCTTGGGCTGCCCACTGGAACCGGAGGTGTAGATCACGTAGGCCAAGCTGTCTGCGGTGAGACTGGTCGTGGGAGTCGATTTCGGGAATGAAGCAATCGGCGCGGCATCGGCATCCAGGCGTACCACCGGGCAGTTCTCTTCTCCCAGCAGGTGCTCCGCGAGCCCGCTGCGCGTAATCACGGCGCTGATTCCGGCGTCGCGCAGTAGCGTGCCGGTCCGTTCTTGCGGTGCGGCGGGATCGAGCGGCAGATACGCGGCGCCGGCTTTAAGAATTCCCAGCGCGGCGACGACCATCTCGAGCGAGCGTTCCACAGAAACCGCCACCAGGCCTTCGCGGCCAATGCCGAGCGAGTGGAGATAGTGTGCCAGCTGATTGGCGCGCTGCTCCAGTTCGTGATAGGTAAGCGAACCGGTGGCGCTGACCACGGCCACCGCGTTGGGTGCAACCGCAGCCTGAGCGGCAACCAGATCGGGGATGAAACGACGAGTTGACGGATTGGGAGAAGACATCGAGTCAGACATGCGAATGGGTTTAGCTTGCGGCGGAAAAAGTTGGAATCACCCTTGGCCCCTGAAGGGGACAACGACAAGGCGCAGGTGGTGGCATCGCTGCAGCGCTACTCTGATCCGAAGCAAGAACTTCAGGCTGCACCGGAACCGCGGAGGACGGCAGGAATGGTTTGCAGCAGAATGCGGAAATCCAGCCACAACGACCATTTGTCGATGTATTGCAGATCGAGTTCCATCCACTCTTCGAAGGGAATGGAATTTCGCCCGCGTACTTGCCAGAGACAGGTGATGCCGGGCTTGACGCTAAAACGGCGGCGCTGCCAGTCTTCGTTGAAGCCCTCGTAGTCGCGTACCGGCAAGGGACGCGGGCCGACCAGGCTCATGTCGCCGCGGAGCACATTGAACAATTGCGGCAACTCGTCAATGCTGGTCTTGCGCAGAAAGCGACCCACGGCGGTGATACGGGGATCATTCTTGATCTTGAAGACTGGACCCGTAATCTCGTTCAGGTGTTCGATCTCGCACATGCGCTTCTCGGCGTCCACCACCATGGTGCGGAACTTGTAGATGAGGAAACGGCGCTTGCTGAGGCCCAGGCGTCTCTGCACAAACATCACCGGACCGGGCGAGGTGAGCTTGATGCAGATGGCGGCGATGACCAGCACGGGCGAGAGCAACAGGAGCAGCATGCTCGAGGCCAACAGGTCAAAGGTTCGCTTCACCACCACCGGCCAGCCCTCTTTCCATCCCGTGGAGTGCGTGATGTGGGCATCACCTCCAACTTCCTCGGCGGAGGCCTTGGCCAGCTTGAGGTTCAAAATATTGGACATGAGGCGGACGGGGATGCCCTGTTCCTCACAGAGTGCAGCGAGGCGGGAAGCTTCGTCGTGGAACGAGCGCATGGGTAGCGCCATGAACACTTCGTCCACCACGTTGGCGCGGAGGAAGGCGGCCATTCCGGCCAGGTCACTCACCAACTTGAAGTCTGTGCCCTCGAGCTTGCGCGCGCCCTGCCAGTCCTGGTCTACGAATCCAATGATGCGATAGCCGAGGTCAGGGCGTCTCTGCGCTTTGGCTGCGAATTCGAGAGCGCGTTCATTGGTTCCGACAATCAGCACATCGCGCAGATTGCGGCCATGCCGCCGGATGTAGGCAAGTACAAAGCGCAGCAGGATGCGGCTGACCACGGTCGTGCCCGTCACCAGCAACCAGAAGATGACCAGTGAAGGCAACGTGGCCAGGCTGATGTGCAGGATCTTGGCAGCCGCGAAGATGACGACCGTCCCCAGCGTGGTGGCCTTGATTACGTCGTAGACTTCCTGTCGCTTCACCGACAGGCGGCGCGAGGCGTAGAGCTCAAACGCGCTGAAGATCCAGTGCCAGAGCAGCAGGAAGAGCGCAAAGACCACAAAATTCTGGATCTTCACGCGCATGGCAAAAAATTCGGCGGGCTGCATCCCTTGCGTGTGGTAGAGGACCACCAAGGCCGCCAGCACAAACGAAGACACCATCAGCCCCAGATCGAACAGCTTGAATGCATTCAAGAGAAACTGGCGGCGGGCGTGAGTCATAGTGAAGTCACCTGAGAAACGGGAAGGTTGGGTCGGTAGAAGACGGGAAAATCGCAGGCCGTCGGCGTGCGCTGGTACAGGGTCAAAAACGGCGATAGATGGATTCAGGAATCGGAAACGTGCGTTGGTTCAGGACCGCACCCAACACACGTACGTTGGCGCTCTGCAGGTCTTGGATGCTCTTGCGTGCGGTTTCGCGGCGGGAAGCATTGGCTTTGAGAACTACCACCACGCCATCGGCGACCTGGCCGAGAACAGTCGTGTCGGTACCGGAGTTAAGGGCAGGAGCGTCAATCAGAATGTGGTCGAAGTCTTCGCGCAATTCGGTCAAGCGTGCGCGAAAACGATCTACGCCCACCAGCGCGTTGATGCTCTGATCGGACTGGCCCGCGGCTAGAAACCATAGGTTCGGCCGGCCCACCGCGATGGCGCTGCGGCGCAGCAATTCCGGCCCGGCCAGGACTTCCGCCAGCCCGGAGAGATTTTCGACGCCGAACTGGGTATGCAATCCGGGAGCACGAAGGTTGGCGTCCAGTACGCAGACCGAGCCGTTGACCTGGGAAGCCAGAATATCGGCCGCGCGGGCCACTACCCAACTGCAACCGGTGCCGCTTTCGAGGCCAGAAAAAACCACGACGCGAGGCGCATCCGGCCCGGGAGCGAGGAAAATGTTCTGCACCATACGGGTGATTTCGTCGCGCTGGCGCTCTTCCATCTCCAACTGCAGCGGCTGCAGATCCGCCGGCGCGGTTTGAGAGTCGCGTGCAATCGCGGCTTTGCCCGCACCATAAAACATGTCGCGTTCCTTGCCCAGCTTCTGCAACAGTTCAAAATTTCGGCTCATAGCCTGTTTCCTTGGTTGAAATGCGAGTGGATGGCGGTTTCGAGGTCCGGCAAGTTAGGCCGGTTGGCGTCGGGGGAAACCCTTGTCACTGCGAAAATCTTTGAGCAACTTGGAAACATCCTTCATGTAGGCGCGGGCTTCCGCTGGGCTCAGCAGCCCGTCGTTACGCGGCGCTGCCGGCATGTCGGAGGGGAACAGTTTGTGCACGTCCAGATCAAGCGCAACTTCCTCCACCGCCTCAGCGGTCACGGTCTTCTCCCGCATGGCACAGGCAATCGAGAGCGCGCCAAAACAGAGGCTGTTGACGTTGCGGGGAATGCCCTGGCTGAGGTGCGCGATCAATTCAATCGCATCTTGTTCAAATAAGTCAGCGCCCTCATGACCAGCCACACGGAGGCGATGGCGGATCAGGTTGTGCACCTCTTCCGGGATTAAAGGTTCCAGGCCGCTGACGCTGGAAATTCGCTGCCGCAGTTGCGAAAGCGACGAACTGGCTAGCTTGTGCGCCAGTTCGGGTTGGCCGGAGAGGACGATTTGCATCAACTTGGCCTGCGGCGTCTCGAAGTCCGAAAGCAGACGGATGGTTTCGAGCACCGAGTCATCCAGGTTTTGGGCTTCGTCCACGACAACAACGAAGCGCCGCCCAGCTCGCGCTTCCTGGATCAGGGCACGGTTGAAGTTCTCGTGCATGCGGACAAAGTCACCCTGCCCACCGTCGAGTCCGAGTTCCGCCATCAGCAAACGAAGAAATTCGCGCGAGGTGCACTGGGTCTGAAAAATGAAGGCCGTGCGGGCCACCGGCTTGATCTTTTCCAGCAGATGGAAAAGGAGTGTGGTCTTGCCCATGCCAGGCCGGGCGATCAGCGCAAGAAAACCGAGGTTGGCCTCGATGCCGTAAAAAAGCGAAGCCATTGCTTCCCGGTGCGCTGGCCCCAAATAGAGGAAGCGCGGGTCGGGTGTCACACCGAATGGCTGTTCGCGAAGGCTAAAGTATTCCTGGAACATGAGTACGGCTCCTTAGCGGCTAAACGTACCCGTGAAAGGACTGGATTCCTCGCCGGAAGCGGTGCGAGTGCCAGCAAACGCCGCGACCTCCGGTTGCAGCGGCCGCGGCACGCTGGCCAGGACCGGCACGCTGAGTTCAGAGAGCACTTCCGCCGGGGTGCGGAAGGACTGGTCGAGATAGTCGAGAGCAAACGCCACGGCGAAGCTGGAAACCGTAGACAGCAGAAGGGCGACCAGTAGCACGGTGAGGAGCGAGCGCGAAGGCAGACTGGGAACCACAGGTTCCTGCGCCACCGCCACGTTCAGAATGTTGCTCTGGTTGAGGGCTTCGGCAATGCGAGCCTCTTCCCGCTTCTTGAGATAGAGCAAGTAATTTTCTTCGTTGGCCTTGATGGTGCGCAGCAAGTCCTGCTGCAGAATGCCCTTGTCTTCCAGCTGGTGGCTGCTGGAAACGTAGCGGTCCACAATGGCCTGAGTGGCAGTGGCACGGGCCTGCAGGCCGCTGAGATCAGCTTTCGCTTTGGCCATCTCCCCGCTCACCCATTCAAATGTCGGGTTCTGATCGGTGGTCTCTTCGTGCAGCGGAGAAGCCTCTTCTTTCGCCAGTGATGTCTTCGTGTCCGCGATCTGCTTGTCCACTTCCTGCACCAGCGGATAGTCAGGTTGATACTTGGTCAGCAGTTCGGTGCGCTTCAGTTCCAGGTTGAGCAAGGTGCCTTTGAGTTGCTGCAGGACCTGGGGATTGTCGGACCTCCGCACCTGAGTGGCGATCCGGGAAGGCGTGGCTTGCGTCTGTCGCTGCAAGTCTTGAATGCGTTTCTCGGTTTCGGAAATCTGCGCGCGGGTGGCCTGCAAAGACCCGTTGAACTCGGTCAGTTTCTGCAACGACAGATCACGCATGGTGGTGGGGGCAACTCCGCCTTGCTCGCCGGCAAACTCTTTCAGTTTGTTTTCCGCTTCTTCGAGGGATTGCTTGTACTGCTCCGTCTCCTGTTCGAAGAATTGCAGCTGCCCGGGGGGATGATGCACGGCGAGGTGTTTCTGGATGTAGGCCTTGTTCAGGTCGCTGAGCACTTTCGCAGCCTGGCGAGCATCGGTGGAAGAGTAGCTGACGTCAATCAGGTTAGTCTTCTTGACCGGATCGACCCGCAATTCCGACCGGAGGGCGCGGATGGCTTTGGCGGTGCGGGTTTCCTCGTTCTGCCAGAAGTTGAAGAGCGCGCTCTTCTGGTTCAAGCCGTTTTCCAGAACCACATGACGAAGAACGTCTTCGCTCAAGACTAGCTCGACCTCGGAATTGAGTTCTTCTTCGCTGACCGTGTCGCGGAACAGCACCTGGGACGAGGCTTCGCTGCTGACCACTGGGTCTACTCGTTCGCGCTTGACCAGCAGTTTGGTGTCCGCCTGATATTTGGCGGGCATCAGCATCGCAGCCACCAGGACTCCGAGGAAGACACCCCCAAAGCACAGACCCATCACGCGCTGGTGGCGAAACACGACGGCGAGCAAGTCCCTGAGCGTGAAAGGCAGGGAGCGCTGGTCTGGCTGACGGTTCGGAAACAGATCGGACATAAAACCTCCGCGACTTTCTTAGTACGGCTTTAGGTAGGTGCCCACGTTGGCGGTGGGGATAAAACGCGAAAACTTGGAATATGCGCTCTTGGGAACGAAGAGCATATCTCCGGGGTGGAGGTAGGGATCTTCGGTAAGGTTTCCGTCGCGTTGCATTTTCTTGACGTCGACGACCTTGGCTTCAGTCCACTGGTCGGAGACGCGGCGGAAGAGCAGGACCTGCGAGTGCTTGGCGGAGTCGAGGAAGCCGCCGGCGATGGCGATGGCCTGGGTCAGCGTGGTGTCGCCCCGCAATTCGTATTTGCCGGGCTTGCCGAGCTGGCCGTCGGCGACGAAGTAGGGCTTCTCAAAGTCCTTTAGAATCACCGAAATGATGGGGTCGTTGAGGATCTTGCTGTAGGCCTTGCGCAGGGTTTCCTTGAGTTCGGGAACCGTCTGGCCGGCAACGTGAATATCGCCGACACCGCGCATGGAGATAAAGCCGTCCGGTTGCACGGCAGCCGACTGGTTAAACTCCGGACTCAGGTCAAAGGAGACATCGAACTGGTCGCCCGAACGCAGTTTGTAGCGCGGATAGCGGTCCTGAAACCCGGCCGCAGACGTTGCCGGCTTGGCGGACCCAGGGGCGGCAGCGGTTGGAGTTGGGGCTGCGGCTGGGGAAGCGGCTTCCTGCGCGCTCGCGGGCACAGACACCGCTGCAGCCAACGCCAGGACAAGACCCAAAGAGAAGCTGTTTTTCATCGTCAACCTCCAAAACTGCGGCACCCGAGTATGGAACACGGTTCGCCGGCAAAAAACAAGACTACGGGCGGAGACTACTCGGCTTTGGCCCGCTCGGCGAACTCCAGGTTCCGCCCCGGGGCCAGATTGTGCTGCCGGATTTTGTAGAGTAAGCCCCGGTAGCTGATGCTCAAGAGTTCAGCCGCGCGCTTGCGGTTCCAGCCGGTTTGCTCCAGGGCGTGGCTGATGGCCTGCATTTCAGCCTCGGCGCGAAGCCGGCGGAGAGAAGACTGTACCCCATTCGTCGGGGCGTCCACGGTGGCGACGGAAGGACCCGGCTGCGCGATTTCGCTACCGGTTTTGCCTTGATTTTCCAAGTGATTCATGACCCACACCTCGCACTCCCCTGGGAGGGAGCCGCTCAAAAATTAGGAAGGATTCGGAGATTCGATCTAGGGAAAGACAGACGGGGCGACTGCGAAAACTACACCGGTTCGACGTGATAGCCATCCAGCCGGATGGCCAACGAGCGCTGGATCGGTTCAACGGAAATTACCAGACTGCGGTCCTGACCCTGCGCCGTCAAAATGCCCTCTACGCCATCGAGGGCACCGCCGCGGATGCGAACCCGCTGGCCGATGCGCAAGAAAGGGTGACTGGCAAACGGGACATCGTTCATCAGGACGGTACGAATATCCTGAATTTGGCTCTCAGGAATGGCTTGCGCCTTGCCTTGGACGCCAACAAAACTCACCACCCCGGGCGCCCGCAACACGATCAGGCGATGCTCTGAGCGCAGCGCCACACGCACAAAAGCGTAGCCGGGAAACAATGGCACTTCGACCGTCTTCTTGCGATCACTCCACCGATGGGTCTGGGTGGCCAGGGGCAGGAAGTGCTCGATGCCCGCGCCCTCCAGCTGGCGGATGATCACTTTTTCGTGCCGGGAACGGGTGCGAATGGCATACCAGAGGGTTTCGTCCTGAGGGCTGATGATTGCAGGCTTGATCGAATCGATGGTCACAGTTTGCATCATCTTAACTCGTAGCTCCGCCCTCTGAGTCACATTTCAACGTGACTCCCAGTTGGACCCTGAACCGTTGCCGGGTAAAAGCATCCCCCCATCCTCGACGGCTTGAGGAGTTCGGGAACGCGAACCGTACTGGTTTTAACCGGCTTTTTCTTAAGGGGGAACTTCCGCGACATGCCGGGAGCTGCTTGCTGGGCTCCCAGCCTAGTGTGATCAATTTATGCGCAGTCGCAAGATGCTGCAAGAGGCAGAAAGCAATGGCTACGAGAGTCTCTAGAGCAGCGAAGAAGATCAGCAGTATGAAAGTTCTTTCACGGGTAACAATACCCAGAGAGTAAAGTCTCTATCTGTTTGATTGTCCGTATCTATATGTATCAAAATGACTTACATTGCTTCCATCAGACGGGGGTTCCTCCAGTGATCCGGGCAAGGCGGGCAGACGGCTCCTCCACCGCTTTCAGGGAACCACGAACGCTCTCGGTCACGCTCCTAAGTGATTGAGATCACAGAACATATTGGGCGAGTAGTCGGAAACTGGCTTCAGCAGAAACCTGCTGAGTTCTTTAACAGTACATCGGTGCAGCCCGACGGGGAGCGGCGTTTCGCAGCTGAGACCCGAAAGGATCGCACCCGCCATGATTCGAAGGAGATGAGAAATGAAGACTTCCAAGCTGGTTGTTCTGGTAGGCACCCTGGCCGTTGGATTGTTCCTGCTACTGCCGAATCTCTCTTGGGCCGAGGACGGCGGCGGTCTCTACAAAGCGAAATGCGCGATGTGCCACGGCGCTGATGGAGCGGGCAAGCCGGCGGCCAAGATTCCCAGTCTGATTTCCGACGAAGTCAAGAAGATGTCGGATGACGATGTGGCCGACGCCATTGCCAAGGGCGGCAAGAACAAGAAAGCCACGCACGCATTCGAGACCAAAGGCGTAACGCCGGACCAGGTAAAGATGCTGGTCTCCTACATTCGCGATCTGGGCAAGAAGTAGTTCCGCGGTTTTGGAGGCGCACCGTCGCAACGGCAAGTCTGGCGCGGCGGCGGGAGAAGCACGAGGGTAAGGTGAAAACCTGGGCGCGAGTCCGTTTGCACGAGCGGAGACACCAGCGCTCCCGTGCAGCGCAAACCGGTTCCGGCGCTCCACCCGCACGCCACGCAGTCCATTCGGGTCTCCAGGAACCGCCAGCGAGACCTGCGTTTTTCTTTCTTGGCCAACCGCTGTCCCCGAGCAGCACTCCCTTCGCTTCCCTGCCAGGACCCCGCACTTCTTCTTCTTTCGTCTCCTGGGAAGCGCGCCAACGGAGGTTGCTCCTCGGTGGGAAGCGTCCGGGAGACGATTCATGAGCAAAGCGATTTTGTACGATGCCACACTGTGCATCGGCTGCAAACAATGTGAACAAGGGTGTGCCGAGCACAACCGGCTCGTCTACAACGACACGGTGGCGGCGGAAGCGGTGCAGTCGGCACACAAGTACACGGTGGTGCTCACCCAAGGCGAGAAGTTCATGCGGCGGTTGTGCATGAACTGCAACGATCCGGCATGCGCTTCCGTATGTCCGGTGGGCGCGCTTCATAAAACAGCCGCCGGCCCCGTGGTCTACGAAGAAGACCGCTGCATGGGATGCCGCTACTGCATGGTGGCCTGCCCCTTCAGTGTGCCGAAGTACGAATGGGACAAGGTGCTGCCGCGGGTGCAGAAGTGCACCATGTGCGCGGACCGCGTTGCGGCCGGCAAAGTTACCGCGTGCACGGAGGCCTGCCCTACCGGCGCCACGAAGTTTGGCGAGCGCGACGACCTCGTCGCTGAGGCCCAGCAGCGTCTGCGTGACAATCCGGGAAAGTACGTCAACCACATTTACGGGCTGCATGAAGTTGGCGGCACATCCGTCCTCTTGCTCTCGAGTATTCCGTTTGAGGAATTTGGCTACCGCGGCGACCTGGTAAGTGACGCGCTGCCGCTGTTTACCTATCGCGTGCTCTCGCGCATTCCTGATTTCATTCCGTTGGGAGGGATTGTATTAGGCGGGATCTGGTGGATCACGCACCGGCGCGAAGATGTGGCGCGCGCCGAAGCCGAGCAGCGCAGTGAGAGCACGCCAGCAGAAAGGAAGCCGCAATGAGATTCAAGCTGACCTTCTGGAAACTGGTTTTCTTTCTGCTGATGGCGGCGGGCTTCTATGCCACCGTGGTGCGCTTTACGCAGGGTCTCGGCGCCTCCACCAACCTGAGCGACCAGTTTCCCTGGGGCCTGTGGATTGGGTTCGACGTGCTCTGCGGAGTGATGCTGGCGGCGGGCGGATTCACACTGACGGCCGCGGTGCACATTTTCAATCTGGAGCGGCTGAAGCCCATCATCCGGCCCACGGTGTTAACCGCGTTTCTCGGATACCTGCTGGTTTGTGTGGCGCTGATGTACGACCTGGGGCGGCCTTACCGCATCTGGCACCCGCTGATCATGCGCAATCCGCACTCGGTGATGTTTGAGGTGGCGTACTGCGTCATGCTCTACACCGCGGTGTTGGCGCTGGAATTCTCTCCTGTGGTGCTGGAACGCTTTCGCCTGAAGCGCGCTTTGCGCTTCATTCGCGGGGTAACGATTCCCCTGGTGATCGCGGGGGTAATTCTCTCCACCCTGCACCAGTCGTCTCTGGGCAGCCTCTACCTGATCATGCCCAACCGCTTGCATCCGTTCTGGTACAGCCCGCTGCTCCCGGTGTTCTTCTTTCTTTCGGCCATCGCCGTGGGACTGGCGATGACCATCTTCGAGTCGTCGTTGAGCGCCAAGTATTTTGGTCAACAGCTCGAGCTCTCGATCTTGCGTGAACTGGGCCGCGTGTTGCTGGTGGTGTTGTGCGTCTACGGCGTGCTGCGGGCGGAGGACCTGTGGCATCGCAACGCGCTCGGTCTGGCGTTCCGGCCGGGCTACGAAATGTATCTCTTCTGGCTGGAAATGGCGCTGGCGCTAATCCTGCCGGTGGCGCTGCTCTCGATCCGTCGGCTGCGCCAGACGCCTGGCGGCTTGTATGCCGCGGCGGTGCTGGTGGTGCTGGGCTTCATTACGAACCGCCTGAATGTGGGGATCACTGGTCTGGAACAGGTGGCGGGCATGAGGTATGTGCCGCGCTGGACCGAGGTGGCGGTGACCGGCGCCATCACGGCGGCCGGGTTTGCGCTGTTTGGCTTGGCGGTGAAGTACCTGCCAATTTTTGTCCATCCGCCGGTGCCAGCGGAGGAGCGAACGCCGCTTCCCCTCCCGGTGGGGGCGGTGGTCAGTGCCGCAGACTGAATCAACCCGGTGGATTCCAGTGCGTTGGCTGCCCAGCCGCAGTCTGAGCGCCAAGCTGATCATGTTGCTGCTGGCGGCGCTGGTGGGAATTTTTGCCCTGCTCGGTTACCTCAACATCCGCCTGCACCGGGAGCATCTGGAGGCGGCGACCCTGGCCAGTGCGGAGCGAGTGAGTGACCTGATCAAGCGCAGCACCAGCTATTCGATGATGCGCAACGATCGCGAAGGCCTGTACCAGATGATGAGCACCATCGCCGGCGAGCCGGGCGTGGTGCGCGTGCGCATCTTCGATGAGAGCGGCAACATCCGCTACTCGACCGATTCCGCGGAAATCAACCGGAACGTGGACAAGAGCGCGGAAGCCTGTTACGGCTGCCATGCCCAGGCGCAGCCGCTGGCGCGCTTGCAGCGGCCTGATCGTTTCCGGATCTACCGCGCCGCCAATCGAGAACGCATTCTCGGCATTATCAGCCCCATTGAAAATCATCCCGACTGTTCCAACGCAGCCTGCCACGCGCATCCTGCGAGTCAGCAAATCCTCGGCGTGCTGGACACCAATCTTTCGCTGGTGCGGGCGGACACACAGCTGGCGCAGAGCAGTCGCCGCATGCTGGCCTACATGGTGATGGCTGTCTTCGCCATCTCGCTGTTGAGTTGGCTGTTCGTGTGGCAGGTCCTGCACCGACCGGTACTGTCGCTGCGCCAGGGCACCGAACATCTGGCCGCAGGGGATCTCGGCTACCAGATTCCGGTTGGAGCACGGGACGAACTGGGCGAACTAGCGCGCTCTTTCAACGGCATGAGCACCCAACTGCAGTCGGCAAACAACCAGCTGCTGGAGTGGAGCCGGACTCTCGAAGACCGGGTGGAACAGAAGACGCGCGAGTTGAAGCGCGCGCACGAACACATGCTGCACGTGGAAAAGATGGCGTCCATGGGCAAAATGGCGGCGGTGGTGGCACACGAGGTGAACAATCCGCTGGCCGGCATTCTTACCTACTCCAAGCTGCTAAAAAAGTGGTTGGACCGGGCCGAAATCCAAAGTAAGCAAGAGGAAGCCGGGGAGTGTTTGAATCTGATCGCGAGCGAAAGCCGGCGCTGTGGTGACCTGGTGCGCAATCTGCTGAGTTTTTCGCGCACCGCACCCATCAATCTGCAGCCCACCGCCCTCAACGACGTGGTGGAGCGTGCGCTACGGCTGGTACAGCATCAAATGGACATGAGCGGCATCCAGGTGCAACTAGAACTGGCCGACGAACTGCCGCGGGTCTCCGCCGACCCGGCGCAGATCGAGCAAGTGTTGCTGGCTCTCATGATGAACGCGCACGACGCCATGCCGCGCGGCGGCAATTTGTGGATTCAAACGCGACTGCCGTCAGCGAGCAGCGAGATACAAATTGAAATTCGTGACGACGGTTGCGGTATCCCCCCAGAGCTGTTGCCGCAGATTTTTGACCCATTCCTGAGCACCAAGGAGGGTGGGCACAGCGCGGGTCTGGGGCTGGCCATCAGCCTGAACATCGTCGAAGCCCACCACGGCCGGATCGAAGTGCAATCGGAAGTGGGACGAGGAGCGAAGTTTACGGTCACGCTTCCGGCCGGGCCAACACCGGCCGGGCCGGCCACCAAAGCGCAACTGGCGGAAGTGAGGTAGCCCATGAGCAGCCCGAGCAGACTGTTGATTGTGGACGATGAACTGAGCGTACGCGATTCCCTGAGCAAGTGGTTTCGCGAGGAAGGCTATGAAGTCGGGGCAGCGGAAAACGCGCGCGACGCTCTCACTCGATTGGCAGAACAACGCTGGGATGCGGCGTTGGTGGACATCAAGATGCAGGGCACGGACGGCATCGAGCTGCAGCGCCGCATGCGCGAGATTGATCCCGATCTGATGGTGATCATGATGACCGGCTACGCTTCGGTGGAGACAGCCGTCACCGCGCTGAAAAACGGGGCCTACGACTACGTGACCAAACCGCTTGACCCCGATGACATGGCACATCTGGTGAAGCGGGCGCTGGCGCATCGCCATGCGGAACAGGAAAACCTGCGCCTACGTGAAACCGTGGCCGCGGTGGCGCGACCGGAAGAGATGGTGGGACAGAGCACTGCCATGAAGAAGGTTTTCGATGCCATCGAGACGGTGGGGCCAACTGATGCGACGGTGCTCATCACTGGCGAAAGCGGCACAGGCAAGGAGTTGGTGGCGCGGGCGATCCACCACGCCAGCCCCCGGCGCTTTCATCCGCTGGTGGTCATCCATTGCGGCGCTCTGACCGAGACCCTCCTGGAGAGCGAGTTATTTGGGCACGAGAAGGGTGCGTTTACCGGAGCCCAGTATCGCAAGAAGGGCAAGTTTGAAATTGCTGAAGGGGGCACGGTTTTCCTGGACGAAATCGGCGACATCAGCCTGAAGACGCAAACGGATTTGCTGCGAGTGTTGCAGGAGCGGGAGATCGTGCGGGTGGGTGGAAACCAGCAGATCAAAGTAGACTTCCGCTGCGTGGCGGCGACTAACAAGAACTTGGAGCAACTGATCGAAGAGGGCAAGTTTCGTCCCGACCTGTTTTACCGGCTTGATGTATTTCATATTGTCATTCCGCCATTGCGCGAGCGGCGCGAAGACATTCCTTTTCTGGTGGACCACTTTGTGCGAAAGTTTTCGCTCCAGATGAACAAGAAAATTACGCGGGTGGCGCCGGCCGCCATGGACTTGCTGCAACAACAGCACTGGGCAGGCAATGTGCGCGAATTGGAGAATGCGGTCGAGCGCGCCATGGTGGTGGCGTCCGAACCGGAACTGGTGCAGGAGGATTTCGCCCTCAAGGCCGCGGCAGCGCCCGGCGAAATTCTAACCGCGTTAGAGGACGTGGAGAAAGCGCACATCCTGCGCGTGCTGCAGGGCTGTGGCTGGAACCAGACCCGGGCGGCTACGCTCTTGGATATTGACCGGGTCACACTGCATCACAAACTGAAGCGGTACGGCTGGAGCCGTCCGCAAGAAAAGCAGCCGGTCGAAAGCCAATCGTAATGCTGGACCTGTTGCCGATTGGCGACGTGGACGACGGTCTGCTCCAGCACTTGCGTCGCCAGCTGGCAGACGGCTTGGGGAAGCCCTGCCGCATTCTCCCGGAACGTCTTGACCCGGAGATCGCGTATCACGGAGAGCGGCAACAATATCACTCGTCAGAGATTCTGGCCCACATGCAAAGCTGGCGCCGCGACGGTGCCTGGAGGCTCCTGGGCGTGGCCAACGTGGATCTCTACATCCCGATTCTGACTTTTGTGTTTGGCGAAGCGCAGGTGGGCGGGCCTTGTGCAGTGTTCTCGACGTTCCGACTGCGACAAGACTTCTATGGTCTCCCGCCAGATGACGGTTTGCTCCGCGCGCGTGCGCTCAAGGAAGCCATGCACGAACTGGGACACACGCTGCAACTCTCCCATTGCGATGACTATCGTTGCGCCATGGCGCCGTCGCACGCGGTGGAGTGGATTGACCTCAAAGAGAGCACGCTTTGCGAGGCCTGCCGCGGACGGGTGCCGCGAGAAATTTCCTCGCCGGCCCTCTAGGCAGATTACGGCAAGAGGGTTTTCAAACAGAAAGCACTGCCGCCAGACTTCTCGAACTCCGAAGTGTCGAGCAAGACCGGCTGAAGGTTTTCCCGAGAGAGGGCCGCCGCGAGTGTGGGCGGAAGATGTGGCGTCAGGTAACAGCCGTTACCCACGACGCCATTGCAGACAAAACCCATGGCGTCGTCGCGGCTGATCTCGTGGACGCGCGGGCACAGGTCTCGAATTTGCGCCAGGTTTTCCGGCGTGAATGCGCCCGGAAAAATCAGTACCGCCTCCGCGTTTAACACCGAGAAGCAGGTGTCGAGGTGATAGAAGTACGGATCCACTAACTCGAGCGGCGTGACCGCGACCCCGAGTTCCCTCAGAAACGCCGCGAACACTTCCACACCGCCGCGCGTCGAGCGAAAACCGTGGCCCGCCCACACCCGCGAGTGGTCGCCATGCCACAGCAGGTCGCCGTGGCCTTCAAGGAATTCGCCCTCGAGCGCCAAATCGATCACGCGGTAATGACGTTGACGGAACCACTCGACGTAATGTGGAACTTCGCGACGGCGGGATTCGTGACGCATGTGGCTGGGCACAATGAACTTGCCAAGCTTGGGGTGAAATCCGGCAAACACCTGATTGGCGGCGAAGACCATGTCTTCCAAGTCTGGCACCGGATCAATGAAGGTTACGTCGAGCCCAGCTCTTTGGAAGGCGCGGCAAATCTCTTCCCACTGGCGACAGGCGCGATCATGATCTACCGGCGGCACACCGCCCATGTGGGGGTTCTTCACGTCGCGGACGGCAAAGTGGGTGGGCGGGCAGACCAGGACGGTGGGTTTCATGCGAGGCGATCCTAGCAGGCGAGGCGGGCGCTCGGCCTGCCCCCATCCTGCAGTCGTCAGTTTTTCTCCATCACCTTGCGGATGCGCGCGACCGCCCAGTCAATCTCTTCGCGCGTAATCACCAGCGGCGGCGCCACGCGAATGACCGTGTCATGCGTTTCCTTGCACAGGATGCCCTCCTGCTGCAGCGCTTCGCAGTAAGGCCGCGCCGGACTGCGGAGTTCGAGGCCGATCCAGAGTCCGATGCCGCGGACTTCTTTCACATCCGAACTGCGCAGTGACTGGAGTTGTTTCAGGAAGTAGTTGCCGAGTTCTGCCGAGCGCTCGATCAGGCCTTCTTCCACCAGGACCCGCAGCGCAGTCCGGGCAACGGCGCATGCCAGCGGGTTACCTCCGAACGTGCTGCCGTGATCGCCGGGGTTGAAAACGCCCAGCACTTCCTTGCGCGCCAATACCGCCGACACTGGGTAGAAGCCGCCGGACAGCGCTTTGCCCACGATCACCGCATCGGGGTGAACGTCTTCGTGCTGGAACCCAAAGAGCTTGCCGGTACGTCCGAGGCCAGACTGGATTTCGTCGGTGATGAGCAGCACGCGGTTCTGGCGGCAGATTCCCTCCGCCTGCTTCAGAAACCCGGCGGGAGGCATGATGATGCCTGCTTCGCCCTGGATGGGTTCAACCAGGAACGCGCAGGTGCGGGGCGTAATGGCGGCGCGCAACGCCGCAGCATCACCAAAAGGAATGATCTTGAAACCCGGAGTGAAGGGGCCGAAGCCGTCGCGATATTGCTGGTCGGTAGAGAAGCTGACAATGGTCACGGTGCGGCCGTGAAAATTGTTGGCGCAGACGATGATCTCCGCCTGACCCTCAGGAATGCCTTTGACCTTGTGCCCCCACTTGCGCGCGGCCTTGACTGCGGTCTCCACCGCTTCGGCGCCGGAGTTCATCAGCAGCGCCATGTCCATGCCAGTCAATTCATGCAACTCTTTATAGAGCAGCGGCAACTGGTCGTTGCGGAAGGCGCGCGAGGTCAGCGTTACTTTCTGCGCCTGCTCGATGAGTGCCGCCAGAATGCGGGGATGGCAATGTCCCTGATTGACGGCCGAATAAGCCGCCAGGCAATCCAGATAGCGCCGGCCTTCCACGTCGTAGACCCAACACCCTTCGGCCCGTTCAATCACGACATCGAGGGGATGATAGTTATGAGCGCCGTAGGAATTTTCGAGTTCGATAAAGTCGGAGGTTTGCAACCGTTCTTCGATCGTAGGCATAGTTTCCTCGTGTTTCAGTTCTTGAGTGTCTAATCTTTTTCCAGCAGCATGGTGAGCAGCGCCATGCGCACGTAGAGGCCATTGGCCGCCTGGCGGAAGTAGTGCGCGCGCGGGTCGCTGTCCACCGCTTTGTCTAATTCCACGGTGCGGGGCAGCGGGTGCAAAATCATGGCGTCGGGCTTCATCTTCCGCAGCAAGGCGGCGTCCACAGCATAGTGGTGCAGCTTGCGCACTTCCGCCAACCGGTCGGGCCGGATCCGGGTCAGATAGAGCACATCCACTTCGCTCACAACCTGCTGGATGTCCGTTTCCAGGTCATAGTGTACGCCGTGCCGGTCAAGATACTGGAGGATGTCGGGCTTCATTTGCATTTCCGGCGGGCTGACAAAAAAGATGCGGGGCCGCTCGAACTTGGCCAGGAGATAGGCCAGCGAGCGGGCAGTGCGACCACGATCCAGTTCGCCGACGATGGCCACGCTCAGGCCGTCGAGCGGGCGCTGGCGAAAGATGGTGTAGAGATCGAGCAAGGCCTGGGTGGGATGCTGGCCACCATTGCCGTCTCCGGCGTTGATGATCGGAACCAGCGAAACCTCGGCGGCACGAGCGGCGCCTCCCTCTTCGTGGTGGCGAATCACGATCACGTCGGCGTAACTGCCGATGATGCGAATGGAATCCTCGACCTGCTCGCCCTCGATCTCCGACGAAAACGCGTGGGCGTGCTCGGTCGAAAGGACGCGGCCGCCGAGCCGAAACATGGCCGCCTCAAACGAGAAGCGCGTGCGCGTGGACGGCTCGTAGAAAAGCGACGCGAGAATGCGATTCTGATAGTCCAGTGACCCGCCGCGCGCCACCACCCGCTCCATGCCGCGGCTGCGATCGAACAGGTCCATCAGCAGAGGGACCGTAAACTGTTGTGATTCGACAATGTGCTGCAGTTTCATCGCGTCCCCGTCCGCACCTCTTTGGCAGTGACCTTTGTTTCCGGCACGATCCGCGTACCAGCGGTGCCCGCCACCGCTTCCGGCAGGTGCGTATAGGAAGTAATCACCACTTCTTTTCCACCCTGGTGCAGGAAGCGCAATGCCGATTCCACCTTGGGCCCCATGTTGCCGGGGGGAAATTGCCCGGCATCAAGATAGCGCTGCATCTCGGTCGCCGTCACCTGTCGCAGCGGCCGCTGGCTGGGCTGCTTGTAGTCCAGATACACAAAATCGGTGTCGGTGGAGATGGCGAAGACATCGGCGTTGAGCTTGATGGCGAGCAAAGCAGAGGCCCGGTCTTTATCAATCACCGCCTCGATGCCGTGCAGCGCTCCGTTGGTGCGCACCACAGGAATGCCGCCGCCGCCGCAGGCGATCACCAGCTTGCCGGCTTCAAGCAGGTCCTGAATCACTTCCAGTTCTACAATCTCAAGCGGCTCCGGTGAAGGCACGACGCGACGATAGCCGCGGGCGGCATCTTCTACGATGGCCCAGCCCAGTTGGCGACGACGGCCCTCGGCTTCTTCACGCGAATAAAACGGACCGACCGGCTTGGTTGGACTCTGCATGGCGGGATCATCGGCCGAGACGACCACTTGCGTCAGCACGGTCACCACCGGCACCATCAAGCCTTCTTTGCGCAAATGGTTGTAGAGCGACTGCTGCAGCAGGTAGCCGATCTCACCCTGGGTAGTGGCATCGCAAACGTCCAGTGGGTGGTTGTAAACCTGATCGGAAGCGCGCTCGGAACGCAGCAAGGCGGCGCCCACCTGCGGGCCATTGCCATGGGTAAGGACGACGCGGTGGCCCAGCCGGATGAGGCTGGTGATGGCGGCGGCGGTGCGGCTCGTGTTCGCCAGTTGTTCGGCGATCGTTCCTTTTTCGCCGGCGCGAATCAGCGAGTTACCACCGACCGCAATCAGAATCGTTTTCCTCACGGCGGTTCACGGGCGCACCAACGGGCGGCGGGTTGCGCCGCGGGCACTGGCCCGCCCGGAATCTAAACTCCTCCCAAACACTACACCTGCACCGCATCTGGTGAACCGATGGTCCGCATCGAATCCATGACCTCGTGCTTCATGGTTTCGAGCAACACCGCTTTTTGCGCGTGCAACCGGTTCTCCGCTTGCTGAAAAACCACCGAACGGGCCGAGTCAATCACCCCCGCGGTGACTTCTTCGCCGCGATGGGCGGGCAAGCAGTGCATGAAGATGGCGTCGGCAGCAGCGTGCGCAAACACGGTCTCGTTAACCTGGAACGGCGCGAAAGTCCGGCGCCGCATTTCCAGCTCCGACTCCTGGCCCATGCTGGTCCAGACGTCGGTGTAAATCACGTCAGCACCCGAGACGGCCTCGACCAGATCGTTGGTGAGTGTGCAGGTGCCGCCGGTCTGGATCGCCCGTGCTCGCGCCCAGCGGAGAGCATCCGCTTTCGGTTCAAATCCGGGCGGTGTGGCCACGCAGACGTGGGCCCCCAGTTGCGCACCCGCGAACAGCAGCGAATGGGCCACGTTGTTGCCATCGCCAATGTAGGCGATTTTCAGCCCGGAGATTCTGCCCTTGATTTCCCAAATCGTCAGGTAATCAGCCAGCGCCTGGCAGGGATGGCTGTAGTCGGTCAGTCCGTTGATGACCGGAATGCTGGCATGCTCGGCCATCTCCTCCACAATCTCGTGGGCAAAGGTGCGGACCATGATGCCCTGCACCATGCGCTCCAGGTTCTTGGCGACGTCATAGACCGACTCACGCTTGCCCAGGCTGATCTCGGCGGGCGAGAGGTAGAGCGAAAAGCCGCCGAGTTGATGGATGCCGACGTCAAAGGTCACGCGCGTGCGCAGCGAAGGCTTCTCGAAGATCATGGCCAGCGTCTTGCCCTGGAGCGAGCCGGCAAAAATCTCAGGATGGGCCTTCATCAGGCGGCTGAGTTCGAGCAGTTCGCGGACTTGCTGCGGAGTAAAATCGCGAAGCGAAAGAAAGTCATTCGAAGTCATGGTCATCTCCCCCGGCTCAGGCTCGCGCCGGTTCAAGTTTCAAAGCAGGTTCATGCTGACGGCAAAACCGCGCGACGATCTCCGTAAGCCGAGGCTGGGAAATTTCCTCGGCCTCGTAAGAGACGCGCAGGCTGGGCTTGTTGAGTTTGATAATGCTGCCCAGATTCACGGGTGTGGCAATGAGCACGAGATCACACGGAACACGGTTGATGGTCTCTTCGAGTTCGTGGCGCTGCAGAGCGCTGTAACCCATCGCGGGCAGCAGGTCGTGCAAGTGCGAATAGCGCTCGAACGTGCTGCGGATGGAGCCGACTGCCCAGGGACGCGGATCGACGATCTCCGCCGCTCCACACTGACGGGCAGCGACTACCCCGGCGCCGTACTGCATCTCACCGTGCGTGAGGGTGGGACCATCTTCGACGACGAGGACCCGCCGGCCGCGAACCAGTTGCGGATCGGCCACCGTCACACGGGAAGCGAGTTCCACAATGGTCGCCGCCGGGTTACTGCGCTGGATGTTCCGGCGCACCGTCTCCACATCCTCCGGCTTGGCCGTATTCACCTTGTTCAGGATGACGACTTGCGCGCGGCGCAGGTTGACTTCGCCCGGATAGTAGCCAAGTTCATGACCGGCGCGAAGCGGATCGGTTACGACAATCTCGAGATCGGAACGATAGAACGAAGTGTCGTTGTTACCGCCGTCCCAGAGGATGACATCCGCTTCTTGCTCGGCTTGGTGCAGGATGGCTTCATAGTCGACACCGGCGTAGACCACGGTGCCCTTCTGCAGGTGCGGCTCGTACTCTTCACGCTCTTCGATGGTGCAGTTGTGGCGATCGAGGTCGGCCAGCGTGGCAAAGCGCTGTACGGCCTGCTGTACCAGATCGCCGTACGGCATGGGATGGCGAATCACGACCGGTGTCAGGCCCTGATGGCGAAGCTCCGCTGCCACCAAACGCGAGATGGGACTCTTGCCGCAACCGGTCCGGACGGCGCACACGGAAATCACGGGCACGCGCGCCTGTAACTGGGTGCGCGCGGCGCTCAGCAGCCAAAAGTCCGCCCCAGCAGCGACCGCGCGCGAGGCCAGATGCATCACATTGGCGTGGGCAACATCGCTGTAAGAGAAGACAACAACGTCAGCGCGGAGTTCGCGAATTAGCGTCTCCATCTGCTCCTCTTCGCGAATGGCAATGCCCTCGGGATAGAGCGCTCCCGCCAACTCCTTGGGATAGCGCCGACCGGCAATGTCTGGAATCTGGGTGGCGGTGAAGGCCACGACTTGAAATTCAGGATTGTTGCGAAAAACAACATTGAAGTTATGGAAATCGCGCCCCGCGGCGCCAAGAATAATGACTCGTTTCATGACATGCGCTCCTGCGATCTGTGCCACTGCCCTAACTGATCATCGTGCCGCAGAAAGGAACTCGCAGCAGTGAGAGCGATCACAGGGTGGTGTGCGGTAGAACCTAGGAGCAGCAGGACTTACACGATGAAGAGGCTTGGTAATCCAACTCAAGATGAAGTGGGAAAGGCGGTCATTCGGCCCCCGCGATACCGACAGGGCCCCTGCCCTACGATAAAACCTGCGGAGCTGGCGCTCCGCCTGACGGCCGAGAGCCCTTCGGCTTCGCCTCGAGGGCAGGCTCGCCGTCGCTACGCATCCTTCAAATCAACCTCAAATCCTGTTCAAGAAGCCGCATAGAACGCCGCATTCACCGCCAGAAATTCCGCCTTGTCTGCCGGCAGTTCTTCCGCCACGAAGATGGAATCGGAAGGGCACACCGGAATACACGCGCCACAATCGATGCAATCGACTGGATTGACGTACAGGTGAGTCACTTCTTCCAGCTTGGGCTCGCCGGTCTTGGGATGAATGCAGTCCGTGGGGCAAACGTCCACGCAAAGCATGTCTTTAATGCAACCGTCGGTTATCACATACGCCATGATGGCGATCTCCACGGTGCGGGCTTTGTCTCCGCAACCCTGCCATGAGCATAAAACGGGCTGCCGCACCGGGCTGTGATCAGAGTCACAGGCGGACGTGACCAAGCTCAATGGGCGGTCGCAGCGGGGCTGAGAACAAGAATGTCGGCGTTGGGAAAGTAGTGGTGGAGAATGGCCCGATAGTCTGCGCCCGCGCGCGCCATTCCTCCGGCCCCACGCTGGCAGAGACCGACGCCGTGGCCGTGGCCGCTGCCGGAAAGCAACACTACGGCAGCATCCTGAGGCGAACGGTGTGCGGAGAAGTGATTGCCGGGCACCGCGTCCCAACCGTGCTGCCGCGCCAGCAGGATGCGACCCGCTTCTCCCCGGGTACGCAGCAGTTCCGCTTCCGGCAACGACACGGTGCGCTGCCACGGTTCGGGGTGCGCTCGGCAATAGGCACACTCGACGGAGTAATAGGGATAGCCGGCAAGCTGCAGACCAATTTCGGCCGGTGTGCGCGTTCTACCGCCGCAGCTGGCACTGAAGAGTGCGGCAAAGGGCTGGCCTTGAAAGCTGAGCACCATGCCGCGGGTGGCTTGGGCGGCGGCAACCGCAGCGCTCTCCTGAGCTGGGGGTTCGCGAAGGAACTGGCAGTGAGTGGTATCGCAGAAATCAAAATTGGCGTGCGCACCCTTGCCAGCAACCAGCAGCGAGCGGCTGGCAACGGCTTGTGCCTTGAGCGCTTCGAGAGGAGCGTCCGGCGGGCTCTCGGCCGCGACGGCGGAAGCGACCGCGAGCTCCAGATCCATGGCGACAACCGCCACCAGTTGCGATCGCGTGAATGCCACTCGCGAAGATGTAATGTGCAACCTTCCCTGGTAGACGCGCGTGAGCTTGCCGGGAACGCGCAGTTGAAAGCGGACTGCCCGCCCGTCGCGCGCACTGGCGTGCAGCATCGCGACGCAGACCTGCTCGCTCGGAAACGTAGCGAGCATGCAAGAACCGGGCTGGTTCTGGAGGAACAGTGCAGCACCCGGCTCCAGTTCCCAGTGGCGGGAACCGCTCCGAACGACGAGCGTCGAATTTTCTGCAGCACGAATCTCCAATTGTTGCGGACGAAAAAGGCCAAGCACGCCAATGTTGACGGTTTGCGCTGAAGCAAACACCGGAAGCACGCTGGCGGCGAGAACGCAAATACGGCTAGCGCGCATCGGCCTGCCTTTCGACGAGGCGCACGATGTGTCCTGCGGTTGCTGCCGCTTGCGACCCGGGCACACCGTGAACGCGCAGCAGCAATGCATAACGCGGCGCCTCCGCTGGCCAGAGAACGACGGAAAAACCATCTCCGGGAGCATGCGGCTGGTGGGCGCAAGCTGCGGTTCCGGTTTTCACCAGGGTGAGAAGGCCGCCGGTTTCAAGGCGGACGTTGGCTCCGGTGCCAGACTGGCCGGATTGACGCATCCCGCGAATCACTTCCCTGTAGCCGGGCAGGTCACGGCGCTCAGCCAGCTCCTGATAGGCATGTAGGAGCGCGAGGGGTGGCTCCTTCCATGCGGCGGATCGTCCCCAGAGCTCGTCGCCCGCTGCCTGTTGTGGAGGTCCGGCGAGTCCGAAAGGCTGAGCGACGATCTGCACTTGTCGCGCCGTGAGTTCTCGCACCAATGAATGAAAATAAGCATTGCAGGAGTTCGCAATCGCACCGGAGAGATGGAGAGGGCCGTGTCCCGCCGGCCGCCAGCAACCGCCCGCTTCGCCTAGGCACTCGAGCAACGGAAACCGATCCCTGTGCTCTGCGCCATAAGCAAGGGCTGCGAACGGCTTGAACAGTGATCCAGGAGAAATGGGAGCATCGGCCTGCGGCCAACGCGCGGCTAACACCGTGCCCTCTTGTGAAATCAGAAGGAACGAGGCCTCGGGGCCGACGTCTCTTTCCAGCAAACGCTGCATGGACTGGGCGAAGAATGCGTCTGTGGTTGCGTCTGCGCGGACCTCGCGCGGCCGGCCCGCGCCCTCGAAGAGAAGAAGCCCTGCCACCAGCGCGAGCATCGGCAGCCTTGGCATCATTGCGCCCACTTGTAGGTAACGGTCTGCACTTGCTGCGAGCCGCGGTCCTCCACCACGATGCTTTCCGACATCAGCCGCTTCAGCGCCTCGCTCAGACCCGTCAGATTCTGGGAAAAGAACAGCGGTGTGTTCTGCGAGGCATAGCCCGCATTCGCAGTGGAACTATTCAGGTCAGTCAGCTTGGCAGCGTGAACCAGGTTGGTGCGCTCGCGGCTGTGATCAAAACGCGCAACGTAGACCGCCGACGAAGCAGAAGCACTACGCGCCGCCAGTCCTTCCTGAAGGAGTTCCTGGTCGTTACTCAGGAACAAAATCGAGCCCCGCGCGGCAACATAGAGCGAAGCCAGCCCGTCGAGTTGCTGGACGCCCTCCGGTGTACGCCGCCAGGAAACGCCCAGCACTCCCGCCGTCAGTGACGGCTTGAGCGCGTGCACCAGCGCGGCACTCACACTGCCTTCGTTCCAGTTCGCCTGCGCTCGCAGCGCGACGAGCGAGCGGAAGCGAACGAATACGCCTTCCTTACCCAACTGGGTCGAGCGGGCCACCAGCATGGCCTGTGGCGAGGCTTCTCGAATCAAGTCACGCAAGGGGCCGGCTTCGTCCTGAGTCGCTACGCGCTGATTCTCTTGATCAATCCTCGTCTCCAGGTCGGAGCCTTGCCCCACGGTTCCGGAACCGAGGGAAACTGCCGGGGCGTTAGTGGCCGGCGCTGAAGCCTGCGGTGCGGGATGCAAGAGCAGCGCCCAAAGTTCTTCGGCCACATCGTCCCCGCTTGGGGCCGCACGCAACTGGTATTCGCCGGAACTGGCGGGCACCGAGCGCGACAATTCCACGAGAGCACGGGTCGCTTCCGCCGGAGGCGGCTGCGTGTCTGCTGTCTTGCGGACCAAGCGGCGCTCCTCGCGGTATTCACGCGCGCTGCGGCGTAAGTCCACCACCGCTGCACTGTACTGCTTCATGTCGGTGATGTTCTGCTGAATCCAGTAGGTCCGGAAATACGGCGACGGAACAATTTTTTCGAGATTCAGTACCAGGCGCAGTTCGCCGGGCGGTGGCGAAACTTCCGCTATGGTCGCCCACCAGCCTTCGGTCTCCATGGTGGCGCCGCCGGGGCTGGACATGAGGCGCAGCGCTGAGGCGAGCAAGTCTTCCCGCGTGGCCAAAAGCAGGTAGTCCCCCTTCACGGCGAAAGCCACGACTCGCCCGGTCTCCGCGTCGGTGCGGACAAAAAATTGATCGTTACCCACACTCCGCGGCTGGAAGGTGTTCCTCACCTGCCAGAGCGCAGAATCGGTGGCGTGCGTGGCGCTGACGTGGGAAACGTAGAGAAACTCCAGCTTGCCAATGTCGTACCAGGCAAACGCGCTGTTCGTACCGGCCGCTTGGCTCAGGAATCGTGCGTCCGCCGGAACTCCGGCGGCCTTGGCAAATTGATTGCGCGCTTCGGCCAGACGCTGAAGCAGACGAGAATTTGAGAAGACAGAAAAGTTCCGGGAGGCGAGCCACGCCCTCTTTTCCGGAGAGTCGTCCCACGCCGTCAGCAGCGCAGAGAAATCCTGAGCCTCGAGATAAAGCAGCGCACCCGCGGGAAACAGACGCGAAAGGCGGTCGGGCGCAGGCGTGGACGGGCCTTTCGTCGACTGGCGCATGACCACCAACGCGGCCAGACAGCTCGTGACCAGTGCGCAAATCAGCAAGGCACGCTTCATGACACACCTCCTTTCGGAGTTGCGAGCGGTGGAGATGGCGCCGCATGCGGCAGCAGACGAGGCCGCACGATTCCGGGTTGCTCCAGCGCGTCGTGAATCAGCGGGCGGCGGCCATCGTTCTCGTGACGGAGCTTCTGTTCGGCGAGAATCGCGTTCAGGTCGTGGCTGAGCGCGCTCCGCGATGCAGGCGGCGCGAGCCTACGCGCCGTGCTCAAGTACTGCAGCGCGGCGTCAAGATCGCCACGGCGAGCGTACGCACGTCCCAATTCGGCGCTGAGCTCGCTCTGCTGCGCGCGGCTGAGAATCACAGCTCTCCGTGTGGTAATAACCGGGTATTCCCCCGGCGTTTCCTCGGAGGGGTTAGCCATCGTTGCACGCGCAGTCGGGATCCAGTTGGACGACTCGATTTCCGGTTCATCGCCCAGGATGCTGTCCCCTTCGCCCGAACTTACGAAACGCGCCTGCATCCAGGAAGCAGAAAGCAAAGGCTGGAAACAAAGGAGGGCCATCTCGTCCTGCTGCAGTTTCGCGAGGGAACGGAAGAGTTGCATGCGGGCCTCGTCGCTACGTGGGACTTCGGCAACCGCAGCACGAAGCAGCGAGACGCGGGCGGCTTCCTCCGTTATTTTCTGCGCCGCCGCCAGACGCGCCGGGAGGAAGTACGGTTGGTTGGCAGCAGCAGCGGATGGAACTTCCCCTGCGGCGAGCAATTGCAGTTCGGCGCTGCCGGTACGCACCTGCTGGCGGGTGCCCGCGAGCGCGGTCGCAGCTTGCGCGCGGACCTCGTACGCCGCCTCGTTGCTGCCGGTAAGCGTCGCCAAATCGTCGCGAGCTTTCTCGGCTTCCACTCCCGCGGCGATGCGGGTGCGGGCCAACCGCAGCTGCACTCGTTCGTCCCAAGGGACAGCCTTAGCAAGTTGGTCGAGAAAATCAATCGCTTCACGCGGGTGACTTGTTTTTTCCAGCAATGCCGCCGCGGGATCCAGATTTTCCAGCGGATTTCCCACCACCAACACTAACCGGCGCAGCAGTTGCAACGCACCCGTGACATCACCATCCGCCAGGCGGATTTCCGCCAGGCCCAGCAGGTTGGGCGCGTTCAATTGATGACGTTCAATCTCGATGGCGAGAGCAAGCTCCAGCGTTTTGCGAGCCGCGGAACGCTGCCCCTCGCGTTGCAGTGTTTTCGCTGCGATACGCAACGTCTCCGGCGCAGGAGGTCCTTCAGCACTGGCACGATAACTCTCCAACAGCGCGTCCAGTTTTCCGCCTTGGTCGGCGACCTGTAGCTCGACAGGAAGAAATTCGGACTGGCGCGCCAGCCTCGCTTCCGCCGGCACTGACTGCAACAGGGTGCGGGCGTGTTCGAGTTCGCGCTGGTGGAGTAAGTGGCGCAGCCAGCGCAACTGCCAGCTGTGCAGATCGGCGTCGGCATATTCGCGAGCTGGGCCTTCCGCTTTGGCCAAAGCTTCCTCACGCATGGCGACGACGCGCTCGAAGATCGGACCGCGCTGCTTCGTCGGAATCCAGCGCGCGTCCACGACTTCGCCGAGCACCAAGTCGGGGCGCGGGGCAGCTCCGGCCAGATCAAGGAGCCATGTGGTTGCCGCCGGCGGATCTTCGAGTGCGGTGTAAGCACTGTGCAGCAGTTGGTTGGAGCGATAGTTGCCGTTGCGATGCAGATAGCCGCGCAACAGCGAGTCGGCCTCCGGCCGGAACTGAGCGAACAAATGCCGGGCGCGTAGTTCGGACGAGAGAGCGGCAAAGTCAGTCCATAAATTCTCCGGCACGCGCACCTGGTCCACCTGCACATGCAGCGAGGTGAAAACCTGGCGCCACCGCGCCAGCGCTTCGATGCGGGCTCCGGACTTGAAATATGTCGAGGCCAGCTTCAGCCGGGCGGCATTGTTGCTGGCTCCGAGATCAAGTACGTGCTGATAGTCCGCAATGGCAAGCTTGGCCTGCGCGGTCTCTGAGTAATAGTCGGCGAGGGTCTCATAGGCAGATGCAGTTGCGGGGCTTTGTTCGAGCTGCGCCGGCAGAAAGTCCTTCGCGTCTCCCTGCTGCGCGACCGCGAGATACTCGCCATATCGCGAACCGTAATAAAACCAGGTCGAGCCGGCATGTTGCTGGGCCCGGTCCACGGGATGACCGATACGCTCGCCGATGGTCTGATCGCCAAGGACACTGACAAAGGCAGTCTGGATCGCCGGAGTTTTTTCTGCGAAGTTCAGTCCCGCCAGTGCCTGGTACGAACGATTCCAAACCGGCTGGCGCGCGGTTCCAAAGGCAGCAATGACTCGGTGCGTCAGCGCGGCATCGCCATGTTGCATGGCAAAATTTGCCGCGGGTTGGGCACGATACCCTTTGGAGGCGGCTAGGCGGACCAGTTCGTCGGGTCGTTGCGCCAACAGAAGTTCGAAGTAGCGGTTGTCGTCGAAAGAGGTTCCCTGTTGTGTCTCCAGGATGCGCACCCGCAGTTCGCTGGTGGCGTCTCGAGTGGCCCGATAACTTTCTGCTGCTTCGCGCCAGGCCAAGTTCCGGTCGGATGGGACCAGGTTGTCGGCAAACCGTTCCAGTTCCCCGCCCAGCGATCCCATGGCCAGACGTCGACGCTGCAGCGCGATGTAGGCCCTCATGCGCGTGAGCCGGAGTTCTTCGGGACCAGCAGCGTTCATCAACTGCGAACGCCAGCGTGCTTCAAGAGGCGCCAGGCCGGCGGCTTCAGCAAGGGGGACGCCAGATTCGTTGACATCCGCCACGGTCCCGCCAAAGCGGGACTGCGCCAACTTCTCCAGGTTCGACTTCTCCTCCGGCGTGAAGTAAGTGGTAACCACAGCGCCCATCTCGCGAAGCGCCGCCTGCCATGCGCTCAGGGCATTCGAGCGGCGCAGCTCCACGGTCCGCTCGCGCCACTCGCGATCGGTGATGGCGGCAATGCCCTCGCGAGCCACTTGCTCTTGCAACACCGGCAGTGAGGAAGCGGCAGCAGTGCGCGCGGCAGCGAGCACGTCCAATGCTTTTTCCGGCTGGCGCAGGCGGGTGGCGATGCGGGCATAGAGCACGGCATCCGCGCTATTCCGAGTACCGGCCAGCAGTTCGCTCCCGGCAACATCCACACCCTCTTGAGCAATCGCCAGCGCTTGCGGCAGCATGTTCCAATGTTCGAGCCGGCGGGCTGCGTCAAAGTAGGCATCGGGATTCTTCGGCTGCGGATCAATCAGCGCGGTGCGAAGAGCGGTCACTACTTCCGGAATTCGACCTTGGCGGGCTCGGGTCTCCGCCACCTTCTCCATCCACTTCGCATCTTTGTATTCGAGCTGGTAGAGATGTTCGTAGTCCGCGACCGCCTCGTCGAAGCGCATCAGGCGTTCGAGTAACCCAGCGCGCGCAGAGTACAAGTCCACACGGTCGGGCCGTACGGCGACCGCCTTGCCGTAGGCTTCGATGGCGGCCGGGAAATTCTCCAAGCTGGTGTAAATACGCGCCAGCACCACCGGCCAACGCCAATCGCGCGGTGACTGCACCACCGTTTTGGCGTAGAAGTCCACCAGTTTTGCCTGCTGCGCGTTGCGCTGAGCATAGAGCGCAGCTTCCGAAGCTAGCCCTTCGTCTTCCGGAAAAGCGTTCAATAACTCGATGTACTGGTCGACGGCGGGGCCGAATTGCCGCAGGCGGGTAAGAGCAGGAATCAGTCCGCGGCGAAGTTCGGCGATGCGTGTCCTGCGTTCCTCGGTGGAGAACGAGGCTTGGCGGAATGCAGTGATTTTGTCCAGATACAGTTGCCGCAGTCCGGCATCGTCGCCGGCGCGGGCGTAGGTGTCGGCCAGGGCGGCAACATATTCGGAGTTGTAGGGCGCGGCCTGCAACAAGGGCTGCAATAGGTCGCGGGCGTGCTGGAATTTTCCTGCTTCAGTGGATTTGCGCGCTGCCTCAAACTTAAATTGGCGGGCCAGGTCGGGGTATGCGTCCTTCGCCGCCTGCTCCAGAACGGCAATGGCTTTTTCCTGCTGCTTGGTGCGCCAGTAGAAATCCGCAGTGCTGCGCACGACTCCGAGAATCTTTGGATTCTCCCGATAGAGCGTCTCGACGTTGCTCTGGGCCGAAGTAAAGTCCTTCTTGTTTTCGTAGAACTGCGCCAGCGTGTAGCGAAGCTGCAGCCTCACCACCGGGTCGGTAGAGAGCTGGGCCTGCTTTTCGAGAGCATGCTGGCGTACCAACTCGAGCGAGCGCTGCTGCGCCAGGCTGGCAACTTGTTCCACCAGTTCGATGGACGAACTGCGCTGCAGTAGCCCGTCAAGCCAGGGTCCGACTTCTGACTGGCGCTCCATGGCTTCAAGCAGCGCAATGCGAAGACGCACTGCCTGCCAAGCTGGCGTCTCGCCCGGCGCTATATCGGCCGTGGCGGCTTCCACCGCTGCGCGCAGCGGTTTGCGGCGCGCGAGCTCCAGCAAGCGGTTCCACGCCGCAGAGTTTTCTTCTCCACTCAATGCGCCGCGCAGATACTCCTGCACGGCGTGCGGGTAATCGCGCTTGTTTTCAAAAATGGCGCCAGCCTGATAGGCATAGAGGGTGTTGTCACCGCTGCGCTTACGGCCTTCGCCAATCCAGCGGAGAGCCTGATCAAAATCGAAATAGTCCCAATAGATGCTCGCAGTTTCAAGATATCGCGCCGCCTCACCGGGCTCGACTACGGGGATGCGATTCCAGTAAGGAGCAGCACGGGAAAACTGTTCACGGTCGGCATAGACATCGCCAACAGTGGCTAGCAACGCGGTATCCGTGGGATTGGCCTTGACGGCGCTTTCGAGGAGATGGACTGCCACCGCGGTGTTTGCCGGCTCGGTGTAGGCAAGCGAACGAAACACGGAAGCGGCGCGCAAAGTCAGTCCGCGATCTGCCGGATACTCCTCCGCTAGCGCTTTCAGATAGGGCGCACTCTGCTCGAAATGGGAGCGCCACAGTTCAGCTTCGGCGACCAGAGTGGCAGCCGCTGGATTGTCGTGAACGAAGGCAGCTGCGTCTTGACCCGCCGCTGACCGGGCTTCCTGCATTTCTCTTTCGAGCTGGCCTCGAGCGGACAAGAAAGCAAAGAATTCACTTTCCATTCCTGCGTCTTCAAACCAGTGTTCGCGCAACAGTTTTTCGTAGGCAACCGGGTCGCGAGTTGCGGGTGACTGATAGGCCCTGAGCAGATTGTGCACAAACGCCAGGTTGTGCGGAAAGCGCTGGTGAGCATACAGATTCAAGCGCAAATAGAGTCCGGGAGTGCCCGAGTAGCCCACATCGTCGAGATAAGACTCCAGCTCCGAGCCGTTGAAGGCTTGAATAACCTGGCGACTCAACTGTTCAAATTCAGCATTTCGCTTCCAGCGCAGATAGAAGCGAGCGAACTTGTGATACCAGGAGCGGTCTGGAAAACGGGCAATGGCGCGCCGATAGACCTCCTCTTGCTCGGTGCCGAGATGGTTCTGGTCCAAGAAACTGACGAGCCGCTCATACAGGCCGGGGTCATCGGGATTGCGCTCCACCTCCCGGCGCAGAATGCCCACTGCGGCGGGAACTTGCTGGTCGGCGGCCAGCCGCGCGAGGTAGCGTTCCAAGACGCGCGCATATTCTGGAGAACGCGCGCCTACTTGCAAAGTCGCAGCCTGCCGTCCCACTTGAAAAGCTGCGGGTGGGTTCTTGCGGGTGGGCGGTGGCTGAGGGCCACCCGCATCGTTTTCTCCCTCACCTTCTTCCCCTTCGCCTCCCTCATTGCCCAAGTCGGCGGTAGGAGGCGGCGCGTTGAAGCTGGGAGCACCCACACCAGAATTTTGCGTTTCGGTGCCGAGAGGCACGTTCTGCGCCGCGTCGGCGAGTTCCTTCAAGGCGGCGTCATAGATGGCGTACTCCTCGCGCGAATTGCCGGCGCGGGAATAGGCATCGGCCATAAGCAGCGAAATGCGGGTGCGCTCGGGGGTTTTTGGAAAGGCGGCGAGAAACTCGCGCCCACTGCGGATGACTGCTTCCGATTCTCCCGCACTGGCGTAGTACTCGAGCAAGCGGGCGTGGAGAGCGGAGCGCTCCGCTGCCGCTGGAAAAGTTTCATCGAGCAGCGCCAGCAACTGGGCGGCGCGCGCCCGATTGAAGTAGCTATGGCTGCGCTGTTCCGCGGCCGCATACTCCGAAGCCGGGTTGGTGGTGTTGAGCAGCAGCGAGAGAATTCCGTTGAGCAAGCCGGGCCCCTGGTCCAGGTTGCCGATGTCGCGATACATGGAGAGATCACCCGCGCCCAGGCGAATCGAAGTCTCGGGCGCGGTCAGCAGAATGCGCGTCAGTCCGGTAAGCGCAAGTTCGCGCGCGTCTTTTCTACCTTGGCTGTTGTAGAGGGCGTAGTAATAGCGGGCGGCTTCCGGGTAAGCGTTGATGTTCTCCAGCAAGCGGGCGCAGAGCCAGAGTTCCTGGGAAGTCCAGATAGCTCCACTGGCGTCTTTGTGCTGCCGGTACGCGGCGATGACTTCCTGAGCGGCGTCGAGCCGGCCGTCCTGTTGGTAGTAGTAGAAGACGCGGGCCACGGCATTGAAATCGTCGGGATGGGCAGCAACTGCGGCGCGGGCATGATCCAGAAATTTCCGCAGCTGACGGGTTTCCCGCAGCAGATCGAAATAGCCCTTGATGAGCTCTGCGTCCCACAAGGGATCAAAGCTCTGTTCGTAAACCGCCAGACCCTGCTCCACCGAGCCTTGCCGGTAGGCAACGAGAGCTTTCGCTTTGATAGGAAAAACGCCGTCGCTGGGAAACGTCGCGTGATAGCGCGTGATGAGATCAGACGCGGCGACAAAATCCTTGTGTTCCACCAGGAACTGGAGAAAACGAGCGTAGACGGACGCTTCCTGCGGATAACACGTCAACCAGGCGCGATACTGCTGTTTCACCAGCGCGTCGGACAACGCCTGCGCACGGATGAGGACGAGGGATCTTTCGAATGCCTGCCAGGAGCGCTGCGCACTGGGCGGAGTCAAACGCTCGTCGGAACGCGGCGGCGCCTGTGCGACCTGGGACAGCACGCGAAGTTCATCCTCCGGGCGAAGCCGGCGATGATAGAAATCGGCCAGCAGCAATTGTGCGGAGCCGGGATCAGCAGCGTTGGCGGTGTAATTCTTCCAATCTTTTTCCGCCGCGTCAAAATCAAGTTGCTGCTCGCCTTCGCGGGCACGCAAGGCATAGAGGTCGGAGTTCTTGGGCTGTGACTGGATGAGTTGGCCGAGTGCAGGCCGGGTCTCACGCGGCGGGCGGCGGAACAAAACTGAACCGCCAGGGAGTGCCATCAGCCGGAACAGAGCTGACTCCACTGCGGAACCGGCTTCGGCGTTGCGAATCCACTCCGGCAATTCGCCGCGCGCGACCACCAGCGCACCCGCACTCAGCACCAGCGCGACGATGAGGGTGATCCGAATTCCAAGCTGGCAACCCTCACGGAACGATTTCAAGCGGCACCTCCTGCGTGGCCAGATTGTGTGCCATGTCTTCGGCAGTCACGGTCAGACGATAGGTACCCGGCGGCAGTTCGTCGGGGATGGTGATTTGTCCGGCGCTGGCGCGCTGGTCGGGGTCCCAGCGCAGACTCACAGGGGCAGCGCCTTCCAGTCTGGCGAGCAGGGTGCGAGTACTCTGCGAGGCGGTGACACGGATGTTCAGGGCCTGTCCGCGCTGGAACCGTTTGCCTTCGAGTTTCACATTAAGGGTTGGCGGCTTACTGGCAATGACAAAGGTCTTCGACTCGCGGTACACGTGTCCCGCACGGTCTCGGAGCAGCAGGCGGACGGAGTAGGTTCCGTCCTGCAAATCGGTGGGCGCGAGAAAACGGGTCTGCCAAATGTCTTCGGCCTTCAGGTAGCGCAACGGCTGGATCAATCCGAAAGGAAACAGGGCGACGACCGAGGCAATGGACTCGTCGGTTTTGACGCGCAAGACCGGATCGCCGGGACGAATCACCCGAGGACGGAGCAACGCCCGCGGCACCGCGAGAAAAGAAGTGTAGGGTGTCACCAACTTGTACTTCCGGGCCAGGCGGATGATCTCGTCTACGCTGTCGCGGTCCTCACCGTCGCGTTCAATTTTCTCCAGGAGCGCGTCGACGCGGGCGCGGGCCCAGAGGCGAGGCAACTGCGGATGGTCGAGCGTCTGCGCGGGAAGGGACACGCGCTTGGTGGACGACAGGATCTGGCCGCTGCGCACACCGTGAAGCGTAAAGCTCACCGCCGACGCAGGCTGCTGGTAGCGACCCACCCACGAAGCCATCGCGCCCGCAAACACCGATGTCTGCAGCGGGTAGACGGCATCCACGCCGGCGGTGGGCGCGATCTCAAGGCGTAACTGCCCCAGCGGACTGCGCCCGATCTTGGAAAGAAACGAATTGAGTTTGAAGTCGATGGGCTCGGTGGAGAGCACATGCTCCAGCACACCGTCCTGGCGCGAGAGCAGGCGCAGCAGCGGGAGATTGGCATCGTCGCCGAGCGCGAGAACGTAAGTGCGCGGGCGGGAGGACGCGGGCAACTTGCTCCAGCCCGCCTCGTAAAGGCGCGCCAGCGCGCCGGTGGCAATGGGGCCGCGGGTGGCTCCGCCGTCGCTGAGCAGCACGAGATACTTGTCGCCAGCCCCTGCGGCGGCACATTGCGCGAGTCCAGCGGCCAGAGCGCGATCAACGTCGGTTCCGCCCCGCAAGCGGCTGGCGCGCACAAAGTCCAGCGCTTTCTGCACCGAAGCGAGGTCGGCAGCCACCGGCGCCGGCTGGAATGGCGCCACTTGCGCGTTGAAGAGAATCACATTGAATCGGTCGGCGGGCTTGAGTCCGCGCAGCAGCGTTTCCAGCGCCTGATAGCTGCGCTCCAGTTTCTCCCACTGCATGGAGAGCGACACATCGAAGAGCGCAACCACGGTGCGGCCCGCTCCTTCTTCCGCGCCGGAGCGGCCGGAACCAATCAGCGCCTTGGCTTCGAAGAAGCCGGGTTCGTTCACGCTGCGCTCGGGAGAAATCTCGTCTGGAGATGGCGCCGCGCTCACCGGATTGCGATAAGTCAAAACTTCCAGCCTGTCCGCGGCAGCGGGATCTTGTTCGTAGGTAACCACGAAATCCTCGCCCAGTAGCACGTGATCGCCAGCGAATTCCGCCACCACCCGCTGCGGCGTGTTCTCGCGAATCTGCAGCGGGTAGGTCTTTGCGGGAGCCTGGAAACCGTGAATCGGATGCGCCGAGACCAACTCGAAGTGGATGGAGAAGTGAGTTGCGGTCTGTGCCTGGTAAGCGTCGGGACGCAGCAGGATGGCAAAGTAGGACTTGAAGTTCTCGACCGGAATATTTTCGTGATACTCGATCTCCAGGCGCTTGGTGCCAAAGCGTGGAATGGGCACGATCTTGGCGCTGAAGACAGAACTGCGCCGAGCTTCGGCAGCGCCGCGTTCCCCCATCTGCAGCAGGCCAGGATCAATCATTTGTGCCTTGAGCTGGTTGTAGAGTTCCTCGGCGCGCTTGCGTTCCAGGATCACGGCGGGCAAACGGGTGGGCCCGTCCCAGGTCGCAAAATCCGAGACGGTGGCGTTGCTGGGCAGGGCAAAAACGTAGTTCCCTTCCTCGATCGCGTTGCTGTGATTGGCAAACACCTGCCGGATGAAGACGCGAGCGTCGCCGTTGTCAATGCGGATGGTGATCTCCATCTCTTCGAGCGAGAGGATGGCGGCATTGGGCTGTTCCTTATCGCGGGGCAACAGAACGCCCGCATCTCCCGCTGCCATGGTGGTCAGCAGGAGACCGGCGAGAAGAGCCAGAACGACGTTTTTCATGGGTGGAGATTGTTCTCCGTAATCCGAACCAAACCGTTGTCGGTGCCGACGTAGATGACGCCGTCGCGCACAGCCAGCGCGGTCACGTTGCGCGAAGGCAGGCCAGCCGCGATGAAGTCCCAGCGCGAGTTGGTGCGATCGTAGACCAGCAAGCCGCGACCGAGCGTACCCGCGAGCACATGCTGTGGTGTTACCAGCATGGCGTTGGGATTAATCTCCAACGCGGCGGTGGCGCGATCCATGGCGGCAAAATGGCCGTCCGGCTGCAAACGCAGCACGCCCGCTCCATACGTCCCGACCATCCACTCTTCGCCTACGCGGACCAAGGCGGTCACCCAGTTGTGTTTGAGGCCCGAGACGCCGGCGGTGTAGTTGGATCGCACATCGCCTTTCTCGAGCACCGAGATTCCGCCCAGAGTACCGGCCAACAGTTCATCGTCCGCGGCGGCGAGCGTGTAGACGTGGTTATTCACCAGCCCGTGAAAAGCGTAGAGGCTGTGCGGCCCGGTCGCGTCGAGAAACGTAAGCCCGGCAGGCGTCGCAACGGCCAGGCCGCCGCGGTAGGCAACGGCATCGGTCACATGGTCCGCGATCAAGCCATCACTTCGCGTTAGAACCTGGCGGACGGCGCCGCTGGCATCCATCTCCACCAACCCGTTCGCCGTAGCCACGTGCACGCGATCCTCTTTGGCATCGGGAACAATGCGATTGACGCAGAATACGTGTTCGTTCTCGACATGGACGGCAAGACTGCCATTGGCGCGGAGCAAGTCAAGTCCGCGATCAAAATATCCGACCCACAACTGTCCGTGCTGGTCGGTGGCCAAGGCAGCAATGTTGCGGTCCGTCAGGTTTCCAGTGGGCGGCGGTGCGATCAGCGGGCGGTTAGAACTGCCGTTGATGGCATACACCCCGCTGCGAGTGACCGCGTAGGCAGCGTCGCCGAGCGCTACGATCTGCCGGACGTCCTGCAAGTTACCCAAGCCAGAATTGGACGTGGGCATGTGCCGGCGCGAAAGCGCCACGGTCATGAGTCCTTGATCCAGTGTGCCAATCAGAAGGCGATCGTCAGTCGCCCACAAGGAAAGGGCAAAGGCGCCGGAGGCCAACACACCCACGAAATGGCCGTCTTCGAATTCGGCGGTGCCCACCGGAGTTCCGACATAGGTCTTGTTGCCGTGGGTAGCCAGGGAGAGTACTTGCCGGTCGGGCAGGCCAGCCTCCTCGCTGAACGTTTCCGCTCCACCAGCATGCCAGTAGAGAACGCCGCGGTCGCGCGTGCCCACCCAGAGGTCCGACTCCGTCCCTGCCAGGGCAGTGACCGCAACATCGCTTAGGCTGGCATGGAGCGGAGCTAAGCGACGACCGTCGTATACCAGAACTCCCTTACTGATTGTCCCCAGCAGCAGGCGTCCGGAGGAACCGACGAGGAGTGCGCTCAAACGCCTTAGTTTTTCGTCATCGGGGCGAATCTGACGGAACTGACGTCCATTGAAGGCCAAGACGCCTTCCGCAGCGGTGGCGAGCAGGAGTTCGGGCTCGCGCGAGTCTGCTAGAACACCGGTCGCCAGATCCACCACCGGGGAAGGTGGGAGCTCCTGGCCGGCACGAAATTGCCGCTGCAGGATTCCCGCCTCGTCGTATTCCAGCAGGCCGGTTGCGCCGGCTAGATAGAGATGCCCTTGGAACGACGCGGCACGCACCACATCCCCGGGTGTACCCACCCACTCGAAACCAGGGTTGGCTGCCGGAAGGTAGGTGCGAACCTGCAGGGATAGGCGGTGTTCGGCTGCTACTTCGTTCGCCGTGGAGTGGAGGACGGAACCCACCCGCCAAAATGCCAAGCCACTGCCCGCGACGACCAGCGCCAAGACGGCCGCAGCCACGGTTCGCCACGATATTTCGCGCCAACGCCCCACGATGACTTAGACAACGGAAAGCGCAAACTTAGCTCCGCTCTCTGTGGAAAACAAGTGCCTGCTAAGTACGCAGCGGTCGCACAGCGGCAGCTGCGACTTTTTCGGCTACTGAGGCATCAACTGGTGCTGCCGTAGCGACTGCCAATCGGCCACCAGCCGGTCCACGGCCTGCCGCGTCGCCTCAGCTTCCGAAGCAGCGCGATCGTTCGGGGCGGCATCGGCGCTGTTCACTACGGCCAGGAGTTGGACGAGATCGGCGTTCAAGTCACTGGCCTGCTCTTCCAGTTCGGCGGACCGGCGATCCAAAGTCTCCATGCTCCCCGGTGTAGCCGCGCCTGCCTTCGCCGGAGCCTTGAGCTGCTGTCGTAGCTTCTGGATTTCTCGCAGCACGATGACGTCATGGTCCAACGCCTGGCTCAGGTGGGTGGCGGCGTCAAACTGCCGGCGCAAGTCCTCTTCGGAGGTTTTGACCCTGGGGTCCATCTTCAGCACGAGCGGCTGCGTCATGGATTCCCCACCCACGGTTAGCTTCACCGAATAGCGCCCGGGCAGGGCATAGACCCCGAGCGGCTCCCGCGGCGTGTCCCGGTAAATAGCCGAGATCGGAAACTCGTGCGTAGCGGAATCCGGCGGCGGGTAGCGTAAGTCCCACAGGAACCGGTGCATCCCGGCGGTGGCGGGAAGGGGGCGCGGCGAGCGCACCCAGTAAGTCGGGTGGTTCAGTTCGTTGGCGTCCACGGACTCGGGCGCATCCGCACTCGAAAACCGCCGCACCAGGTTACCGACGCTGTCCAAAATCTCGACCACTGCGGCACCCGCGGCATCGGCGTTCAGGAAGAAATCGATCATGGCGCCATCGGGTGGGTTCTTCCCGGCGGGAATTTCCGGCGGCAGCGGAGTGTCTGTGCTGTTGTTGCGGCGGAGGCGGTAGGTGAGCTGCGGCTCGAAAAGATGGGCCTTCGCCGAAGCGACTTCGGGGCGAAGCTGGCGCAGCGGGGTGATGTTGTCCAGGATCCAGAACGAGCGGCCGTGTGTGCCTACCACGAGATCGTCGCCATGAACTACCAAGTCTCGCACCGAGGTTGCCGGAAGATTCAGGCGAAGACTCTGCCAGTGGTCTCCGTCGTCCCAGGAGGCATACACCCCGCGCTCGGTGGCGGCGAAAAGCAGGCCGCGGCGCACCGGGTCCTCCCGAACAGCATTCACGGGTTCATTGGGCATGCCCTGGACAACGTTTTGCCACGTCTTCCCGCCATCATGTGTGCGATAGATATAAGGATGGAGGTCGTCGAGGCGGAAACGATTCACGGCGGCGTAGGCACTTTCGTCGTCAAAGTGCGAAGCCTCAATCTGCGCCACCTTGCTCCAGGGCGTCAGTTCGGGCGGAGTCACCTTCCGCCAGGTCTTGCCCCCATCTTGCGTGCGGTGAATCAGACCGTCATCCGTGCCCACCCAGATCGAGTTCACGTCGCGGAAGGAGGGGCCGATGCTATAGATGACGCCGCGATGCTTGCCCTGTTTGGGATCGTACTTCGCGAACACGCCGAGATTTGCCGGCACCCCGGGGTCCTCGCGGGTCAGGTCTGGACTGATTTCCTCCCAATGCGCTCCGCCATCAGTGGTTTTGAATAGCACATTCGATCCGAGCAATAGCATATGGGGATTGGCGTGGGCAAAGATCAGCGGCGCGGTGCGGTTGAAACGGTATTTCCGGTTCCGGAAAATAACCGGAGAAACGTCCTGGGTCTGGCCTGTAGTCCGGTCGAAGCGGGTGACCCTGCCCCCGTAAATCAGATTGGGATTGAGCGGGTCCGGCGCGACATAGCCGTACTCTTCGACGCCCACCGGATACCATTCGCGGAAGGTGATGGAACCGAAGTCGCTGCGGCTGGCCACCCCGGCGCTGCCGCTTTCCTGCTGCCCGCCATACACCCAGTAGGGGAACTCGCTGTCGGTGATGACGTGGTAGAACTGCGCCGTCGGCTGGTTGTACCAGGAACTCCACGTGGCGCCGCCATTCACCGTGACCGTCGCTCCCTGATCGCTGGCCAGAAGAATAATGTCGGGGTTGAGCGGGTTGATCCAGACCGTGTGATAGTCGTCACCGCCGGGCGCTCCCTTGATGGCGGTGAAACTCTTGCCCGCATCGCTGGAACGATAGGTGGAAACATTAGCAATGAAGACGACGTCGCGGTCCTTGGGATGGACGCGGACGTTGGCAAAGTCGGAACCGCGGCCCCAGAGGCGCGCATCCCCGTTTATTCTCGTCCAGCTTTCGCCGGCGTCCTCCGAGCGGTAAACGCCACCAAGTTGAGGCGCATCCACGAGCGCGTACATCCGTTTAGGGTCGGTTGGGGCGATGGTGATTCCAATGCGGCCCAAGCCTTGCTCCGCGGTCGGCAATCCTTGCGTTAGCGGGCGCCAGGTGGCGCCGCCATCGCTCGACTTGTAGAGTCCGCTGCCGGGAGCATCATAGGAATTCCCAGTCGTCCACGGCGGACGACGCGAGGTCCAGAGGACGGCATACACGGTCTGCGGGTTCGTCGGATCAAACGCCAGGTCAATCGCGCCGGTGTCGTCATCTTTGGAAAGCACCTTCTCCCAGTTGCGACCACCGTCGAGGGACCGGAAAACGCCGCGTTCGGGATTGGGGCCGTATGGATGACCCAGGGCGGCAACGAAAACGCGGTCAGGATCCTTCGGGTCTACCAAAATGGCGCCGATTTGCTGGGCGTCGCGCAAACCGAGGTGGGTCCAGGTCTTGCCCCCATCTTTGGATTTGTAGATGCCGTCGCCGATGGAGAGATCGGGCCGCCGCAAGCCTTCGCCGCTGCCGACAAAAATCACATCGGGATCAGACGGCGCCACCGCCAGCGCTCCCACCGACTGAGTCGGCTGATTTTCAAAGATGGGATCCCAAGTGTGGCCGAAGTCCGTCGTCTTCCAGACACCCCCGTTGTTGACCCCGATCAGAAGAGTGTTGGGGCGCTCCGGAAAGCCCGCCACGGCCACAGTGCGACCACCGCGGTGCGGGCCAATCATCCGCCAGCGCAAGTCCTGAAAGAGAGCGGGGTTGAACTGCTGGGCTGCAACGGCGACGGCGAACCCGCAGACGATCAACAGGCGGATCACTGCACGGAGGACGCAGCGGTTCACGAACACCTCCAAAGAAGACAAACCTGGGAAACACACGAGCATAAAGCATTTGTGGAATTCACGCTTGTGGGCGCCGCAAGTTCGCCTGCGCCAGCCGTTGGCGTGTACAATGAAATTTCTCTATGAGCGCACCCAGCCGCCGCCCCGAAATCCGCCGCCGCCGCACCCGCAGCGAAAAGATCAGCCTGCTTCGCAAACGCTACGCCACCGCCAAGACTGATGCCGAAAAGAAGATCATTCTTGAGCGGGTGCGCAAGGTCTCCATCGGCATGAACGAAGAGACCTTTCTCCAGACTGCTCTCCAGACGGCCGCGAAGTAGTTCCCTTTCGCGCGAGATTCCAGAAGAGCGGCACCGCAGCCTTGCCCCCATCCGCATCTCGCCGTGTATCCGGCGAGCTTCCGTGGTAGATTCTGGCGGACTTACGTTTTGTTTGCGCTCTTGCAAAACGAAACAAAACAATGTAAAACGTCAATATTCAAAACGAGGGCCTGGTGGCCGCGGGCGAGCGCTTACTGAACGAAGAACGGAGACGGGCGATCCTGGACTTGCTCAACCGGGAGGGTCGGGTGCTGGTCAAGGAACTGGCCGACCGGTTTGACACCTCGCAGATCACCATCCGCAAAGACCTGGAAGTGCTGCACAGCCAAGGCAGCTTGCATCGCACCCATGGGGGCGCGCTCACGGTGCAGAGTGGCACGCTGGTTGACCCCTCGCTGCAGGAGAAGGAAAAGCTGCACCGGCAGGAAAAGCTTCGGATTGCGGCGGCTGCGGTGGCCATGATTGAAGAGGGTCAGTCGATCATTCTGGATTCCGGGACGACGACCACGGCCATCGCGCGCTCGCTGCGCGGCTTCCGTCGCCTCACGGTCATCACCAACGCGGTGAACATTGCCGCCGAGTTGGCCACCAGCGGCATCGAGGTCATCCTCACCGGCGGCACCGTGCGCACCAATTCTTTTTCGCTGGTGGGTCCGCTGGCCGAAGAAACGTTGCGCCGGCTGTCGGCCGACCTGCTCTTTCTCGGTGTGGACGGCTTCGATACGCGTCTGGGACTGAGCACGCCCAACCTGCTGGAAGCGAAAGTGAACCGTGTGATGGTGGAAATCGCAAGGAAGACTGTGGCGGTGTGCGATTCGAGCAAGTTCGGCCACCGCAGTTTATCTACGATCGTACCGGCGGCCGCCATTCATCACGTAATCACTGACAAGCGTATCTCCAAAGCTGATTTGCAGAATCTGAAGGACGCCGGCATTGCAACTACGCTGGTGTAAGACGAGTGTAGGCTCATGACACAGCATTCCTGGCATCGGACCACCGTGACGGAAGAGGAAATTCTCTCCCAGCCGCAGTGTTGGCGGACCTGCCTCGACCAGCTGCGAAACGACAACACGGTACGCGAGATTTGCGCGCAGGTTCCCGAGGACGCCCTGTGGCTCTTTATTGGGTGTGGCACCAGTTATTACCTGGCGCTGGCAGCGGCAGCAGCCTTTTCCACGGTCACAGGTCGCGCGGCCCGGGCGGTCCCCGCTTCGGAGATTCTTCTGTTTCCGCATCTGGTGCTGCACCGGAGGCGTGCGCTGGTGCCAGTTCTGATTTCTCGCTCCGGCCGCACTACCGAGGTGGTGCAGGCGGCGGAATTTCTGGAGCGGGAGCGCGGCATTCGCACCATCTCGATCACCTGCACTCCGGGCCAGGCGCTCGGACGCGCCGCTCACTTCTCGCTGGTGCTCTCCCCGGCGGCGGAACAAAGCACCGTCATGACCCGCTCCTTCACCTCCATGCTCCTGGGTTTGCAGTTTCTAGCGGGCACCATCGCGGACCGGAGTGACTTTCTCGCCGCCCTCCAGCGCACTCCGGATGCCCTCGCCGGCGCACTCGACTCCATCGTTGCCAGCATTCGTGACTTTGTCGACGCACACGACTTTGACGATTACGCCTTCCTCGGCCAAGGACCCTTTTACGGCTTGGCGTGTGAAGCTGCGCTCAAGGTGATGGAGTCATCGTGCAGCTACTCGCAGAGTTTTCACAGCTTGGAGTTTCGCCATGGACCAAAATCGGTGGTCAGTCCGCGCACGCTCACCGGATTTTTTATCTCCGACAGCGGCCGGTCGGCAGAGATTGACCTGTTGGAAGAAATCAAGAGCCTGTGCGGAACCACGTTGACTGTTACCAACCGCGCTGAAGCCCGCTTGCGCCTGGCGTCCGACCTGCTCATCGAAGTGCCCAGCGAAGACCAGGAATGCTCCCGCCTCATCACCTGCCTGCCCGCGCTGCAGTTGCTCGGGGTCTACACCGGACTGAAGAAGGGCCTGGATCCGGACTCCCCTCGCAACTTGAGCCAGGTGGTCGTTCTGGACAAGGCCCGCTGAGGGAACCCGCCATGCCTCGCTTCGACATCACCATTGCGGGCGAAGTAAACCTCGACATCATTCTCTATGGCTTACCTGAGCAGCTTCCGGTGGAACGGGAACTGCTGGCTGAGCGTTGTATGGTCACGCTGGGTAGTTCTTCTGCGATCACGGCACACAACCTGGCTATCCTCGGTTCCAAGGTTGGCTTTATCACGCGGGTTGGACAAGACTCGCTGGGGCCGTTGGCGCTCGACTGGTTGCAGGCTGCGGGGGTGGACCTTACCCGCATTGTGCACAGCAACACCGCCACCGGTCTGACGGTGGTTCTCCCGCATGGCAAAGTGCGGCACATGCTCACCTCCCCCGGGTGCATGGCGGAGATGACTCTGGAAGATCTGGACTTGGAATATCTGGCTTCCGCCCGCCACTTCCATCTTTCGTCGTATTTTCTGCAGAGCGGTCTGCGCGACCGCGTTCCCGAGCTCTTTGCCCGGCTTAAACGTGCCGGACTCACCCTCTCGATGGACACCAACGACGACCCGGATGGCCGCTGGGACGGCAGCTTGCGCGAAGCCGTAGAGCTGGTCGACATTCTCATGCCCAATGAGCAGGAAGCGTGCAAGATCGCGGGCATCGCGGATTTTGACGAGGCAGTAGAGCGTCTGTCGGAAATCGTACCGACGCTGGTGGTCAAGATGGGTTCGAAGGGCGCGCTGGCGGCACAAAAAGGGTCGCGTTACCACGCTTCCCCGTTGGCCGTGGAGGTGGTGGACTCCGTCGGTGCGGGGGACACCTTCAATGCGGGGTTCCTTCACGAATACGTTCGCGGCGCGGACTTGAAGGCGTGCCTGGCGCGCGGGAACCAGGCTGCGGCCTACTCCACCACTCAAGCTGGCGGCGCCGAAGCGTTTCGGGATCGCCCCCGGTGGCAACAGTTCTGCCAGCAACAGGTACGCAGTTGAAGCCAGTGAGCCGTCCGGAGGCCGCATGATTGATTTCCACACTCATCCCATGCTGATTCGCGAGTTTGCGGAAAAGTGTCCGGGCTACGAACGCGCAGCCCGCGAAGTTTTTCACATCGGCAACAATCTCCAGCCTTTGGAGACTTTCCTATTGCAGATGGACGTCGCGGGCATCGAGCGCGCGGTTTTGCTGCCCATTGATTGCACGCGCGCGCACCGGGTTCCGGTGGGCACGAATGAGCAGGTGGCGGAACTGTGCCGCAAGAGCAATCGCTTTATCGGATTCGCCAGCGTGGATCCGCTG